>NZ_CP090958.1:622849-934274 GCF_025787225.1 Saxibacter everestensis
CGAGATATACCTGCTCTTCAGCAATGGCATCGTCGCGTGCGGCAGCGTGGTTGTCCTGCGTCGCAGTGGCCTCGTTGAGCACCGGGTCTCCTTCAATGACTGAACTCGTGGGTCAGGCACCCGATCGTGGAACCGACTGAAATCAGAGCCACCATCTGGGCAATTCACTAGTAAACCACTAGTACTTGCTGAATCAAAGTACTCGGATTTCACTTGCAGATTGGTCGAAAAAATGCCCTACTGTACGCATGGGAAATCTGACGCATTCGGCGAGTTCCACGCGCGAGTCTGGTCTCATAGCCGCGTTCGATGTCCTCGGCAAGAAGTGGAATGGCATCATCCTTGCTGCCCTTAGCCAGGGGCCGATTAAGTTCTCGGACCTGCGTCGCTCCGTGGGATCGATCACGGACTCCGTCTTGTCTGATCGCCTCGTAGACCTCATCGCCGCAGGTCTCGTCGAACGGACCGAAACCGGCGTCCGCCCGAGCCACATCACTTATGCGCTATCGCAACAGGGACAAGCAATCCAACCTATTCTTGACCGTCTCGCGACCTGGGCGGCCACCAACCTTCAGGCTCCAGGCCATGGCTAGCCATTTGCCAACTGGAGAGAGTTGGCAGTGATGAGTTTCCCAGCGGAGGAGGCGTGAAGTGACGGGATCACCCGAAGCGCGCGTTGCCGGCAACGCCCTGCTGCACGCCCTCGCCGCCACGTTTCCGGCCGAGCTCGGAGTGAGCAGCGGCCGAATGTTCAATGGGCAGGGCCTCAAGGCCGACGACAAGTTTTTCGCTTTCGTGAGCAATACCGGCCGACTGGTGGTGAAACTTTCAGAGCGAGACGTGCAAAGGCTCATCGAGGCCGGTGACGCAGCCCCGGTCACGATGGGCAAGCGAACGATGCGGGAGTGGGTGAGTCTTCCTCAACCGCAGGATGGCGACCCTGCCGGTTGGCGGGAAGCCCTCGAGGCGGCACACCGGTTCGTCGTCAGCCGCGAGTAGCAGCCGGAGGCCGCAGAGTGCCTGGCCCCGTCGGTAGCCATTGCCAGTCCCAGGTGCAACCGAGAGACTGAGGTCAGGTGGCTAGCCCGCCGCTGCACACAACCCGACATAAGGAGAAGACTATTTCCGTCACGTTCAATCACACCATCATCGCCGCGAAGGACAGAGACAAATCGGCGAAGTTCTTCCGGGATCTGCTTGAGGTGCCAGCGGCACCTTCGTGGGGCATTTTCAGCAATATCCAGCTCGATCAGGGCGTTTTGCTGCAGTTCGCGGAACCACCCGTGGAGATCCAGATGCAGCACTACGCCTTCCTCCTCGACGATGAGCTGTTTGATCGGGCCTACGCGCGGCTCACGGAGTGGGGCATCGAGCATTGGGCCGATCCGCAGATGAAGCACTCCAATCAGATCAACAACGAGCACGGTGGCCGCGGTGTCTACTTCAAGGACCCGGCCGGTCATGCGATTGAGCTCATCACCCGGCCGTATCTATAGCCAGCCGAACGGGATAGCCAGCCGAGCGGCTGTTCAGCGGTCCTGGATGGCGAGTCGTCCGGCGAGTAGTGCGTATGAGCCGGCGAAACCGCGACGCATCCACGTCACGACGCCGGGCCGCGAAATCACTTGGTTCCTTACTGCCGCGGCGAAGATGCCGTAGACCACGAATACCACGAAGGTGAGCAGCATGAAGATGCTACTGAGTTCGAGCATCCGCCACACGGCATCCGGCGCTCCGGGCGTCACGAACTGAGGCAGGAATGCGAAGAAGAAGATCGTGAGTTTCGGGTTGAGCAGATTAATCAGCACACCGGAGCCGATGACTTTCAGCGCGGTCTTTGGCGCTACCTGTTCGTCGACGGCGAATGAACTCTTGTCCCGAAGCGTCCGCCACGCCATGTAGAGCAGGTAGGCAACTCCCGCATACTTCACTGTCTGAAAGGCGACCGCGCTGGTGTGCATCAGCGCCGCGAGGCCTGTGATCGCGGCGATCATGTGCGGCAGGGTGCCCAGCGTGCAGCCGAAGGCGGCGACGATGCCCGCCCGGGTTCCGCGCGAGATCGCTGCGGCTAGGGTGTACAGCACGCCGGTGCCTGGTGTCGCCACGATCACGAGCGTGGTCAGGAAGAACTCAATGCTCACGTCTGTCTCCTCGTTGGCCATGGCGGGCACGTACTTGCTCACCGCCCAGTACCATCAACTGGTTTCCGGGTTGAGCGGCCTCGAATCGGCTCTTCGGCTACTGCCGCAATACTAGCGAGCGTCGGGGCATGGCCACGGCATTACTTCCAGTTCGGGCCACTGCTGTTTCCACCGAGCAGTCTTTGCCTGGTAAACGGCATGTGGGGCCAGGACTGGATTGGGTCGAATGACGAGATTGAAAACGTCTGACAGGCCGTGTGGCGCATAAATCCGCCAAGGTTGGCCTTCAACGCCTCTGATTCCCAGGCAACAGGTTGTGGAGGCGAAGTTGTCGATCGCGGCCTCTGTCGATTCTAAGGGCGCGAGCGGGACTCCAAATTTTTCCTCGTACCACAGGTGAACCCTCGCCTCATTCCGGATCTCGACCTCGGCGTCCATACCCTCGAAGACTTTCGTCGCGGCCTCTATCGCCAGGTTCTCAGCATCCCAGGAGAGATCCCGGTCGTCGAAGTAGAACACGTCGTAGTCGATGATTCCCGCGGATGGCTCCCTGCCGGTTTGCACGTTCCACACTGTCTGAAACAGGCACCCCGCGGTGAGGTACCAATTCGGTAGTCGCATCGATTCGACTCGACTCAACACCTCGATCAACGTTTCGTTCTGGGACAGTACACGCCGGAACTCAACGAGCTGTTCCGACAGCGGCAGACGAGCGATCATCACTCCGTCCTATCATGCATCTTTGCCAGAGACGGTGCCGGCAGGTCAGCTGTTAATCTTGGCGGAAGCAGTCGGATCGAGCGGGTCCGCCGTGAAGGACGGTAGCGAAGACATGACGACTCGTGCCACACCGAAGACGGCGCCCAGCCGGGTGGCCCAGTTCATCCTCTACGGCAGCCTGCCAATCGCAGCTGTCATCGTCGTCCTCTGGATCTGGCTCTTGGGCATGGCCAGTGACCGCTTCCTCGTTCTGCTCCTTGTTACTTCCTTCGTTTTCGGAGGTGGCATGACGGCGGTGATTTCCCTGGTGACCTTCAGCTGGTTCAAGGAACGCAATGATGCCCGTGCAGCCGCACTCAGCGCCACTTTTCCGCGGTCGTACCTGCTACACATCGTCGTCACGCCGTCTTTGCATAAACAGCTACGCACGGCAGCGTCAGTCTTGGGGCTGCCAGCAAGTAAGGTCAGGCGGAATTCGTACGCGACGTTGGTCAGTGATCCGCAGGCTGTACGTCTGTTCGGCGGCGGACGTAAGCCGAAGCAGGGCATCGCGTTGCCCACTGACAGATTGGTCCAGGTATTTCCTGGACCGTATACAAATGGGGTCCGCACCCTGACGGCGCTGAATCTCGGTTTCGCCGCCGAGGGAGGCGTGGTCACGCTCACCATGGTGCCGATTGACGGAAGCGGCGTGTTCGTCCGTTCCGTGAAGCACGCCGATGTCCTCGAGGAGTTTCCGCGAATGCAGGCCGCGACGCACCCCCAGCAGTCATCGGGCGCGGCACTGTCGTGATCTCCTGATCGGATCAGTGGAGTAGCAGGAGATACCGGGGCTGGATTCCGCCCGGATAGACGCCCACGCTACGGTGACGGAGTGCCCGTGCTCTGGCCGTCGCCATCATCTTAGGGATCTGCGCTCTCCGCTGCCCATGGCAGACCGGGGCAATATCTTCGGAGGTTATGTTGACGAGTAGTGGGCGAACGCCGATCTGGCGTCTGCATGGAATCCTGCCGCTGCTCGTGGTGACCTCTGTCGGGTTTTCCGGGTACGCAGTTCTATTGACGGTGGCACCGCTCTGGGCAGTGGCCGGGGGATCAGGTAGCGCTGGCGCCGGGCTGGTCAATGGCGTGCTCATGCTGTTCACCGTGCTTGCGCAGGCGTTCGTTCCGGTGGCGCTGCGACGATTCGGCTGGGGCCCGACCCTAATATCCGGGCTCGTCCTGTTGGGGCTGCCCTCGCCGCTGCATCTGCTCTCCAATGACCTCGGGGTGCTGCTGGGGCTCTCGGCTGTGCGGGGCCTCGGCTTCGGCGTTCTCACTGTTGCTGGCAGCGCGGCCGTGGCGGAACTCGTTGAACCTAAGCGACGCGGCGAAGCAATCGGCGCCTATGGGCTGGCCATCGCTGCGCCCCAGCTCGTGCTGCTGCCCTTCTCACCGTGGATAGCCGAGCACCTGGGGTACGGGCTCGCCTTCGCGCTCGGGGCCTGCCCACTGCTCGGGGTGGTTTCGGCCGCGATACTCGCCCGGCGGCTGCGCGACCGTGTACCGGAGCAGCATTCCGCGGCCGAGGAAGCGCCCTATGGTGGACGGCGGGCAGTGCTGGTCGGCTTGTTGCGTCCGGTAATCCTGCTGCTCGGAGTGACAGTGGCCGGCGGTGCCCTGATGACCTTCACCCCGCAGATGAGTGCCGATCCGACGGCAACGGTGCTCGGCTTGTTCCTGCTCACCGCGACGACGGCGCTGTCCCGGTGGCGGTTCGGCACCCTCGCCGATCGCTATGGGACAAGGGTGTTCCTCTGGCCGTTGGTGATCCTTACAGTGATCGGACTCGCCGTCGTCAGCTGGGCCGTCAGGGACTCCTCATCGACCCAGGTCGTCCCGTTGCTGATCGGCCTTGCGGCAGTCGGGGTGAGCTACGGCGGGTTGCAGAACCTGACGCTCGTGCAGGCGTTCCACTCGGTGCGCCGGCGGGACTACGGGCTGGCCAGCGCCGCGTGGAACACGGGCTTCGATGCCGGCACCGGTCTGGGGGCGGTCGTGGTCGGCGCGCTCGCGGCAGGGTTTTCGTTCCCTGTCGCTTTGCTCGTGTCCGCAGGGTTCTCGCTGCTGACGCTCCCGTTGGCGCTGCTTCCGCCGCGGCGGCGTCCTGGTGCACAGCCGGCCTGAGGCACTGGTCAGGGCAGCGTTCTGTTCCGGGCGGACAGGTAGCCGGAAATGAACTGAACGACCTGCAGGGCAAGCAGAGTGATGAGCGGCCAGGTCCAGCTTCCGGTGGCATCGTGCAGAGCGCCGAGCAGGATCGGTCCTGCCGCCGCGAGCAGATAGCCAACCGATTGGGCCATCCCGGAGAGCGCGGCGGCCTGAGCGTGATGCCCGGTACGAAGACTAAATAAGGCAAGAGCAAGCACAAGAGTGGCTCCGGCGCTCAGCCCTAGCAGCGCGTTCCACAGAATAGCGAGCTCGGGTAGAAAGAGCTGGCCGAGGATTGCCGCCGCCGGCAGCGGGGCGAAGAGCAGCAAGGTTCCTCGCTGATCCCGATGCCAACGATGCAGGAGAGCGGCGGTTATCAGGCTTCCGGCAATGCCGCAGAGCTGAAAGAGCCCCTGGTGGAATCCCGCGACTGCTGGAAGCACGCCGTTCGATTCCTCAATCGATGGCCACCAGGTCAACACCACGTAGAAGAGCGTTGATTGGGTGCCCATGAAGATACTGACCTGCCACCCCAGGGCGTGCCGCCACGGCGATTGGAACCGGGCAGGCTGCGAGAGCGGGGCGTGGTCGTGGATCGCAGGAACGGTCCTCCGCCGTAACTGCGGCGAGAAAACCGCGAGCGCGATCAGCGCGGCCCCAGCCCAGAGGCCGAACGCGAGTCGCCAACCACTCGGCGTCAGGCCCGCAAGTGGGACAGCCAGACCGGACGCAGCGGCAGCCATCGCGGACTGCATCGCCGAGTAGACGCCGGTCAGCCTGCTCGCGTTGCCCGGAAAGTCACGCTTCAGCAGCGCTGGCAGGATGACATTCGCGGTCGCGATGGCGATGCCCAAGAGCACGGTGCCGATCCACAATGCTGGAAGCCATGGGACGGATCGAAGGACGATACCGACAGCGAGGACGGCCAGCGACAGACCAAGGGTGCGCTCCATGCCCAGCCGCTTCGCGAGCGGCGGTGCGAACGGCGAGAAGACGGCGAAACACAGCACCGGCAGACTTATCAGAGCCGATCCGGCGACCGATGTAAGCCCGAGGTCTGCGCGGACCTCCCCCAAGAGCGGACCGACCACGGTGAGGCCGGCGCGCAAGTTCGCTGCGACAAGCAGGATGCCGACGATGAGTAGACCAGGCCGGGCCAACGTGGCAGCGGGGTTCGAATCGGAAACGCGGTGCGGTGCCGCGGTTGGATCAGACATCAGCGTGGTCAGCGGCTAGTCACGGTGCGGTTCAGTCGTCTGCTTCGGCCCGGTGCTTCTTCGCGTCGCGCTCCTTGATTCGTTTCTGCTCCTGCCGGACGGCAGCCTGAGTGGAACGTTCCGCGGTCAGCCACTGCGGACGCTCTTCCAGCAACTGCTTGATCTCATCCGTTGTCAATGCATCGGCTATCCCGCCGCGGGCGAGGCCGGAAATCGACACACCGAGTTTCCGTGCGACTTCGGGGCGAGGATGCGGGCCGTTCAGCCGAAGTTCAACCAGCCATTCCGGCGGATTCGCGATCAGCTCATTGAGTTCGGAGCGCGACACCGGGTTATTTTGAAACTCCTCCGGCGCGGCCGGAAGGTAGATTCCGAGTTTCTTCGCCGCTGTGGCGGGCTTCATGGTTTGTGGCGTGGGCTCCGAGGTCATACCCGAAGCGTATCTGTTGCGTTCGCCGCTCCCAAACGATTCGATCTGTTGCTACATCGGAGTTCGTGAACCGTCTGATGTAGTAGCCTAAAACGGCTGTTGCGGCATTCGAATGTCGCGTGGAGGAGGAGTGTCAGTGAACGAGCAAGGTGACAGTCCGTCCGCTACCACGCCGCTGACCGTGGCATTCGTTCCCGGCGTGACGCCGACCAAATGGTTGCGCCGGTGGAATGAACGTCGGCCAGACTCGCCGATCAACACGATTGCGACAGTTCAGGATCAGCAGACTGTGGTTCTGCACGAAGGACGTGCGCAGCTGAGCTTCGTCCGGCTGCCGGTTCAACGCGATGGGTTGAGTGTCGTTCCGCTGTACCGGGAGCAGCCGTTCGTGGTTGCGCCGAAGGGCCATCTGATCACCGCCGCAGAGAACGTTGCGGTCGAGGAACTCGCGGATGAGCATTTGCTTCAGCAGCCGGATGAGGTGCCCGAGTGGCGCGACATCGCGTCGGAGATCCGCTTGGGGACACGTATCCCGGTTCCGCAGTTGCCTTCGGCAAAGGAGGCTATCGAATTGGTGGCAGCCGGCGCAGGAATTGTCATCGTTCCGCAGTCCATCGCGCGGCTGTACAACCGGAAGGACGTCGTGACGCGCCCTGTGAGCGGGGTCCCCGAAACCGAGATCGCCCTCGCCTGGATCACCGACAGCGAGAACGCGGACATGGAAGAGTTCTACGGGATTGTTCGCGGGCGTACGGAACGAAGCTCGCGAACGCAACGCCCGGCTCCGGCCGATGCCGTCGCTGCGGAGGCCCGGAAACCGCCGCCGAAAAAGCCGCAGCAGCGGAAAAGGTCCGGGGCAGGGCAGCAGGCTTCCTCGGTTCCGCAGCGCTACCGGCCGCGTCCCGGCGGTTCGGCAGGCAAGCCGGCCAAAAAAGGCAAACGTCGTGGAGGACGCTGAGCGGACCGTTTCTGACTTTCTGCAAACACAGCCGTAACGGCGACAAACGGAAGAGAAGTCGGATAGTTTAGCCATCAACAGGTCTCCGCCGCGGGATCGCTGCCTGACGGCGAAACATCGATGGCGGACTCTCCCAGTTCAGGAGTTGCCGTGGTCCCGCTAGATGCACCCCACAAGCAGCGCGTTGTCGTGGTCGCGCCGCATTCCGACGATGAGTGCCTCGGTGCAGGCGGAACAATAGCCATGCTCGCCGGCCACGGCGCCGAGGTGACAGTTGTGACGATTGCCGCGGACCTGCCACCGCTGTATCCCGCGGGAACGAAGGAGAAGGTTGAGGCCGAGGCGCTCCGGGCGCACGGGGTCCTTGGCGTCCATGATTCGGTGTTCCTGGATTTCCCGGCAGTCGACCTTCCCCAGCAGTCAACCGCGGCAATCAACCGCGGGGTGCAGGACGTCGTCGACAGTGTCCGCCCGACAATGGTATTCCTGCCATTCCCGGACAGGCACGTCGATCATAAGATTGCCTTCGACGCCGGCATGGTGGCGAGCCGCCCGGTGCGTGCAGGTAAGAACATAGCTCTGGTGGCTCTCTACGAGACCATCTCGGAGACTTTCTGGAATGCTCCCGGAGCGGAGCCGAATTTCGTGCCCAGCTGGACTGTCGATATCACCGAGACTATCGACCAGAAGATCGCGGCATTCGAGCAGTTCGAAAGCCAGATCAGTCCCTTTCCCGGCCCCAGATCGGCGGAAGCGTTACGCGCGCTCGCGCTGTTCCGCGGCAGCCAGTCCAGCGTCGGCTATGGCGAATCGTTCCAGATCGCCCGGGCCACCTTTTCCCCGGTCGACCTGCTGTCGGTTTAGGGCCCGAGCCCTAGACTTGGGGCAAAGGTCATTAACGAGAGGATGTAGTCACATGGCGAGTTCAGCCGATGAAACGCACGTGGGCGAGGTCTCGGTCGACGCGGTAGTTGTCGGCACGGATGGTTCCGACGAAGCTCTGCGAGCAGTTGCCTGGGCCGCCAGGGGCGCCGCGGTGATGAAGCGCACCTTGGTCATCGTCCACGCCTGGGTATGGCCGCTCTACAATATCGACCTCGGGCCGGTGTCCGGGATCAAGGACAGCGGACTGCAGCGGGCCGCCGAACGAGTGCTGGAAGAAGCCGAAGCCGAGGCCCGGAAGACTGCGCCGGAGATCAAGATCTCCACCCGGCTCGTCGTCGGTCGTGCGGGGGACAAGCTGGCCGAAGCCAGCCGGGACGCAAACCTGGTGGTGGTGGCGGATCGTGGGCTCGGCGGATTTCTCGGGCTACTGCTCGGATCGACGAGCCTTCGCCTGGTGACCGGCTCCCATGCTCCGGTGCTGTTGGTGCGCGGCGCGGATCACGATGGCGGACCGGTGGTTGCTGGCGTTGACGGCTCGGCGGAGAGCGACCTGGCGGTACAGCGAGCGGCCGAACTTGCCGACTTCACCGGCAATTCGCTGAACCTGATCCATGTCGACCGGCTCGGTGCGTATCAGAGCGACGCTGTCAGCGAGGACGGCGAGCCGGCGGAAATGCTGGAGAAGGCCGTTCAGATCGCGAAGCAGACGGCGCCATCGATCGAAGTTTCGTCATCGGTGGTGTCGGCGAAGTCCGCACCGAAAGCGCTTATCGATGCTTCCGAGACGGCCCGGATCATCGTGGTCGGCTCACGCGGGAGCAGCCAGTTCGCCGGCCCGCTCGGCTCGACGACGCACGCCCTGCTACAGCATGCGAAGTGCCCGGTGCTCTGCGCCGTCGCCCCCAAGTCAGACTGAGGGGCGCCAAGTCAGACTGAGCGCCCCCAAGTCAGACTGAGGGGCGCCAGGGTCGGCTTTTGGCCGGCTGGGCGGGTTAGTGGCTGCTGACCTGCTGTGGCGCGTTCGCCGGTGAATAGACGTCAACTCCGACGCCGTTGAAGCGGGAGGTCCTGCCGTCAGCTCCGCGAACGTCGCGATGATCGGTGTGCTGGCCGTCGATCCGGACGAAAATGTGCATTGGCAGCAGGTAGGCGAGGCTGACCAGAACGATGCCGGCGGCGAAGATGGGAAGGCCAAGATTCTCGTAGGCAAAGGCCGTGCCCATGGCATAGAGGCCGGCCGCGAACAGAACCAGGCCGACGACAACACCGATAACACTTATCGAGCTGCTGGACTTGGACGGCTTGCTCGGGTTAAAGCTGTTCGTTTGAGGCACTGCAATTCCTATCTCGCCACGGTCGGTTGCCACTAGTCTAAGCCAGCCGGATTCCTGGCCCTAAGCCAGCCGGATGCCCGGCTCTAAGTCAGCCGGTCATGCATCGTCCGGAGTCGCCTCATGACCTGGCCGCCCCGAAGACCGGCGGCGTTCCTTCAGTCGTGCCTCATAGACGTGACGGACTCCGCCGAGAAGCTGTTCGCGTGCGGCACGTTCGGCGTCCTTAACCCGGCCGTAGTATCCGTCGTCGTATTCTTCAATGATCTGAAACGTCCACCGGCCCGCAAGTACATTGCGGCCGACGACATCGTTTTCGATCTGATCGGCAAGCTCCGTACGGCCAGCCGTGCGGAGCTTCTGCACTGCGTCGCCCAGCTCGAAGTCCGCCTTACCGGTCAACTGGTGGAACGAATACAGGTGTCCGCGCGCGCGTTCAACGGACTCCAGCGCTGCGGTGAGGGCGCCAACCGCCTCCACTTCGGCATCCGACACGTCGTCGGCGGGCTGATGGCCAGGATCAGGCAACTCGGTCATGGAGTCGACCTTAGTAGTTCTACCGTCTGCCGGGTGCCCGGGGCATCGAATGACAGCAGCTTCAGCGCCTCCCGTTCGATCTGCTCGCTCGCGCGCTTCGAGACCTGATGGAACAGCGTGACGACGGCACGGGCTTCGTCCTTCTTCTTTACGGTTTCAACGATGCCGACGACGAAACCGTTGACCAGGACCGTGCTTTTGATAATCCCGTTGATGGTGAAAACCAGCTTTTGCATGTCGAGGTCGATGATCCGTTCACGAGCCGCATGTGAGAGCAGCACATTGTCGAACGGTGCCAGCAGCCTCACCGGGGCTGGGACATCCGCAGCCGGTCGCGGAGCGTCGGGAAGGTCGAAGAGCTCGGCGCCGTCGGGGCCGGTAAACGGCAGTACGCTAGGCCGCAGTCGTTGGAACACCTCGGTCAGCCGGGTAAGCCCCGACCACTGCTGGGCGTCCATCACGCTCGCCGGGCCGTAGGCGCCCAGATATCGCAACACCATGTCGTCGATACTCGGCGCGGGGTGGGGATCCCGGCCGAGCCAGTGTTCCAAGGTGGTGCCACGCGGCTGCCCGGACCTACCCCAGATGGCGCGCGGCGGTACCTGTACGAATGGCAACATGTTCCGCACGCCGTAAGCCAGGGACGCCGGATCGCGATCCGGCCAGATTGGTTGGAGCAAGGGCCGCAACTCGGAGATGCTCAACGGTCGTTCTTCAACCAGCCGGCGGCCCGTTGCCGCCAGCTCGTCGAAGTCGAGTCCTGCCAGGGCCGGAGCGTGCGTGGCATTGCGGACCAAATCCCGTTCGGTGATCACTTTGGTCAATGGCCGAAACGTCAACGCGTCATCGGCGCTGACCAGGTGGATGGTGCCGCGCATCAGCACCATCCGCAGCGCTTTACGGTCCAGTAGCAGTTGGGCCAGCTCATCCGGTTGGAAGGATTTCAGCCGGGTCCACAGCGCAAAGTAGGGAGCCAGTGGCGCCTGTGCCTGGAGCCCGACCAGGTGTTCAATCAACTCGATCGGCGACATCGTGCCGCGACTCAGTAGCGACTGACGGGCCAGGGTGGCGCGGTTGAGCTCGCGCAGACTGAGGCTCATAGCTTAAAGACTAGAGGCAGCCTCCGGTTCAGTGGCACCGAATTGGCTTTCGTGCAGTTCGCGATAACGGCCGCCGAGAGCGAGTAGCTCGCCGTGGGTCCCACTTTCCACGATTCGGCCTTCTTCGATCACCAGAATCTTGTCCGCGGCCCGCACCGTCGACAGTCGATGAGCGATCACAAGGGAGGTGCGGCCGATAAGTGCCTGACGAAGCGCCTCCTGCACGGCAGCTTCCGAGGTGGAGTCGAGCGCGGCTGTCGCCTCGTCCAGGATGACGACGTCGGGCTGCGCGAGCAGTACCCGGGCAATCGTCAGCCTCTGGCGCTCGCCGCCGGACAGCCGGTAGCCGCGTTCGCCCACGACCGTGTCCAGACCTTCGGGAAGAGCGGCCAGGAACGCCCCGAGCCGGGACCGGCGCAGCGCGTCCTCGAGCTGCTCGTCGCCGGCGTCCGGCTTGGCCAGGAGAAGATTTGCCCGGATGGTGTCGTGGAACAGGTGACCATCCTGGCTGACCACGCCGATCGTCCGGCGCAGAGACTCGAAACTCGTGTCGCGGATGTCAATGCCGGCGAGCTTGACGCTGCCAGTGTCAACGTCGTACAGCCGGGGAACCAGCTGCGCGATCGTCGACTTTCCGGCGCCGGATGAGCCGACCAACGCAACCATCTGCCCGGGTTCGATCCGGAATGACACATCGTGCAGCACCTGGCTGCCTTCCCGGTCGTCGAGCTTGGTCACCTCTTCGAGCGAGGCCAACGAGACCTTGTCCGCCGAGGGATAGCCGAAGTCAACGGAGTCGAACTCCACACTGACGCCGGACGGCGGGATGGGCGTCGTCTGCGCCTTTTCGGTGATCAACGGCTTGAGGTCCAGCACCTCGAACACCCGTTCGAAGCTGACGAGCGCACTCATGATTTCCAGCCGGGCGCCGGCGAGCGCCGTCAGCGGGGCATACAGTCGGGTCAACAACATCGCCAGCGCGACTACGTCGCCCGAATTCAGCTGCCCGGCCAACGCGAATGTGCCGCCGAGTCCGTAGACAAGTGCGAGCGCCAGCGCGGAAACCAGGGTGAGCGCGGTGATGAAGACCCACTGCAGCATCGCGGTATGCACGCCGATATTGCGCACCCGGCGGGCCCTGCTCTCGAACTCCGCGGACTCTTCCTCCGGTCGGCCGAAAAGCTTGACCAGGGTGGCGCCGGGAGCGGAAAAGCGCTCAGTCATCTGCGCGCCCATCGAGGCGTTGTAATCCGCAGCTTCGCGACGCATCTCTGCCAACCTGCTGCCCATCCTCCGTGCGGGCACGACGAAGATCGGAAGCAGGACCAGCGCAATAAGGGTGACCTGCCACGACAGAGACAGCATGACCGCGAGGGTGAGCGCGAGCGAAACGATATTGCTGACCACGCCCGAGAGGGTGTCACTGAATGCCCGTTGCGCGCCGAGCACGTCGTTATTCAACCGGCTGACCAGGGCTCCGGTGCGGGTTCGGCTGAAGAAGGCGATCGGCATCTTCTGCACGTGGTTAAAGACCGCTGTGCGCAGATCAAGGATGAGTCCCTCGCCGATTCCCGCCGACAACCAACGGTTGACGATGCCGAGTGCCGCTTCTGCCAGCGCAATGACCGCGATGATTACCGCGAGCTGTACGACGACGGACGGTGCCTCCCGCCCAACGATGGCGTTCACCACCTGCCCGGCCAGCAGCGGAGTTGCCACAGCAAGAGTGGCCGTCGCGACGCTGAGCGCAATGAAGCCAATCAACTGTGAGCGGTATTTTCTGGCGAAGCCGGCGATCCTGCTCAGCGTTGCCCGCGAGAACGGACGCTTTTCCGTGCGCGCCGTCATCGAGCTGTAGAGCGAACTCCACGCAGTGCTCTCCATGCTCATTGTGTCTGCCTTTCGAAGAACATTTGTCTGATGCTGCCAGTAGACAAGCTCAACAGATGTTTAGGTCAAGTCCGCTGTGACGTCGATCGTTGCTGCAAGCCTAGATTCCGGCACTGACACTGTCGCAGAATTACAGCGTCAGCTAAGGAGAAATGATTCCCGTGAAGGCCGCCGGGAGCGGCAGGTCAGCCGGTGCCGAAACTACGAATGAGGAAGAATGACGGATGTGAGCCCTCGTAGCCTCCCCGCATCGGCCTGGATAGGGCTGCTTCTTCGCCGCGGCCTCTTCCTGCTGATTGGCGGAATCGTCGCCGTGCCCTACGTGATGCTTGTGTTCTGGGTAGGGCAGGTATTCTCGGCACCCGAGATCGGTCCGGCGACATATGTGCTGACGCTCGCCATCGCGCTGGCCGGAATCCTGATTCCGGGCAGCGTCTCGGTGCTACGCGCGCTGGAGCGCACCGCGGTCAGGGATTTGCTGGGTGTCGACATCGCCGAGCCAGTGGCTCGGACGAGTGCATCCGACGTTATGCGCGGAGGCGTCTGGTTCTATTTGCACGTCGTGTGTGGCGCGCTGTTCCTGTTCGTGCTGGCTTTTGCGCTGCCCACAGCGATCGCGGCGTTGCTCGGCCTGTTTCCGTTCGCGCCCAACTCCGCGACGGAGATCAGCCGGGTAGTTTTCCCCGGGCTGTCCACCGGGGAGGGCATGGTTCTGACCTTGCTGATCACCACCATCGCGATAGCGCTTCTTGTCGTTGTGTTCTGGTTGCTGCCGCGCGGCGCGATGCCGCTGCTTGGGCCTTCGGCGGCGAATCGTGTGCTGGCCGCCGAGCGCGAGACGGCGGAGCTCGCGCGGCGGAATCAGCTGGCAAGAGAACTGCACGATTCGGTGGGCCATGCACTCACGATCACCACACTTCAGGCAGCTGCGGCCCAGCGGATGCTCGCGTCGAATCCCGAAGGTGCCGAGCGTGCGCTGCTGGCCATCGAGGAGACTGGCCGGTCTGCACTGAGCGACCTCGATTACGCCCTGGGGATCTTGCGGGCGGAGCCGAAGCGGGATGACGTTGCTGACCGGCGGTCTCCGCAACTCACGCTGCGCGCGCTCGATCGCTTGCTGGCCGACACGCGCAGCGCCGGGTTGCGGATCGACGATGACGTCGATCCCGGGATCGCCGAATTGCCGGGTGCGATGTCGCGTGAGGCTTACCGGATAGTTCAGGAAAGCCTCACGAACATTCTCAGGCACGCCGGAGCCGTGGCGGCCGCCGTGCGGATAGCAATCGCCGACGAGGCGCTGCGGATCGAGATCAGCAATCCGATGCCGGTGCTGCTGGCGCCGGGGGAGGGTGACCCGCCCGGCAGATCGCTTCGGCGTTCCGGCGGACGCGGCCTCCCCGGGCTGGCAGAACGGGTGGCGGTTCTCGGTGGCAGTCTTCAGGCGGGCGAGGTCGACGGAACTTGGCGGGTAGCCGTGGTGCTGCCGATGAAGGGACTACTCTGATGGCTGTTAACCCGATTCGCGTCATGCTTGTCGACGACGAGCCGCTGATCCGCGCGGGAATCGCCGCCATCCTGTCAGCGGAGGGCGACCTCGAGATCGTCGCGGAGGCCTCTGACGGGGTGGATGTCGTAGCGCTTGCCGAGGAACACCGGCCGGACGTGATTTTGATGGACGTACGGATGCCGAAGATTGACGGCATCGATGCGACCCGAAACGTGCGCCAGCGGATGGCGAAGCCGCCGCGCATTCTGGTGCTGACAACCTTCGAGAGCGACGACTACGTCTATCAGGCGTTGAAGGCCGGCGCGGACGGCTTCCTGCTGAAGCGGGAGCATCCTCGGCAGATCGCGCAGGCAGTTCGAACCGTTGCGCTGAGTGAATCGCTGCTGTTTCCTGAGGCGCTGCGCAAGCTTGCGGTATCGCAGTTACCCGGCCGTCGAGGTGACGGGCTTGCCGGCAGGGGATTGAGCGAGCGAGAGAAGGACGTACTTCGGCGCCTTGCCCAGGGGATGACCAATGCCGAAATTGCGCAGGACCTGTTCCTCGGGACGGAGACGGTGAAAACCCATGTCGGCAACATCCTGCTGAAGATCGAGGCGCGGGACCGGACCCAGGCGGTCATCGCGGCCTACGAATCGGGATTCATCCCGGTCGAATAGGTGTACTGGGCAACTGGCGGCCCGGTCGACAAGCTGCCCCATCCGAGAGATATTTGCACAAAATATGAGAAAAACTCTTTCGGTCACTCATATCAACTGATAGTTTCGTGACCGTTGGGCGCGGCAGCAGCTGTGCGATCGGCGTCTGGCAGCTTCTCGACCGCCTCCCGGAGGACCAATGACGAACCTCGAACCCGCCAGCGGCACCCGCCGGAGTTTTCTCCGCGCGTCCGGACTCGGAATCGGTGCGCTGGCAGCCAGCCCATTGCTTGCAGCATGCAACAACCAGAACCAGACGACGGCGATGCCCAGGTACACCGGCGGCGACCCGTGGCGACGGTTCGAGGGCACAACCATCAACTTCATCTCGGAGAACACCGCGCCAACTGCAGCGATTGCCGCGAACCTCAAGCCTTTCACCGAGCTGACCGGGGTCAACGTGCAGATCGTGAACCTCGAACTCACCGCCCTGGTGCAACGCGTCGCCTTGGATATGGCTTCCGGTCACGCTCAGTACCAAGTGATCTACGCAGATCCCTACCAGGTACTGGCTCCATACAGCGCGGGCCTGGCCGACCTGTCCGAGTTCGTCGGCGCAGACGGGTACCCGGAACTCGGTCACGGCGGCCTCAAGGATTTCATCCCGACCCAGCTCAACGCGGCCGGCAAATTTGTCGACGACGAGAAAGTCTTCGCGCTGCCCTATGACTGCCCCACCATGATCTGGCAGTACCGGAAGGACATATTCGACACGTATGGCGGCCGGATGGCCGACGATCTCGGTTTCGACATAACCCCCGGTGCCGACCGGACCTGGGAGGAGTACTTCCAGATGGCCGAGTGGATCAACGGCAACGCCGACGAGGTTCCTTACGGCACCGGTCACCAGGCGAAGCAACACGACTCGCTGATGTGCGACTTCTCGAACCTGCTCTGGGCCTACGGCGGCGACTACTTCGAAAACGGCCAGGACGTAGGCCTGCTGGGCACCAAGGACCCCGGCCAATCCCTGCTGAACCAGCCGGAAGCAAAGGAAGCAGCCGCGCTGTACAACAAGCTGGTCGGGATCGCCCACCCCGGATCCCGCGGCTGGGACTGGGACGGAGTGGCGAATGCGCTGCGAGCCGAGCAGATCGCCATGACGCCGAACTGGCACGAGAACGCCGCGGCGAACGAGTCGGTGCTGCCAGGCAAGGTGGGCTACGCGCCGCTGCCGAAGGGGCCGAAACGCAACGCGCATATGTACGGCGGCTGCGGGATCGGCATCGCCGACAACAGCCAGGGCGCCGAGCGAGGCGCCGCCTTCCTGTTCCTGGCCTGGGCGACATCCCAGGACACCCAGCTGGCAAACCTCAAGTCCGAGGCGGGCGGCGGAACCCCGACCCGCAGCTCGGTCTACGAACTCCCCGAGGTCAGGAAGGCCGAAAACCGGCCAAGCGAACTGCCGAACATGCTCACCGCGGACGCGGTCAACTTCGCCTGGCAGGAGGCGAACATCGGGCTGCGGCCGAAGATCCCGATGTGGAATGAGTGTGACACTGCCATCTTCACCGGCCTGTCCCAGATGCTCGCCGGCCAGGGAAATCCGGAGGAGACCATGGACGGCATCAGCGACCACGTTGACCGGATCGTCGAGCGGGGGTGGGTGGCATGAAACCGGACAGCGTAAGCGTCGAGGAACGACCCGCCGGGGCCCGACCGAGCCAGCAGCCGGAACCTCGACGGCAGCCCCGTCGGTTGCACTTCAGCGCAGGCCTACTCGCCCCGGCCGTCGTAGTGATGGCGATCCTGTCCGTCATCCCGTTCATCACCCTGATTGTGATGAGCTTCAGCCGGGTCCGCCTCCTCGGTGGACTGCGGCTCGAATTCGCCGGGCTGGACAACTGGGCCCGCGCGCTGACCGACATCGACCTGTGGACGAGCTGGCTGCTCACCGCGATATTCTTCGTCGCCACGGTGGGATTGGAGATGGTGCTCGGCATCGCGATCGCCTTCTCGCTGCACAAGGTAATTCGCGGCCGCAGCCTGCTGCTGTCCATCATCCTGTTGCCGATGTTCGTGGCGCCGGTGATCGTCGGCCTGCTCGGCCGCTATCTCACCGACCCGACCTTCGGCCTCTACGCCCACGTACTGCAGAATCTCGGCATCAAGGAAGACATCCTCGGCAACCCGACCTCGGCATTCATCGCCGTCACGTTGATGGATGTATGGGAGTGGACGCCGCTGGTGGCCCTGATCGCGCTCGCCGGCTTCTCCAGCGTCAACCCGTCGATCCTGGAGGCCGCGGCCCTGGACGGCGCCGGTCAGTTCAAGACCCTTCGGCACATTGTGTTCCCGGCCATCTCGAATGTGTTGCTGGTGGCGCTGCTGATCCGCTCGATGGACGCGGTCCGCTACTTCGACATCATCACCATCACCACCAACGGCGGTCCGGCGAACGCCACCAAGATCGTGCCTCTGCGGCTGTTCGAGACCGCATTCAGGTTCTTCGACCTGGGTTACGCCGCGGCGATCGGCCTGATGATGCTGATCGTCACCATCCTGATCGCCCAGGTGTTCGTCCGGATGCTGGATAAGAAGGGACTCACGAAATGACGGCCCCAACGCAGACAACCAGTCCGGGCCAGACCAGCGACGGCAGCCCGCTGGAGACGATCAAGGTCAATCCGAAGCAAGACGCCGGCATCGAACGCCGGATGTCCGGGCCCGGCCGGATCGGCGTCTGGATCGTCGTCGTCCTTGCCGGGATCTGGACCGTCGTCCCCTTGCTGTGGATGCTGCTGGGCTCCTTCAAGAGTTCCGCCGACGTCACCTCGGCCAGCCCGAAGTGGTTCTTCGCACCTTCGCTGGAGAACTATGCCGGCCTGTTCACCGGCGCGAACAATCTTGGCCCTTATATCGTCAACAGCATGCTGGCGGCAGGTATCTCCGCGATCCTGTCGCTGGTGCTCGGCACACTGGCCGGTTACGGCCTGGCCCGGACCGAGATGAAGGGGAAACGGCATCTGGCGTTCTGGATCATTTCCACCAGGATGGCGCCGATCGCCGCCGTTATCCTGCCGTTGTTCCTGATGTTCCGCGTCGCTGGCCTGATCGACACGCTTCCGGGCCTGATCCTGGCGTATATGACCTTTAATCTGCCATTCGCCACCTGGCTGATGCAGGCGTTCTTCGCCGAGATCCCGCCCTCCATCGAGGAGTCTGCCAAGGTGGCCGGCTGCACCAACTGGCAGGCGTTCTGGTATGTCGTGCTGCCGCTGAGCAAGTCTGGCCTGGTCACAACCGGTATCCTGTGCCTGGTGTTCGCCTGGAACGATTACGCGTTCGCCTCCACCTTCGCCGGGCCCAACTCGCAGACCCTGCCGATCGCGGCCAGCCAATTGGTAACCCAGACCGGCGTGGACTGGGGACAGCTCACCGCCATCGGTACCATCGTGGTGGTTCCGATGGTGATCGCCGGACTCGCGGTGCGCCGCTGGCTGGTCACCGGGCTCTCGCTCGGTGCCGTGACAGGAGAATAGGAATGACTATGTCCGCCGTTGCCGTCGACAGTGTGCCCGCCACGATGAGGGCCAGCGTGCTCACCAGCCCGGGGGAGGTCGGTATCGAGGATCGGCCGGTGCCGACCGCGCAGGCCGGCGAGGTATTGGTCCGGATCGGTTCGGTCGGGGTATGCGGGTCGGATGTGCACTACTACCAGCACGGCAGGATCGCTGACTTCGTTGTGCGCCAGCCACTGGTGCTCGGGCATGAGGCCGGCGGGACGATTGTGGATGTCGGCGCGGGGGTCCCGTCCGAGCGGCTCGGACAGCGGGTGGCGTTGGAACCCGGCGTGCCATGCCGCGTGTGTGACCAGTGCAAGCACGGCCGCTACAACCTCTGCCCTGACGTGCGGTTCCTTGCGACCCCGCCGATCGACGGCGCATTCGCCGAGTACCTTGCAATAGCGGCGGACTTCGCCCATCCCATCCCGGACTCGATATCCGACGACGCCGCGGGGCTGCTCGAACCGCTCAGCGTTGGCATCTGGGCCTGCCAGAAGGCGAACGTCGGCCCCGGTAGCACTGTCCTGATCACCGGAGCCGGTCCGATCGGCATCCTGACAACCCAGGTCGCCAGCGCCTTCGGCGCCACCGACATCACCGTCACAGATGTGTCGGCCGAGCGGTTGAGGGTTGCGAGAACCTTCGGCGCTACTCGCGTCATCAACGTCACCGAGGACGAGATGCCCGGGCTTTCCGTCGAGTCGTACATCGATTGCTCCGGCGTGCCCTCGGCCGTGGTCGCCGGCATCCGCAGCACCGCCCCGGCCGGACACATTGTGCTGGTCGGCATGGGCGCCGACGAGATCAGCATCCCGGTCGGCGTGCTGCAGGGCCGAGAACTGAAGCTGACCGGCGCGTTCCGCTACGCCAACACCTACCCCACGGCAATCGCGATGGCCGAGGCCGGGCTCGTCGATCTGGACGCCCTGGTCACCGCCACATTCGACCTGGGGCACGTTGTTGAGGCACTCGAGCATTCCCAACTGCCGACCTCGATGAAGGCAATCGTCCGGCCCGGCGGCTTAGCGGATGACGGCAGGCCGGCGGCCGGCGGGATGGCGGCCAGCGGAAACCTGGCCACCCCGTGAGCCTGCCGGGCCGTAGTTCCGATGCAGCTGTGCAACAACGGCGCGCCCGGATCGTCGACCTGGTGCTGGAACGAGGCGAAGCGACGGCGAAAGACCTGAGCCAGGCGCTCGCAGTCAGCGGCGCCACCGTGCACCGCGACATCGAGGTGCTGGTTGACGAGAAACTGCTGCACCGGCGCCGCGGCGTCGTCCTCGCGCCGCCCGAGGCCCAAGTGCAGGCGATCCTTGCCTACCGGCTGCGCTCAGAGATGCCGGTCAAAATTGCCATCGCGCAGGCCGCCCTGCCTTACGTCGCCGATGCGCGGACTGTGCTGATGGACGACTCCACCACCTGTCTGCCGCTGTTCGAGGAGCGCTGCGCGAGCGGAGAAACGGTGCAGATAGTGACCAATTACGTGCGCGGCGCGCGCGCGATCGGCGGCCTGCCGAGCGCCGAGGTGCACATGCTTCCCGGCCTCTACAACGCCAAGCTCGATGCCGTGTTCGGCGCGGCCACGATCGAGGCGGTGTCGAAGTGGCACGCCGACGTCGCGGTCTTCAGTGTTCCCGCGGTCTCCGACGGCCGGCTCTTCCACCTGCTGCCGGACTCCGCGGAGATCAAACGCGCAATGATCGCCGCGGCCCGGACCAAGGTCGTGCTGGTGGACTCGTCCAAGATCGGGCGTACCGGCCCACACGTGATCTGCCAGGCGGCCGACATCGACGTTGCCGTGGTCGATGCCCGGGCGCCTGCCGGCGAAATCCAGGTGTTGCGAGATGCGGGAGTCGAAGTCGTGATCGTGAAGGAGGTCAATTCGTGAATGTTCTCGATGCGTTCAAGTTGGACGGCAAGGTAGCAGCGGTCACCGGTGCCAATCGCGGGATCGGCCGGGCACTGGCGCTCGCGCTGGCCGAGGCGGGCGCCGACCTGGCATTGCTGGTCCGCTCGACGGACGAGGCCGAGCCGCTGCTCGTCGAGATCCGGGCGCTGGGCCGAAAGGCCGAGGCGATCAACGGCGACGTGACGGTTCGTGAGTCGATCGTGCAGGCGGCGACGGCAATCGAGCAATCAATGGGCGCGGTCGACATCCTGGTGAACAACGCCGGGGCCTGCGTGCACCGGCCGGCGCTGGAGGTGACCGAGGAGGAATGGCACCGGGTTGTGGACGTCAACCTCAACGGGGTGTGGAACTGCTGCCAGGTATTCGGGGCGCGAATGGCGGAGCAGGGCGGCGGGAACATTGTCAATATCGGCTCGATCTCTTCGATGATCGTCAACCGTCCGCAGTGGCAGCCGGCCTACAACGCGTCCAAGGCCGCGGTGCATCAGCTGACCAAATCGCTGGCCGCGGAGTGGGCACCGCAGAACATCCGGGTCAACGCGCTGGCCCCCGGTTATATCAAGACGGCGATGGCGCCGGTGGACGATCCGCGGTTCAAGCCGCGCTGGATTGACGACGCTCCGATGCAGCGCGCCGCTACGCCGGACGAACTTGGGCCCACCATCGTTTACCTGGCCAGCGATGCATCGGCCTTCATGACCGGATCGGTGCTGGTGATCGACGGCGGCTATACGCTGTTCTAGCGATTTTGGTCGGCGAACGTCTCTTCTTGGTCGGTGGCGGCTACCGCCGTGATCAGCCGGTCCAGGCCGCGACGAAGATCTGAATCGGGCACACCGCCGTAGCCAATCAGAACTCCTGGTTTGGCCGATTGGCTTTCGTGAGTCCAGTAGTGATCGAGATCGCTGACCAGGACGCCGTGCTCGGCGGCGACCGCCAGTATCGAGTCCACATTTCTCGGCGGGCTGACCGTGACGACGGCGTGCAGGCCGCCGTCCAGCTGCTGTACATCGAGGCCGTCGACCCCGGAAAGAATGTCGATCAACATCCGCCGTCGGTGCAGGTAGTCGCGCCGGACCCGGGCGATATGCCGGCGCAGACCTCCGGTGTCGAGATAGTGCGCCAGGGCATGCTGCACGTATCCGGACACCGGCGCGCCGAGCTCCTGGCGAGTGCGCGCCATCGTCTCGACCAGATGTACCGGGGCGAGGATGTAGCCTGAGGCCAGCCGGGGCGTGAGCACCTTGGAGAAAGTGCCGAGGTTGACGACCCGGTCGGAGCTGTCCAGCGAGACCAGCGCCGGTAACGGGCTGCCGACGTAGCGAAATTCGCTGTCGTAGTCGTCCTCGACTATCAGGGCCCGGTTCGCAGCAGCCCAGTCCAGCAGCGCCATCCGCCGGGTCACCGGCATGCTGCCGCCCAGCGGATACTGATGGTTCGGCGTCACGATCACGATGTCCGCGGCGTCCGCTCCGGTTTCCAGCGCCGCAACCACCAGACCGTCGGCGTCGACCGGCGTCGGCAACACTTCGGCGCCAATGCGGCGCAGCACCTGGCGAAGCGCCGGATACCCGGGATCCTCAACTGCCACCCGCAGTGGCCGGCGCGCCGGATCGCGCAGGCTCATCAACAGCAGGGCGAGGCCCTCCCGGGCGCCGGCGGTGATCAGCACCTCGTCGGGACCGCGATTCAGGCCGCGAACGAGCCGCAGATGCTCGGCAATCGCCGCACGCAGAATCGGCAGCCCTGCCGGCGGCGGCAGTTCGTCTTCCGGGGAAACCGAGACGGCCGCCCGCCAGGCCGCCCGCCATGAGGGATCGTCGAGCCTTCGGGTATCGGGTCGGCCGGGCCGCAGGTCGATCGGCCGCCGGACCGGGGCGGCATCGGGAGCCGGTAACGATCGCCGGCCTGATAGGGCGAGGACCGGCTCGGCGCCGGGGAAAGCCGCGACAGCGGGAAAAGCAACCTGCGGATGGATGGCGCCCAGCTCCGGGTTGATGATGGTTGCCGAGCCGTGTGCGCTGATCAGGTAGCCCTCGCCGGTCAGCTGATCATAGGCCGACGTCACGGTGCCTCGGGATACTCCGAGCTGGGCCGCAAGCGACCGGCTCGGCGGTACCCGGTCGCCCGGTGCGAGCAGGCCCGATCGCACGGCCTCCCGCAGCCCGGCGGCCAGTTGCACCGGAAGTGGCAGGTGCGCGGATCGATCCACGGTGATCGGCAGTACCGGCGCATCCGTGCGTCCCATGTCGAACTCCTTGGGTCGCGGTTGTTAAAAGTGGTCTATTCCGATTCAGTATAAGTGGATCTCGCTATGGGCCACTATCGACGGCAGGCTGGAAGACGAAACCATCCCGGCTGCTTCGGCCGCCACGCCCTCAACGAAAAAGGATTCAACTATGTCAGTTCCAGCAACGTCCGACACGCTTTCCGACGCCACTCCACACGCCGCGGCAGGCAATGGTTCGCGGGCTGCCAAAGGCTCCGACGACACCCAGACGTCGACCCGGCTGAACCGAGGCCTGGCGCAGATGCTCAAGGGCGGCGTCATCATGGATGTCGTCACGCCGGAGCAGGCAAAGATCGCCGAGGATTCCGGTGCCGTCGCGGTCATGGCGCTGGAGCGTGTTCCGGCCGATATCCGCGCGCAGGGCGGCGTCGCCCGGATGAGCGACCCGGACCTGATCGCCGGCATCATCGACACCGTGTCGATTCCGGTGATGGCGAAGGCCCGGATCGGCCACTTCGTCGAGGCGCAGGTACTTGAAAGCCTCAAGGTGGACTACATCGATGAGTCCGAGGTGCTGAGCCCCGCCGACTTCGTCAACCACATCGACAAGAGCAAGTTCAAGGTGCCGTTCGTCTGTGGTGCCACAAACCTCGGTGAGGCGTTGCGACGGATCACCGAAGGCGCCGCGATGATCCGCTCGAAGGGTGAGGCCGGCACCGGCGACGTTTCTGAGGCCACCCGGCATATCCGCACCATCAAAGGCGAAATCGCGGCACTGCGGTCGAAGTCCGCAGACGAGCTGTACGTCGCGGCCAAGGAGCTGCAGGCGCCGTACGAGCTGGTGAAGCAGGTGGCTGCCGCAGGTGAATTGCCCGTCGTGTTGTTCACCGCGGGAGGCATTGCCACCCCGGCGGACGCAGCGATGATGATGCAGCTCGGCGCGGACGGCGTTTTCGTCGGCTCCGGAATCTTCAAGTCCGGCAACCCGGCCCAGCGTGCCGCGGCAATCGTCAAGGCCACAACCTTCTTCGATGACCCCGCCGTGATCGCCGAAGCGTCCCGGGGACTCGGTGAGGCGATGGTCGGCATCAACGTCGCCGACCTTGCCGCCCCGCACCGGCTGGCCGAGCGCGGCTGGTAATGCACGCGGCTGCGCAGGCCGTTGACCGGCCCTCGCCACCCCAATCAGCCAGGCGCCGGATTGGGGTGCTCGCCCTGCAGGGCGACTTCCGGGAGCATCTAAGCGCCCTGCGATCCCTCGGCGCCGAAGGCGTTGCGATCCGGCGGGAAGCGGAGCTGGATGGAATCGATGGCCTGATCATCCCGGGCGGCGAGAGCACCACGATGGGAAAGATCGCCGCGGAGTTGGGTCTGCTTGCACCGTTGCGCGGTGCCATCGACGCGGGATTGCCAACCTATGGCACCTGCGCGGGGATGATCATGCTTGCCGATCAGATCCGCGACGCTGTGCCGGGGCAGCAGAACATCGGCGGCCTGGACGTGATAGTTCGCCGGAATGCCTTCGGCTCCCAGTTGGAGTCGTTCCAGGAGGACCTGATCGTCGACGGAATTGAGGGTTCGGTGCCTGCCGTCTTCATCCGCGCGCCGGTCGTCGAGGAGTTTGGCGCCGACGTCACGGTGCTGGCCCGGCTGTCGGACGACCGTGTCGTCGCGGTACGGCAGGGGAACATTATCGCCATGGCGTTTCACCCGGAGATCTCAGGTGATTTACGCCTCCACGAGGCCTTCCTTGAGGTAGTCAACAGTATTAGCGTTGAGGCGTGACTCCTTCTTCGCCCCGTGGGGACTACGACGTCATTGTGATCGGTGCCGGCGCGGTAGGCGAGAACGTGGCAGATCGCGCCGTCAAGGGTGGGCTGCGGGCCGTTTTGATCGAGGCGGACCTGGTCGGCGGTGAATGTTCCTACTGGGCGTGCATGCCATCGAAGGCGTTGCTGCGTCCAGGTGCTGCGTTGAGCGCGGCGCGCCGGGTGGACGGCAGCAAGCAGG
Source organism: Saxibacter everestensis (assembly GCF_025787225.1). Lineage (NCBI taxonomy): Bacteria > Bacillati > Actinomycetota > Actinomycetes > Micrococcales > Brevibacteriaceae > Saxibacter > Saxibacter everestensis. The sequence goes on from NZ_CP090958.1 coordinate 648,106, forward strand.
CCGTTGACGGCGTCCTCGATGTCGAGGCAGTTTTCCGGCGGCGGGATTCGTTCACCTCGCACTGGGATGACGCCGGACAGGTGGAATGGGCCGAACAGGCGAACATCGACCTGATCCGGGGCGTCGCCAGGCTGGTGGGGGAGCGGACCGTCGAGGTGACGCCGCCGGACGACGAACCGTTCACGCTGACAGCCCTGAACGCTGTCGTGCTCGCCACCGGATCGCGGCCGGTTGTGCCGCCAATCGACGGTCTGGCCGACATCCCGTTCTGGGGCACCCGGGAGGCGACCTCCGCGCACGATGTTCCCGGAAGGCTGGCAGTTCTCGGTGGCGGTGTTGCGGGGACGGAGCTCGCCCAGGCATTCGGGCGCCTCGGCTCCCAGGTAACCGTGATCGCTCGGGGAAAGCTGCTCGGCGGATTCGCCGAGCAAGCGGCATCCCGGGTATTGGATGCGTTGCGGGCCGAGAACATCACGGTTCATCTGGATACCGAAACCACGGCTGTGCATTGGCAGCCAGACGGTTCGATCCGGCTTGAGGTGACCGACCAGGACGGCGACGGACGGCAGGTCGTCGCCGATCGCTTACTGGTGTCGACAGGGCGTCAGTCCGCGCTCGATCAGCTTGGACTCGACTCGGTCGGGCTGGCACCGGACGCCATCACGATTGACAACCATGGCCAGGTAACCGGAACCGACTGGTTGTTCGCGGTCGGCGATGCGGCAGGCAAGGTGCAGCTCACCCACCAGGGAAAGTATGAGGCCCGCATAGTCGGAGACGTGATAGTCACTCGTGCCAAGGGCGGGCAGATCGACGACAATTTGTGGTCGCGTCACCTGATGACGGCTAACAGCTACGCCGTGCCTCACGTCGTGTTCACCGATCCCGCAATAGCGGCTGTCGGCCTGGCGCCCGTGGAGGCCGCGGATCGCTTTGACCGGACCCGGACCGTGGAACTCGAGATTGCGGTCGCCGGTTCGGCACTGCAGGCCGACGGGTACTCCGGGTGGGCGCGGGTGGTCGTGGACGAGGAGCGCAGGGTGATTGTGGGAGCCACATTCGTCGGACAGGATGTCGCCGAGATGCTGCATTCGGCCACGATCGCCATCGTTGGCGAGGTTCCGCTCGAACGGCTGTGGCATGCGGTGCCCGCCTACCCGACCATGAGTGAGATCTGGCTGCGTCTGCTGGAGAAGTACGGCATGTAGCTACAATCTTTCACGTGTTGGATTCCTGGACTGACTTTGAGATGGACACCGCCGATGCCCAAGACGCGGACGCGATCACGGCGCTTGTGCAATCGGCCTACCGCGGAGATGTGAGCAGGCAGGGGTGGACAACCGAGGCCGACCTGCTGGAAGGTCAGCGGATCGGCCCGGGTATGGTCCGCGAGGAACTCAGTGATCCCAATAAGGTGATCCTGCTGTTTCGGGCCGGGGCTGGCTCGGTCGGCGAGGACGGCGAGGCTGGCACTGGCGCGGCGAATGGCCGGCGGCCGCTCGTAGCCTGCTGCCAGCTGGAGAGGAAGAACGACTCGGCCTACTTCGGGATGTTTGCCGTTTCCCCGAGCCGTCAGGGTGGCGGAATCGGCAAGAATGTGCTGACTGGAGCGGAGGCATTCGCGCGTCAAACCTGGGGAGCGACCAGGATTAGCCTTTCGGTGATCAACCTGCGCGCCGAGCTGATCGCCTGGTACCAGCGGCGCGGCTATGAACTCACCGGAGAGAGCGAACCGTTCCCCTATGGAGACGACCGTTTCGGTCGACCGACGACCGACGAGCTGAGATTCCTGATGATGACCAAGTCGCTGGCCGAGGGCCGCTAGCTTCCTGATTCGTTTATTCGTTTTAAGGTATCTGGCGGTGGAGTCGAGGATGTCCTCGGCAGTTTTGGTCCAGATGAATGGCTGCGGTTCTCGTTTCCAGGCTTTCACCCAGCTCGAGGAGCGTACCTGCTGAAGCGGGCTTCACCGCCTGCCAGCCAGGAGGTGTTCTACAATTGTCGGCGCCTCCACTCAGCCCATTCGAAAGTCATCAATGCCTCGCCGTGCGGGCCAGCAACTATTGGCTCCAGCAGGCGGGGTGCCGCCACGAGGCATTTCCAAATGATTCTTCGTTTCCAGCTGGGCGAGCATCTTTGCTGAGTCAACTCGGGGCCTTGACATGATTCAAGTCACCATGCACGATTAGACAAATCGATTTGGCCGCTGATATTTCAAGGGCTGAACATGATGTGCTTCAAAGGAGAGGCTCTATGACTGCACCATCCGATGTCACCGAAGGCGTTCACCCCGTCGATCAGTTCCGACCGATGCACCGGCTCATTCCGTTCGCCATCCAGCACGTCCTGGTCATGGTGGCCACACCGATATCGTCGGTATTCCTCATTGCCAGCGCACTGGACCTGTCGGAGGAAATTATCTCGGCGGTTCTGTCGGCGGTGTTCGTGTTCTCCGGCCTTGGTTCGATCTTGCAGTCCGTCGGCGTGTGGAAGATCGGCGTTCGACTGCCCTTCGTCATGCTCCCGGGTGGAGCGGCCACCATCCTGTTCATTACGATCAGCCAGGGCACCGATATCGAAACAGCCGTGGGAGCCGTGCTCCTGACGGGTGTGTTCTACATTCTGGCGGTGACTCTCTTCGTCAAACTGCTGAAGTTCTTCCCGCCCCTCGTCATCGGCATTATGGTGATCGTCATCGGGGTCAATCTTGTCCAGGTGACCGGCAAGCTCATAGTCGGGGAAGCGGACACCGTGGCCTTCGGGGATCCGCAGAACCTGCTCCTCGGCCTCGTCACGGTCGCCATCACCGTGCTGAGCTTCCGCTTCTTGCGCGGAATGCTCGGAAAGCTCTCGATCGCGATCGGACTTATCGGCGGCACCATCGTCGGAACGTTCTTGGGTGCGACCGATTTCTCCGCGCATGTGAGCGGTCCCCTGCTCGCAGCCCCGACGCTCTTCCCCTTCGGTGCCCCGAAGTTCGATCTCATCGCCGCGATTCCGATGCTGCTGTGGGCGCTGGCGTCCATGGCCGAGGCGACGGGGCAGACAATCATCAATGGAGAGATCGTCGAGAAGAAGGTCGAACCGAGCAGGGACGTCCCTCGGCTAATCCGCGCCGACGGCATTGTGACCGTCGTCGGTGGGCTCTTCGGAACACCCGCCATGGTCACCAGCGGGGAGAACGTGGGAATTGTGCGTGCTTCCGGAGTGCGCAGCCGGTTCGTCACCGCCTTCGCCGGAGTCCTTCTCATCCTCATCGGCGTCAGTCCGTTGGCAAGGATTCTCAATGGGATTCCCGCGGCGGTGGTCGGTGGAACGGCGGTCGTGGTGTTCGCGATCATCGCCGTGCTCGGCATTCAGATGCTTTCCCGAGTGGACTTCAACAAGACGGGGACTCTCATCACAGCTACTGTCGGCCTGGCGGCCGGTCTCCTCCCGGTTCTCATCCCGGGCATGTACTCGCAGCTTCCGCCCAATGCGGCATCGCTGCTGGGAAGCGGAGTGGCCATGGCTGCCTTCGTCTCCGTCCTGCTCAACCTGCTGTTCCACCACACAGGCAAGAGAAATCGACACCCGAAGAGCCGGACTCCGATTGAGGATCCCAGCAAGTTGGCCCAGCGGCCGCGCGACTACCGGATCTGAGTCACTTCGGAGGTCCGGCCGTTGACTCTCTGACGACGAGAGTCGGTGGGATGGAAGTCGGTGCGACGGGCGACGAGGACTCCGAACTCATTGCGGCAGTGTCGGACGCGATCGGTGGGGAGCCGTCGAGGATCGCCACGAGCCGATCAATCGCCTCACTCGAGATCTCGTCCAGTCCCAGGTGCACGGCTGTAAGAGGTGGTGTGCTGGTGCGAGCCCGAAGGCCGTCGTACCTCGTCGCAATCAGCAGATCGTCTCCGATCACCCTTCCTGCTTCGGTTCCCGCCCGCACGGCTCCGGTGGCGAAGGTGTCGATGGGGATAATCAGGGCATCGACCTCCGGATGCTCGGCGAGGAGCTGCTTGGACGACCGGTATCCTCCGTCTTCGCCTTCGCTTTCATCCGCCTCGGCGATCAATGGGGTGAAGCCGTCCCGGAAGGCCGCGGCCAGGTAAGCAGTCCGTGCGGCAGCCTGGGATTTGCGCCTGCTCGTTCCTACTATGAGTGCCGGATGCTTCGTCCCGTTCTCTAGCAGGTGAGAAACGAGTAGTTCCGCGATTTCCGTGTGGTGCAGGTCCACGCTCCGCTCGCTCGCGGGACCGTCAATGGTGACGAACGGTATTCCGCGGTCGGTCAGTGCTGCGGCAATGGGGTCATCGATGGTGGGTTCGAGGAGGATCGCCCCATCAATGTCGAGCCGGTCGACAGGATTGGCATCGTCTTCCGGTGGCGCCAAGACGAACACGTAGCCCTTGAGCAGTGCCGTCCGAGCGCATCCCATCGCGAGTTCGGTGAAGAAGCCAAGCTGCGAGGGTCCCGCTGAGACCGCGGATGGCATCGAGGACAGGAGCGCAAGGGCCTGGGTGCGTCCAGAACGCAGGCCCTGGGCGCGGACGCTGGGCCGATACTTCAGTCGAGCGGCCACCTCTTTGACCTTGTCCCTGGTCTGCGAATTGACCTTGCCCAATCCGTTGAGTGCATGGGACACAGTTGTGCGCGATACGCCGGCCTCACGTGCCACATCGGCGATCGTAGCCCGATTCCGGCGCGAAGTATCTCCCATGGTGCCAGACTACTGGTTGGCCTGGATTTCGCCTTGCCCGCCTCGGCGGGATCAAGCTTGGACGATCACGACGGCTCCGGAGATGATCGCGAAGCCAAGCACGATGTACCGCAATACCGGTCCGTCGAGCCTGTGATGAACGAATCTGCTGAGTAACGATCCGACGGCCAGGAAGGGCAGCATGGAGGCGGTGAACAGCAGCGTCGGTCCGGTTATTTGTCCACTAATGGCGAGCACGATGAGCGAGATGACCTCCCCTACGAGGAAGCACACCGCGACCGTTGATCTCAGTTCCGGACCGGGGCTGTGTTGGTAGGCCAGTGCATACGGTGGCCCACCGACACCCGTCGAGGTTTCCGTGACACCGGTGATCAGACCGACGATGGCCAGGAACGGCTTGTTCGGTGTGAACTTCGGGGCGACAAGCGCGATGACGGCCGCAACCAGCGTCGACCAGCCGATCAGCAGCGCCAGTTGATGCAGGTTGACGATGACAAGAATCCATAGCCCAAAGAACGTTCCGGCGAAACGCCCGACACTGATCCATTTCACCCCGTGCCAGTGGATGTCGGCCCTCTCTCTGGCCGCGACATAGAAGTTCAGCGGGATCATCAGTACAAGCAGCATCACCGGTATGAGGCTCGGGTCGATGAAGCTGACGACGGGGGCGGTGATCATCGCGAAGCCCATGCCGGTCGACCCCTGCACGAAGGCGGAGAGCAGAACTGTCACCGCGACGATGATGAAGGCGACTAGGGTCATCGACTGCGCTCGCTCATCCACGCGGCGCGGTGTTCACTCGCTGCAGGATCGACCCGGGTGATGGGCGAGCTCGCGACGACGTGGTCAGAGAGATTGCGAGCTTCTTCGATGAGGGCGCGACCGTCCCAATCGACTGGCCACCCTCGTTCGAGGCGGAGTCTGCCGTCGACGATCACGGCTTCGATCTGGTCGCGGTTTGCGATCCGCACGAGTTCCCAGGGCACGTCCCACGAGGGCACGAACTCTGGCACGTCGAGGTCGACGACGAGCAGATCGGCATGTGCTCCGGGCGTGATCTCACCGACCATCCCAGCGAGTCCCACGGCGTCGGCTCCGCCTCGTAGTCCCTGTTCGAGCCAGGTCCATCCGCCGCCGCTGGAGGAGTCGCCGACATTCGTTCCCACGGTCAGTCGTTGTGCGGTCTCTGCGGCATCGAGCAGTCGGAATGCGTCCGACCGTGTTCCGTCGGTGCCGAGTCCCACTCGCACTCCTAGCTCATGCATGAGGAGAGCGGGCGCCACCGCATTTCCCTTCCACGAGCTCGCCACCGGATTGTAGGCAACCGCTCCTCCGCTGTCCATGAGAAGTCGGATCTCCCGGGGCGTCAGGAGGGTCGCGTGTGCGGCCAGGAGTTCGGGCCCAAGGGCGCCGAGGCGGGCCAGGCGTTCCAGTGGACGTTGCCCGGTCGCGACGAGAGACCGTTCGACCGCTGCGAGATGTTCATTGAGATGCGTCTGGAACGGTACTCCTGCCTCTCGAGCGAGGCCGGTGATAGCCACAAGGGCTTCGTCCGAAGCGACTTCGGGAATCGAGACCGCCAGCGAGGGGTGGACCAAACCTTCGGCGTCCCACCTTCTCAGGTGATACTCGGCCGCCGCGACCACTTCGCCGAGTTCGGCAGTCTGAGCGCCGCCGCCCCGATCGTTGCAGATCACACCGAGTACGCATCGCAGTCCCAACTCGGCGGTGACATCTGCGATTGCGGAGACGTCGACGCTGGAGCGGGTCCCGGCGTCCGCCACCGTGGTGAACCCCCCGCGCAGGGATTCCCAGGCAGCGAGACGGGTGGCGACGTCGATAGCCCCTGCGCCCATGTTCGCCTCCATCGGCACCCAGACGCGCTGGAAGATTTCAGATGGTTCGCCGAACACGAGCGATTTGCCGAAGGTCTGCGTCAGATGATGATGCGCGTCGATGAACCCCGGCATGAGGAGGCGTCCGGGCAGGTCGATGCGGATGACGTCGTCAAGGGCTGTGGATTCCCGGATCATGGTGTTGACCGGTTCCTGGGAAGTGTTGTCGACCGCGGAAGGGACCCGACGTGCGTCGGCGGCGACCGAGTCGACGGGCCCGACAGCAACGATGCGGCCGTTGTCGACAAGCACCGCGTGACCGCACTTGGGGCCTTCGGGAAGCAGGACCTTTTCGGGGACGAGCAGCGTCGGAGCCTGGTGCAGAGTGCGAAGCTGTGTCATGTCGTCCTTCGTGGTAGCAGGGCCGGCCTTGGTTACCCTGAAAATCAAAGTGGTCAAGCGGGCCATGTCAGTTCAGCTCTATCAGCGACCAAATCGATTTGGCCTCTGAAAGCTTATGGTGTGGACGAAAGGGCGTCAACTCGCACGACTCTCTTCTGACAGGGTGTGCCCACTTCCGGGATTCGTTTCAAGTCTCGTCTGCGCTCCCAACGGGAGGTCAGTAAATGGTTCACCGTCTCTGTGCCGGCTCGCGGTCGTCTGTTCCGTGGCCTCGCTCGTTTGAGCTTGGCCGGCAGCTCACATGATAGGGTCGGCGAAAAACCGGCTGGCAGACCCGAGGATGGCACCGATGCAGAAGCTCAATGACGACGCGCTGGGAAGGCTCCCCGACACCGTGTCCGTTCCACGCTATGACCGCGGGGATGTCACCGCAGGCATAGTGCACTTCGGCGTGGGCGGATTCCATCGTGCCCACCAGGCGATGTACCTTGATCGGCTGATGAACCAGGGCAAGGCACACGATTGGGGCATCTGTGGCGTCGGCGTTCTGCCGTCGGACCAGCGAATGAAAGCCGTGATGGACGAGCAAGACTGTCTGTACACCCTGGTGACCAAGAATCCCGATGGAAGCCGCGAGGGCCGGGTCATCGGCTCAATCGTCGACTACCTGTTCGCGCCGGCGGACCCAGAAGCGGTGATCGAAAGAATGGCCTCCGAGCAGATACGAATTGTTTCGCTCACCATTACGGAGGGCGGCTACAACTTCAACCAGGTGAGCGGAGAGTTCGACGAAACCAATCCGGACGTTGTGCACGACCTGGCTGCTGGGGCGACGCCGAAAACCAGCTTTGGACTGATCACCGAGGCGCTTGCTCGCCGCCGCGCCCGGGGCGGCGCAGCGTTCACGGTGATGTCGTGCGACAACATCCAGGGCAACGGCGACGTGGCCCGTAAGATGCTGACCGCCTTCGCCCGGCTCAAAGATCCCGGCCTCGCGGCATGGATCGAGCAGAACCTGTCCTTCCCCAACTCTATGGTGGACCGGATCACCCCGGTGACGACGGACGACGATCGCAGCAGTATCGCCGACGAGTTCGGGGTGACAGACGCCTGGCCGGTAGTCTGTGAGCCATTCGAGCAATGGGTATTGGAAGACGATTTCGTTAACGGACGGCCGGCTTACGACCAGGCCGGGGTCCAGCTCGTCGACGATGTCGAACCGTACGAGCTGATGAAGCTCAGGCTGCTCAATGCGAGCCATCAGGCACTGTGCTACTTCGGCTATCTTGCCGGGTACCGCTACGCCCATGAGGTCTGTCAGGACGAGTTGTTCGTGGCTTTCCTGCTCGACTACATGAATGCCGAGGCGTCGCCAACCCTTTCGCCAGTTCCGGGTATTGATCTCGACGAGTACAAGCACACGCTGATCGAGCGTTTCGGGAACGAGTACGTGCGGGACACCCTGGCCCGGCTCTGCGCCGAGAGCTCTGACCGGATACCGAAATGGCTGCTGCCGGTGGTCAGAATCAACCTGGCGAACGGCGGCGAGATCAAAACGTCTGCCGCAATCGTTGCCAGCTGGGCTCGCTACGCCGAGGGCGTCGACGAAGAGGGCAAAACAATCGAGGTGGTCGACCGGCTCAAGGAATCGGTGACGGCGGCCGCGGCGCGGCAGAGGACCGATCCGCTGGCCTTCCTGGCCAGCCGGCAACTGTTCGGGGACTTGATCGACGATGAGCGATTTGTGACGGAGTATTCCAGGGCGCTAGAGCTGCTGCATACCGTCGGTGCCCGGGCAACCGTCGAAGCGCTGGTGTCGCCCGGCGCCCAGCGCTGACCGGACCGGTGACCGGGGCTGACTGCCGGTGACCGACCGGGAACCAGATCGGGACTCAGACGCCGTAGACCCGTTGGCGCGCGGCGACATAGCGTGCCCGCACCTCGGCGCCCCAGTCACCCTCAGGCTGATAACTTGCGTCGATTTCACGTCGCCAGTCGGGGAATTCGCCGTGCGCCGTCCAGGCAGCCTGGCGGGCCGCCCCGAGCGCGACGTACTCCCTTATCGCCGGCACTTCTACCGGCACACCAAATATCGATGCGGCGGCGGCCCGCAGTGACCGGGATTTCGACCCTCCGCCGATCAACAGCACCTTCCGCACGTCGATCCCGTGCCCGCGCAGGCTTTCCAGGCCGTCCGCCAACGAGTTCAGCACCCCGAGCACCGAGGCACGAGCCACATTCCCGGCTGTCATGTTCGACCGGGTCAGGCCGAGAAGTGTCCCCGACGCGTTCGGCAGATTCGGCGTGCGCTCGCCATCCAGGTACGGCAGCAGGGTAAGGCCCTCGGCATCCGGAGCGGCGTCACGCGCAAGCCGGTCGAAGGTCTGCAGGTCGACATCGAGCATTGCCGCGCCGGCAAACATCACCCGCGCCGCGTTCAATGTCGCCAGCAATGGCAGATGATTTCCGGTCGCGTCGGCGAAGCCAGCAACCGCACCTGTCGGATCGTGTGCCGGGATTGGCGAAGTGGTGAAGACCGTGCCTGAGGTGCCTATCGAAACAACGACTTCACCGTTCTCCAGGCCCAGTCCGAGTGCGGCCGCGGCATTATCTCCTGCGCCCGGAGATACGATTGCCGCGTCGTTGCCCCAGCCGGCCAGAAGTGAGCCGGCAGCCTCGTGACTGCCAAGCACTTTCGGCAGTTCCGGAACTCGCCCGAAGTACTGTTCCAACAGCTTCGGCTGGTAGCGGTTGCTCAGCGGAGAAAAGTAGCCGGTGCCGGACGCCTCGCTGCGATCTGTGCTGTATTTCCCGGTCAACTCGTGGTTGAGCCAGTCGTGGGGTAGCACGACCCGGGCTACCCGCTCGGCCAGTTCCGGTTTGTTCTCTGCGAGCCAGGCCAGCTTGGTGATTGTGAATGAGGCGACCGGAACCAGGTTTGTCGCCTCCAACCAGGCCTCGTTGCCCAGTTCTTCCCGCATTCGATCGGCCTGGCCTGCGCTGCGAGTGTCGTTCCACAGCAGGGCGTCGAAGACCGGCCGGTCGCGGTCGTCCAGGGCGACCATGCCGTGCTGCTGGGCGGCGACTCCGGCGCCGATCACCTGCGTGCCGAGGGAACGAATTCCGGCGCCATCCCAAGCCTCATGCAGGGCCGTGGACCAGACCCGTGGGTCGATTGCGGTGCCGTCGGGATGGGCGGCCACGCCGGATGACCTGACCTCGCCGGTTTCGGCCTCAACCGCCAGGACTTTGCACGATTGCGTGGAGGAATCCACGCCGACGACTGTGCTCATCGGTTCTCCGGGTTCTGTTCGAGGATCATTGCTACTTAAGCTCTCTGCTCAACGGTGCGGCTCAACTCGGCGGTGAGCTCGTCGTCGGCGACCAGTGTGGTGATGATGCCGGCCTGCGCCGCGGCCAAGACGCCCCGCGCCGCCGCTGCGCCGTGAGCGACGCCGATCACGGTTGGCGTGCTTATCAGCTGTTCGAGAGTCACCCCGATGACCCGCGAGTCGAGGTTCGTGCGTACCGGCGAGCCAGTGGAGTCGAAAAGCCGGGCCGAGCATTCCGCTATGGCGCCCGCCGCGCTGGCCTCGCGCCTGTCCTTGTTGCCGACCGTGTCCCAGACCGTGGATGCCTGACGTTCCCACCCGCCAATGGCAACGACGGCGACGTCGAGTGAATCGGCCTTCCTGAGGGCTGAGGCGATTTCCGGCTGCCGGCGCAGGCCCGCAGCGGTGGCCGAATCGTCGACCACCAGCGGCGCCCAGATCGGCCAGGTCTCGCCGCCGGTGATCCGGCCGAGTTGCTGGACGAGTTCCACCGAGTTTCCGCTTCCCGGAACAGGAAGGGCCCCGGCAAGTTGCACCAGGTCACACGCGGGCAGCCGGGAAACCCGCTCGGCGGCGGCATCCATCGTGCGCGACCAGGAGATGCCGATCGTTGCACCGGCGCTGGCACGAGCCGTAAGCTCTTCGGCCACCGCTTGCGCCAACAGATCACGTCCGGTCCCTGCTGCTGGCCTGCCGGGGGTGACGATAATTCGTTCGAGGCCAAGCCGCTGCTGAAGCTGCTCGGAATCAGGCGGTCGGCCGGCGCTCGGTGGATGAATTTCGATCGTGACGATTCCGGCGTTCCGCGCCTCGTCGAGCAGTCGGGCGACCTGGAATCGGGAAATCCCGTGTGCCTTGCCGATGTCGACCTTGGACTGGTTCTCCAGGTAGTACTGCCGGGCAACGCTGGCCAGACGGTCCTCGTGACCGGGTTGGTTCATCGCCGTCACCTGCCCTCTCCATCTCAGCTGTGCTCATCTATGTTGCTCATTTGAGCATAGCCTGTGGCGGTGTGAGGTAAGGGCGGTCAGCCCGCGTGGGCCAGGTTCTTGCTCACCATCCGGTTGACGGTTTCCGTGGTCAGCGCATGGTCGATGACCAGTTTGCTAGCCCCGATGATGCCGACCTGTTCCTTGCCCTCTGAAAGTACGATCTTCAGGTTCTCCGTCGCCAAGGGTAGGGAACGGCCGTAAACCACCTCGCGAACGCCGGCGATCAGGTGCTCGCCGGTGAGCGCAACACCGCCGCCGAGCACGATGGTGGACGGGTTCAGCAGGCTGACGCAGGTGGCCAGCACCTGGCCGATGTCGCGGCCGGCCTGGCGCACGGCCTGGATTGCGGCGATATTTCCGGAGCCGATCAGCTGGGTAAGTGAATCGGACGAGGGCTGATCGATAACCCGCTGTTCGGTCAGTGAGGCCAGGATTGCCGGGCCACTTGCCAGTGCCTCCAGGCAGCCGGTCATGCCGCACCGGCAGGTCACATCCCGGCCGTGTGGCACCCGCACATGTCCGAGGTCACCGGCGGTTCCCTGGGCGCCGCGCTGCAGGTGGCCGCCGCTGATGATGCCGGCGCCGATGCCGGTCGCCACTTTGACGAACATCAGGTCGGAGTCGTGCGGGTACGCGACCGAATGTTCACCGATCGCCATGATGTTGACGTCGTTATCCACAAGCACCGGCACCGGGTACTGCTCCTGAACGGCACCGGGTACGTCGAAGCCATCCCAGCCCGGCATGATCGGCGGATTGTTCGGCCTTCCGGTCTTGAACTCGACCGGGCCGGGCAGGCCAATCCCGATACCGAGCAGGTCCTGCTTGTTCCGGCCCGCCGCTTTGAGCAGTTTTCCGGTCGTGGTGAGAAGCCAGGTCATCGCAGCCAGCGGACCACACTCGATATCCAGTGCTTCTTTCTCCTCGGCCAGAATCGAGCCGCCGAGGTCTGTGATCGCGGCACTCACGTGGTGGGCGCCGAAGTCCGCGCCGAGCACAATTCTGGATTCTGGGTTGAAACCGATCCGCGAGGCCGGTCGTCCGCCGGAGGAGGCGGCAGCCGTGGTCGGCGCCACCAGGCCGGTTGCCAGGAGCTGCTCGACGCGCAGCGCGATGGTGGAGCGGGCCAGTCCGGAGAGTTCCGCCAACTCCGCCCGCGTACGCGGCTGGCTATTGCGCAATAGCTGGAATAGTGCACCGGGCCCGGCGCTGTGCGGGGAATCGGGATTGGCGAGAGCTGGCATGAAAGTAGTCAATCATCCGCACTTTCGAAAGTCACGTACGAGGTAGGGCCGACTTTTACTTATCTTTTGCTTGACGGTCGGCAGAAGTGCGCTTACATTCGTGATATAGCTCACGGCACGGTCAATTCCCTATCCTCAGCTAAAGCACGCGCTCATGGGCGGGAAGAGTCGGCTTGCTGAGGTCGATTTGCGCGAGGCAAGTACACCAGATCGGCGACGAGATTCAGCAAGGAACCAGTTAAGGAGAACTATGACAGCCCCGATGCAGATCTCGGTTCAGCTCTATACCGTGCGGGAGGCGATGGAACGGGATGTTGCCGAAACCCTGCACCGGATCGCGGGACTCGGCTACACAAATGTCGAACCCTACGGAATCCTCGACATTCTGGATGAGCTGGTTTCCGGTCTGGCCGTGAACAACCTGAAGGCACCCTCTGTGCACGCCCCGCTCCTGTCGGGAGACCAGGCGACCCTGTTCTCAGCCGCCGAAAAGCTCGGAGCGCAGATCGTCATCGATCCTTTCGTTGGCCAGGAGAACTGGACCAGCCTGGAGGGTATTCGAGAAATCGCCGGGGGCCTGAATGCAGCGGCACGTGCCGGTGCGAAGCGGGGCCTGACGGTCGGCTACCACAACCACGACTGGGAACTCAGCATAAAAATTGACGGCCGCCATGCGCTTGAGGTGCTCGTCGACTATCTGGACGATCAGGTCATTCTGGAGATCGACACTTATTGGGCGATCGTCGGCGGCGCAAACGTTCCCGGACTGCTCGCCCGCCTCGGCAACCGCGTGCAGCTTGTGCATCTCAAGGATGGAGACGGCAGTCCCGACACAAAACAGCAAACGGCGCTCGGCGATGGTTCCGTCGACCTGCCTGCTGTGCTCGAGGCAGCTAGGAACGTCCGGTACGGAGTCGTCGAGCTGGATGACACCAAGGGCGACATCTTCGACGCGCTCGCAGCATCGCTTCGATATCTCGGCTAATTCTCAATTGACACGAAAGGGATAGACAAATGGGACGTCCGTACACGCTATTCACCGGCCAATGGGCAGATCTGTCGTTCGAAGAGGTTGCTCAACTCGCCGCGGGTTGGGGCTACGACGGGCTGGAGATTGCCTGCGGACCGCACTTCGACCCGCGCAGAGCGGCTCTTGATGACGAGTACCTCCGATCGCGGCTTGACATCCTGGACCGGAACGGGCTGCGAGTGTATGCCATTTCGAACCACCTGACCGGGCAGGCGGTATGCGACAACCCGATCGACTTTCGGCACAAGGCAATCGTGCCGACCGCCGTTTGGGGCGATGGCGAACCGGAGGGGGTCCGCCGACGCGCGGCCGAAGAACTCAAGGACACTGCGAGGGCTGCACAGCGACTAGGGGTCAAGACTGTCGTCGGGTTTACCGGCTCGTCCATTTGGCCGTACGTCGCGATGTTCCCGCCGGTGCCAGGCGAAGTGATCGATGCAGGTTTCGCTGACTTCGCCGAGCGCTGGAACCCAATTCTTGACGTGTTCGACGATTGCGGGGTCCGCTTCGCCCATGAGGTGCATCCGTCCGAAATCGCCTACGATTTCTGGACCACTCGCCGCGCACTGGATGCCATCGGCAACCGGGAAGCGTTCGGACTGAACTGGGATCCCTCGCATTTCATCTGGCAGGATATCGACCCGGTTTCGTTCATCACTGACTTTGCCGACCGGATATATCACGTTGACTGCAAGGACATCCGGGTGCGGATCACCGGCCGCAATACCCGACTGGGTTCTCATTTGGCTTGGGGTGACCCACGGCGCGGCTGGGATTTCGTCTCCGCTGGCCGGGGAGACGTGCCGTGGGAGGACTGCTTCCGGGCGCTCACTGCAATCGGTTACCAGGGACCGATCTCGATTGAGTGGGAGGATGCCGGCATGGACCGCCTGTTCGGTGCGCCTGAGGCGCTGGCGCACATGCGCAAGTTCGACTTTCCCACCTCGACACAGAGCTTCGACGCCGCTTTTAGCACTAAGGGCGACTGAACGCCCGATATGTACGTTCGGCTGGTCCGAAGACACTGGATCGGCCCACGGAACCTCTCATCCATCGCGGGTTCCCACTGTCTTTTGCGAGCCTGGAGCGCGACGTTTCAGTGTTACCACAAAGTCCGGACAACTTTTGCTTGACGATCGGCAGAAGTACCCCTATCTTGATGTGAAGGGGATCACTCGGACCTCACAAGGGCCGAGAAGATCCAGCATCCTCAACGAAGAGGTAGTCGGACCAACGGAACAAACCTCCGCGACACACGGCCACAATCTCCCGCAATCGCAGCTAGGAATGTCAAGGCCCAGGCGCGTTAGACGCCGTCGAGGATGGCCAGTTTTCGCGAATCCGATCGATACAGAAGGAAGTTATGAAGTACACATCAGAAACCCCCGCCGGAATCGGAATTATCGGTTGCGGAAATATCTCCCAGCGCTATATCGAGGGGATGGCCCGGTTCCCTGAAATCAAACTGCTCGGCTGTGCCGACCTCATCACCGAACTGGCCGAGAAGGCCGCAGCAGGGGCCGGGGTGAAAGCGTACTCATCGATTGAGGAGCTCCTCGCGGATCCCGCTATCGACATCGTGGTGAACATAACTCCACCAGTCGCACACGCTCCGGTAACGATCGCAGCCCTGAACGCCGGCAAGAACGTCTACGTGGAAAAACCCATCGCGGTCACTCTGTCCGCCAGCGAGGGGATGATTGAGGAGGCGCAGTCGTCAGGCAAGCTGCTCGGATCCGCCCCTGATACCTTTCTCGGCAGCGCGGGGCAGACTGCGCGGGCGGCAATCGATTCAGGAGTAATCGGCGAACCGATCGGTGCGGTCGCGTTTGTCACCCATTCCAAGGCTGAAACGTGGCACCCCAACCCAACCTTCCTCTTTCAGCCTGGTGGCGGTCCCGCACTGGACATGGGTCCTTACTACATCACCACACTCGTAAACTCGCTGGGCCCCGTGGCCAGTGTGAGCGGCTTCAGTCGGGTGGGTGCGCCCTTGAGGACCGTCACTGCACCCGACCGTCAGGTTGACTCGATTGAGGTAAATACCCCAACTCACGCGGGAGCGACCTTGAAGTTCGACTCTGGCGCTATTGCCACTCTCATGCTCAGTTTTGACGCCTGGGATACCCACCTTCCATTCATCGAGATCTACGGGCATCGCGGCACACTGAGCGTTCCCGACCCCAATCAGTTCGACGGAGTCGTCTCGGTACGTCTCCACAACGACGAGGAATGGCGGACGTTGAATCCGGTCGTTCCCGTATCGGGGGAACCTGACACGGATGTTCAGATGCTCCGCGGCGCAGGGGTGGCAGACCTCGTTGGAGCTTTGAATGGCCTACCGCATCGGGCAAGCGCAGATCTCGCGCACCATGTGCTCGAAGTGCTGGAGGCGATCGAGACTTCTAGCCAGACCGAAACCGTCATCCACATCAACAGCAGGGTCGGGCGTCCAGCCCCCTGCCCAACCAGCGAGGAAGTCTAATGCCCACTACACCTGAATATGGCGTCGACCTGATCACGTTCTACGATCCGTCATTCTGGGGCGTGAACAGCTATGACGAGATCATGGAGATACGGCACAAGAACCCGGTGCAGATTTGGACCACGATCTTCGATGCCCTGTCCGAAGCAGGCATAACCGCTATCGAGATGACCTTTCCGCCTGCCGATGTCAGCTCCGCACTGGACGCTTTCGGTTCCGCCGAGGGTTTCAAGACGGAACTTCAGCGGCGGGGGCTGAAGCTCAAGAGTAGTTTCCATATGGGCTCCGGCTGGGGGCCAGGCGGCGATCGTAACGCAGAGGTCGCCAAGGCGGTAGAACATGCAACTTTCCTAGCCGAAGCCGGCGGAGACACCCTCGTGGTCGGGCCGCCGATGCGGAAGTCACGCGATGCGAATCCGCCGCTGTTCATCGATCATGCGTTCGCCAGCGCGGTGGCAGATACCGCTCACGCGGTCGGGAACGCTACTTTGCGACTCGGAGTGAAGACCGCCCTGCACACGGAAGCACATTCCATGTTCTGCACCCGCCGTGACATCGATCTGTTGCTTGGGCTTACCGACCCGGAGTACGTCTTCTTCTGCCCGGATACCGCACACATCACCCTGGCCGGCGGAAATCCGATCGACGCAGTAGTCGCCCATTCCGAGCGAGTGGTCATTGCGCACTGGAAGGACGCGGTCGGTCCAATGCCCGCAGGCCTTCCAATCGAAGGCGAAAAAATTCACGAACTGCACCAGGGATACATGTGCACCCTCGGAGAAGGGGTCGTGGATTGGGACCGCTGGATCACCCTGTACGACAAGACTCAGGGCAGCGATGTGCGGCTCCTTGAGCTTGACGCGGTCGCCGACCCCATCAAGGAAATGAAGGCAGCGAAAGCCTTTGTGGAGAACGCCAGCGCACAGAACGCGGCGAGCGGATCATCGCCCGGCCAAGCATCACAGGCACACGAAAAGCGGAGTTGATTGCCATGTTTCCATTAGCCTCCATAAAGCCTCGTACACCCTTGTTCGCGTACCTCGCAGTTCCGGCAGCAGCCCTGGCGCTTGTCCTCAGCGGCTGTGCCACCGAGGAACAGGCCAGCGGGGGAGCGACGGGTGGCACGGACCTGGACGCGAAACTCGTTGATGCTGCCCAAGCCAAAGCTAAAGAAATCATGGGCGACGAGCAGCTGGACGGATCGATCTCGATCATCGGCGATAACAGCGGCACCGAAGGTGCCCTGATCGAGGCCTTCTACAAGCCGTTCACCGAAGCGACCGGGGTGAAGATCAACTACACGGGCAGCGCCGACTCTCTGAGCCTCATCCAATCGCGCGTCGCATCCGGCAGCCCGCCCGATCTCGTGACGTCATCACCGGGCGTGATGGCCGAGTATTCCCGTAGTCACAAGCTGCTCAATCTCAGCAGCTTAATGGGCGACGACCTGAAAAAGAACTACAGCGCATCGGTGTTGGACACTGCTTCCATAGACGGATCGGTCTATGGCGTGTATCAGGGGTTCAACAACTACATGATGTGGTTCAATCCAGAGGAATACACCGGACCTAAGGCTGGCTCCTCCTGGCAGGACGTGGCTGACTGGACCGAGAAAAAGGCGGCTGACGGTACCCCGACGTGGTGCAATGCCCAGGGTTCCGGAGCGAGTAGCGGGTGGCCCGGCGAAGCGTTTATCGAAACGCTGTTCGCCAAGAAATACGGTCCTGCCCTGACTGAGGAGTGGGGTACGGGCAAACTCTCCTGGACCTCACCCCAGGTGAAGGATGCCTGGCAGATGTTCGGCGCGATCGCTGCCAAGGACGCCAATGTGGCCGGGGGCGTCAAGGGATCGCTGACTCAGGACATCGGAACCGGCTCAAATGGCTTGGTCACCGACCCGCCGACCTGCCAGGCTGAGGTATGGGGCAGCTGGACGAGCGGGTTGATCACAAGCTCGGCAGAAGGCGTCAAGCCGGGAGAGAACCTCGACTTCATGCGTGTGCCGGCGAGTGAACCGAAGTTCGAGAACACCGAGTCCTATTCAGCAACGGTCACCTACGCGTTCAAAGACTCACCGGAGGTTCGGGCGTTTGCGCGGTACATCGCCTCAACTGAAGCACAGACGTTGCTGGCGTCGGCGGACCACTGGCCGGTATCAAATATCAACGTTCCGGTCTCGACTTACAAAGACCCGCTCCTGCAGAAGATGGCCAAAACGTACTTCACTGACGACGTTGAGCTGGCCGCTGGTCCGGCCAACCTGGCGAAGACGGCCGTGCTCACCCAGGCGGACAAGGGCGTGATGTCGTATCTGCAAGATCCTTCGAAGCTCGATGAGATCTTGCAATCGATCCAGAAAGTGCAAGAGGGCAAGAGTTAGAGGTAAGAGCGCGAGCGGCAACCGGCAAACCAGATCCACCCAAGGACATGACCATGAATGCGATACTTTCAAGCGCGCCAGCACTCATCCTCATTGGGGCGATAGCAATCCCCATCCTGGTCTTTGCGGTACTGGGGACGGGCGAGAAAATCATTGAACAACTCCGCCCACGTAGCGCTCGCAAGGTGCGCCCCTGGTTTTGGCTTTTGTTGCCGCTCGCGCTCATCACCCTCATCTTGATTTACCCGATGATCGACACTGTCGTCTCCGCGTTCCGCAGCAGTGACGGCTCGGCATGGGTCGGTCTGCAGAACTTTGCGTGGGCCTTCGCCGGCAGCATGCTGGGCGTGCTTGGAAATAACGTGATCTGGCTGATTGTGTTTCCACTCGGCACGCTAGTACTGGCACTAATAGTGGCGGTCCTGTTCGACAAAGTGCGGTATGAACGATTCGCGATGACCCTCGTGGTCCTGCCCACCGCGATTTCGTTCACCGCCGGCTCGATCATCTGGCGGCAGGTCTACGATTACAAGGCTGCGGGCTCGCAGACAGGCCTGCTCAACGCCCTCTGGACCTTGATTCCCGGCAACCAGCCGGTGCCATGGTTACAAACCGAAGTCGTTAATACGCTGTGCCTGATCATCGTCGCAGTTTGGTCGAGCCTGGGGGTCGCTGCACTGATCCTTTCTGCCGCAGTCAAGAATATGCCGAGCGAGTTGGTCGAAGCCGCGCGTCTTGATGGCGCTAACGAATGGCGCATTTTCTTCTCCGTCACGCTGGCGCACATCACCCCGACACTCCTGGTCGTAGCTACGACTGAGGTCATATTCGCGCTCAAGATCTTCGACATCGTCTACGTGATGACGAACGGGAATTTCAACACGGACACCATCGCCAACCGAATGTACTTTGAGCTCTTCTCGGCCAGAGACCTTGGGCACGCTAGTGCAATCGCGGTGATCCTGCTCATCGTGGCGATCCCTGTGGTGGTCGTCAACATCCGCCAATTCCGGGCTGAGGAAGGCCACTGACATGTCCACGACAAACACGCTTCCCGCGAACACCGCGTCGCAAGGCCAGGAGAGAGCACACCGGATGACTCATGTTCCGCGCCGGCGGCTCAGGTGGGGAAGGCCGATTGTCCACCTAATCGTCGTCGTCTTCATGATCGTGTGGTTTACGCCAGTGCTCGGGCTCTTCGTCGGCTCCTTCCGCACCCAGTCGGATAGCGCGGCGACAGGATGGTGGCACGCGTTGATCGCGCCGCTCTTTACCGGATACAACTACCAACAGGCCCTGGACGTGATTGGAATCGGCCCCAGTCTGGCCACCTCGCTTGCGATCACGATCCCCACTACCGTGCTCACCACAATCCTGTCCGCGATAGGTGCATACGCCCTCACCCGGATGGCATTCATCGGGCGAACCGTTCTTTCGTTGCTGCTCGTTGCGCTGCTGATCACCCCGCCGCAGGTCACGCTCGTCCCGATGCTCAAGTTCTTCGACTTCACTGGGCTCAATGGCACCGTTCCCGCCCTATGGATATACGAAGTAGGGTTCACCATCCCCTTCGGGATCTTCCTCGTCCGGGGGTTTATCAGCTCCATCCCGGGGGAGCTGTTTGAGTCTGCACACCTGGACGGCGCCTCGCAGCTACGGACCTTTATCTCCATCGTCCTGCCACTCTCGGCACCAGTCCTCGCGTCACTGGCAATCATGCAGTTCCTGTGGGCGTGGAACGACTTGCTCTCGCCATTGCTTTTCCTTGGCGGATCTTCCGTCGCGCAGCCACTCACCGTAAACGTTGCCGGCCTCGTAACAGCTACCGGGGGAAGCCAGGCTCAGCTTATGGCGGCGACATTTATCTCGGTGCTGCTCCCGCTGATCATCCTGATCACCATGCAGCGCTTCTTTGTCCGGGGCATCCTCGGCGGCTCGGTCAAAGGCTGAGCCATGCTCTACCGAAAAACTCCCCATCGGTCAGCCACTCTACGAACCCGCAACCCCACGGTCTCAACCCTCTAGGAACCACATGATGAACAGCAAAAAAAGCAACGACAGTGCTAGGCCCCTGGGCGTGGCGATGATCGGCTACTCATTCATGGGCAAGGCCCATTCGAATGCCTGGCGCAATGTCGCGGCCTACTTCGAAGTCCCAGCCTTCGAGCGGCGTGTCCTAGTCGGCCGTGATGCCGACGGCGTTGCGGCCGCCGCCGCGAAGTACGGTTGGCCCGAGTCCGCCACAGACTGGCGCAGCGTCCTGGATCGCGACGACGTTGACATCGTGGATATCTGCGCACCCGGCTTCATGCACGCTGAAATCGCTATCGCTGCGCTGGAGGCGGGTAAGCATGTGCTCGTGGAGAAACCATTGGCCAACACCGTGGCCGAGGCCGAAGCAATGGCCCGCGCAGCCACGGCGGCGCGGGAACGCGGCATCCAGTCCATGGTTGGGTTCAATTACCGACGCGTGCCAGCACTCATGCTGGCACGCGAACTGATCTCTGAGGGTCGAGTCGGCACTGTCCGCCACGTCCGGGCCGCCTATCTGCAGGATTGGCTCGCCGATGAAACCGCGTCGATGAGCTGGCGGCTGGACAAAGCCACGGCGGGCTCCGGCGCCCTGGGGGATATCGCCTCCCACGCGATTGACCAGGTGCTCTTCCTGCTCGGGGACCGGGTTACCGAGGTTTCCGGGCGCACACACACGTTCACCACCCGCCGACCCGGCGCGGATGGCCTGGAAGAAGTCACGGTCGATGACGCAGCATGGGCTACTCTCTCCCTGGGCTCCGGCGCAATCGCTTCTGTTGAGGTCTCACGCGTCGCCACCGGGCAGAAGAACTCGCTCAAACTAGAGGTCTACGGTGACAAGGGCTCCATCCTTTTCGACCTGGAAGACCTCAACGAGCTGGGTTTCCTGGACGCTACACTCCCGGTCCGGGAACAGGGCTTCCGCCGGATCCTGGTCAACGAGCCCATGCATCCTTTCCTGGAGGCCTGGTGGCCCCAGGGACACATCCTCGGTTGGGAACACACTTTCACCCACCAGATCCGCGACTTTCTGCAAGCCATCGCCGCCGGAGGACATCCCTCGCCATCATTCGAGGAAGGTCTGACGGTTCAACGGGTGCTGGCCGCCGTCGAGGAAAGCTCGGCCGCGAAGAGCGCGATCATTCAGCTGACCGAACCGGACGCTCCGTGAGACGGAGAAGCTTGACCTGCACCAAGGGCGAGTGATCGCTAGGCGGTTTTATCGCGTTTTGACTTACGCGCCGGCTGCTTTTTGCCCTTTTTGGCGCTGGTTTCCTTGACGCTTGCCTCAAGTGCCGCCATTAGGTCCAGAACCTCGGCATCCTCACCTTCGTCGGCAGGAGCCTCTTCCTCGGCGGGCTTGGCGCCCTTGAGCTTCTTCTTGACCAGATCCTGCAGCTGTTCCTGATACTCATCGGTGTATTCGTCCGGGTCGAAATCAGAAGAGAAGTTCTCCACCAGCGATGACGACATCTCCAGTTCCTTCTTCTGGATCCGGACATCGCCGTCGAGGGAGGCGAACTCGGCTTTACGCAACTCGTCGCCCCACAGCAGGGTCTGGATCACCAGCACGTCACCCTTGACCCGGAGCGCGGCCAGGTGGGTGCGCTGACGCAGGGCAAACTTCACGACGGCGGTGCGGTCGGTCTGTTCCAGTGTGCGTCGAAGCAGCACATATGCCTTCGGGGACTTCGAATCCGGCTCGAGGTAGTACGACTTATTGAAGTACACCGGATCTATCTGTTCCGTCGGCACAAAGGCCATCACTTCGATTTCGTGACTCTTCTCGGACGGCAGACTTTGGAAATCCTCGGCTGTCAGGATTGCGGTCTTACCGGAGTCCGACTCGTATTCCTTATCAATATCGCCGTAACTTACGACCTTTTCGCATTTCTCGCATTTGCGCTGGTAGTGGATCCGGCCGCCGTCCTTGCCATGCACCTGGTGAAACGACACGTCGTGTGAATCGGTCGCCGAATAAAGCCTGACCGGCACGTTGACGAGGCCGAAGGTCAGGGATCCTTTCCATATGGAACGCATACCTCCATGATGGTGCTAACTATTACGCTGTCAATGGCGGGTGCGAGAGGAGCCTTCGAAAAGTGGCGAGAACGACGCAGGTGAAAATCGGCGGGCATCGGCTTGGGCTCACCCACCTGGACAAAGTGCTCTACGCCGAAACCGGTACCACCAAGGCCGATGTGCTGCGCTATTACGCGGAGATCGCCGAGCTGGCGATGCCACATCTTCTCGGCCGGCCGGTGACGCAGAAGCGCTGGCCCGACGGCACCGATCAGCAACCGTTCTTTCAGAAGAACCTTGCCGACTCGACCCCTGACTGGATTGACCGGGTGTCACTCGAGCATTCGGATCGCATCGTGACCTATCCGCTGGTGACCTCCCCGGCGACCTTGGCCTGGTTCGGCCAGAACGCCGCGCTCGAACTGCACACGCCGCAGTGGCGAATCAATTCGAAGGGCGAACCGGGCAATCCGGACCGCCTGGTTCTCGACCTCGACCCCGGCGACGGGGTGACCCTGGCGGACTGCGCGAAGGTGGCGTTGGAGGCCCGTGGTGTCCTCGCGGATCACGGCCTGGACGGCTTTCCACTAACCAGCGGGTCGAAAGGTATCCACCTGTACTGCGCGCTGAGTCCCAACCGGACGTCGGAGCAGATCTCAGAGCTTGCCCTCGATGTCGCCCGGATCCTTGAGGAACGGATGCCGGAAACCGTGCTGTCGAAAATGAAGCGCTCACTGCGGGGGGGCAAGGTGTTCGTCGACTGGAGCCAGAACAATAGCAAGAAGACGACGATCGCGCCGTATTCGTTGCGCGGGCGGGATCAGCCGACCGTGGCTGCTCCGCGCTCCTGGGATGAACTGGAAGACCCGGAACTCGCCCAGCTGACCTATGATCAGGTGCTTGAACGGGCCGCACGAGACGGTGATCTGCTGCAGGCATTGACCCGGAAGAATGATCGGCTTGCCACCTACCGCTCGATGCGCGATGCCGCGAAGACACCTGAACCGGTGCCGGACGGAACCGAGGATAACCTCCCACACGGAAATGACGACACCTTCGTCATCCAGGAGCACCATGCCCGCAGGCTGCATTGGGACTTTCGGCTGGAACACGATGGGGTTCTGGTTTCCTGGGCGTTGCCGAAGGGTGTGCCGGAAACAACGAAGAAGAACAACCTGGCCGTGCACACCGAGGACCACCCGCTCGACTACGCCAGCTTCGACGGCACGATTCCAAAGGGCGAGTACGGCGGCGGCGAGGTCACGATCTGGGACCGCGGCAGCTATGAGCTGGAGAAGTGGCGCAAGGACGAGGTCATTGTGATCTTGCACGGACAACGCGCCACCGGCCGCTATGTGCTGTTCCAGACAGACGGCAAGAACTGGATGATTCACCGGACGAAAGACCAGCCGGACATCGACGTGTTCCAGCCGAAGGACGCATCCCAGCCAAGGCAGCCGGGCCAGCAGTCGGACGCCGCCACAGCTCAGCCGAAGCGAAAGGTAGCCGACGCGCCTGGGCCGATGCTGGCGCAGTCCGGGGAACTCGACGACATCGATGACATGCGCGACTGGGCGTTTGAGATGAAGTGGGACGGGGTCCGGGCGATTGCCCATATCCGGAACGGGTCCGTGCAGTTGCTGAGCCGGAACGGTAATGACGTCACGGCCCAGTACCCCGAGTTCGCCTCGCTCGCCGGTTCGGATGGCGTCGCCGGCCTGCCGCACGACACGGTGCTGGACGGGGAGATCGTCGCCTTCGGAAGCAACGGCGCCCCCGACTTCGGCCGGCTGCAGCAGCGGATGAAGCTGAGCAACCCTGAACAGATCAAGGCAACCGGCGTACGGGTTCACCTGATGCTTTTTGACCTGCTTCGTCTTGACGGTGAGTCGCTGCTTCGGAAGAGCTGGGAAGAGCGCCGGGCGGCACTGATCGAACTGCAGCCTCCCGGCGATGCGGTCCAGATTCCCTCGGTCTTCCTTGCCCATGGCCACAAGGCGATGGAGACCAGCGCTAAGCATTACCTCGAGGGTGTTATCGCCAAGCGGCGGGATTCCAGCTACCAGCCCTCTAGACGGTCCGGAAAATGGATAAAGGTCAAGCACGAGGCGATGCAGGAAGTCGTGGTCGTGGGTTGGCGACCGGGCGCGGGACGCCGCGCCGGTGGGGTCGGATCACTGCTCGTCGCCGTGTATGACGACGGAGAACTACGCTACGCAGGCAGAGTCGGCACTGGCTTCAGCGATGCCGCCCTGGCCGAATCGGCTGAGCGGTTCCGGCCACTTGCACGGAAGACCTCGCCGGTGAAGAACAGCATTCCGGCGGCGGACGCGAAGGACGCACACTGGGTGCGACCGAGTCTGGTCGGCGAGGTGAGCTACGCGAACTGGACGTCGGACGGTCGGCTGCGGCAGCCGTCCTGGCGCGGATTCCGCCCGGACAAGGACGCCACGGACGTCGTTATCGAGTCGTCCGGACGGCGGCCCTAGCGGCAGTCTGGAGCGGACAGCTACCCGCGGAACGCGTCCGCGGGCCGGCCGCTCACGCCGGTCTCCACGGCGTGAACGTAGCCGGCCTCAGGTTCGGCCGCGCGCTGGGCATCGCTGAAATTCTCTTGTGACGTGGTGATGAACAGCGTGGACATGCTTGGGCCGCCGAACGCCACGCTGCTGACCTGGCTTGCCTGAACCTCGACGCGGGCGAGTAATTCGCCGTCGGGGGAGTAGCGATGTACGGCCGCACCGTTCCACAAGGCGACCCAGAGACAGCCCTCGTCGTCGATGGTCATGCCATCCGGCGAGCCCAGGTCGGGATCGATCCGGATTGCCGGCTCTCGGCTCTCGATGACGCCGTCTGCGGAGAGCTGTACCCTGTCTATCCGGTGGGTCGGCGTGTCGATGTAGTACATCGTCCGCCCATCCGGCGTCCAGGCCATGCCGTTGGAAATGGTTACCGAGCCGATGGACACCCGTGGCTCGGTGCTCATGCTGTCGAGCAGGTAGAGCTTGCCCGCGCCCGGTGTCTCAGAATAGGACATGCTGCCCGCCCACATCCGGCCGAGCGGATCACATTTGCCGTCATTCATCCTGGTTTCCGGCCGGCGGCCGAGTTCGGGCTCTGCGAGCACGTGCAGCTCTCCGGTTTCGCTCAGGGTGCCGAAGCCGAACTCGGTGGCCAGCAGCCAGCCGCCTTCGGTGTTCGGGACGACCGCGCCTACCTGTTGGCCGATATCGTGCGTGCCCAGCAGCGTGAGTGTGCCGTCGGGATTCACCGAGGAACGATGTACGTGACCGTTTGGAATGTCCACCCACAGCACCTCCTGCCGGCGGGCATCCCACATCGGGCCTTCGGCATGTTCGGCACGATTGGCGGACACCGGGCGTGCGGAGAAGTTGTGCGGCATCAGACCAGGCTCTTTTTCCAGTTCGAGTGCAGGGTGGCAAAGCGGCCATGCTCGGCGATCAACTGTTCGGGTGTTCCGTCCTCGACGATCCGCCCGCGGTCCATCACCAAGACCCGGTCCGCAATAGCCACTGTAGACAACCGGTGCGCGATGATCACTGCGGTGCGTCCGCGCAGAACTGTCTCCAACGCCGCCTGGACCAGGCGTTCGCTGGGGATATCCAGGCTGGAGGTTGCCTCGTCCAGGACCACGACCGACGGTGCGGCCAGGAATACCCGGGCAAAGGCGACCAGCTGCCGCTGGCCGGACGACAGCCTGCCGCCGCGGCGGCGAACATCGGTTTCGAAACCTTCAGGCAGCTGCCGGACGAAGTCGTAGAGTCCAACGGCGCGGGCGGCATCGTGAACCTCCTCGTCAGTCGCATCTGGTCGGCCGAGCCGGATGTTGTCTGCCACCGAGCCGCTGAACAGGAACGACTCCTGAGTGACCATCACAATATTGCGGCGCAGGTCCTGATCGGCAAGCTCGCTCAGCGGGATGCCGTCCAGCGTGACGACACCCTCGGATGGGTCGTAGAACCGGGCAAGCAGCTTCGCCAGCGTCGACTTCCCGGCCCCGGTGGCACCGACCAGGGCAATCACCTGACCGGCCGGCACGCTCAGTGAGAACGTCGGCAGGATGTCATCGGAATCCTCCGAATAGCGGAACCGGACGCCTTTCAGCGCCATCGCGCCCTCGGCGGTGCCGATCGGCACCGGGTTGCTGGGCGCAACCACGTCCGGATCCTCCTCAAGCACACCGGAGATCTTCTCCAGCGCGGCAGCCGCCGACTGGTAGGCGTTGAACACCTGCGCCAGCTCATCCAGTGGACCGTAGAACTGGCGTAGGTAAAGCAGGAAGGCGGCGAGGACGCCGATATTGGTGTCACCCTCGATAACCCGCCAGCCACCGACAACCAGGATCAAGGCCGTCGTCACATTGCCGACCACGCGCAGCACACCGATGTAATTGCCCATCCCGCGGAAAGCGTCGGTGTTCGCCTTGCGGTACTCGAGATCTTCCGCGGCCAGGATCGCGTCGTTGCGCGGTTCCCGGCGGAAGGTTTTGACCGCGCGGATGCCGCCCATCGACTCCACGAAGTGCACGATGACCTTGGCGATCGAAGCTCGGGTTCGCCGGTAGCCGGTTCGCTGGTAGCGCTGCGCCCATCGGGTGACGAAGATCAGCGGGACGAACCCGGCCAGCACAACCAGCGCAAGTGGCGCGTCGAGGTAGAGCATGATGGCGGCAATCGAGACCAGGGACAGGATTGCGCCGAGTGCATCGTTGAGGGCCGATTCGAGCAATTGCTGCAGCGATTCGAGATCGCTGGTCAGCCGGGAAATGATCTTGCCGGACGTGTAGCGCTCATGGAACGACACCGAGAGTCGCTGAACGTGCCTGAACACCCTGCGGCGCAGGTCGAAAATGATGTCCTGGCTGAGTCGTCCGGACACCTTGAGGAAGAAGAAGGTGGTGGTCGCGCCCAGCAACGCCGAGCCGATGAAGCCACCGATGGCAATAAACATCGGCCCGAAGTCGCCGGTCTTCGCGCTGGCCACTCCGGCATCCAGCCCCAGCGCGATGAACAGCGGCCCGGCAACCATGGCCAGGTTGTCCAGGATGATGATCGCCAGAGCCAGCACCGAGCGCTTCCGGTAGGGACGCAGCAGGGACTTCAGCAGCCGGCGGGATCGGGCGGCGAGCGCCAGGTTCCCCGAGGTGGTGACCTCGGCGTCCTCGTTGCCGACCCCACGCCAGTCGGAGTGCTGCTGCTGTCCGGGGGCCGGGTGCGTTCCGGTAGTGTCGTTCGGTGCAGCGGGTCCGGTCTTCGGCTGCCCCGTCGTGGTATCTGTCTGGTCAGACATCTATCGATCCCATCACGTAGCGGTACCGTGCGGATGTTTCCAGCAGGTGTTCGTGCGTTCCGGTTGCCACGATCGTCCCTTCATCGAGCAGGGCAACCCGGTCGGCGAGCGAGGCGGTGGACGGCCGATGCGCGACCAGAAGGGTGGTCGAGTCGGGCAGCACCCTGCGCAGTTCGGCCTGGACCTTTTCCTCCGTGTTGACGTCGAGCGCCGACAGCGGGTCGTCGAGCACCATGATTCTGGGCTTGCCAAGCACGGCCCGGGCCAGGGCGAGGCGCTGGCGCTGACCTCCGGAGAGGCTGAGGCCCTGCTCGCCGATTCGGGTGTCAAGCCCCCACGGCAACTCATCGACGAATCCGCTGGCCTGCGCGATGTCCAGCGCTTCCCGGATCTCGGCCAGCGTGGCGTCGGGCTGGCCCAGGGCGACGTTCTCCCGAACGCTG
This sequence comes from Saxibacter everestensis, assembly GCF_025787225.1. Lineage (NCBI taxonomy): Bacteria > Bacillati > Actinomycetota > Actinomycetes > Micrococcales > Brevibacteriaceae > Saxibacter > Saxibacter everestensis. The sequence continues at coordinate 676,320 of NZ_CP090958.1, forward strand.
GCCGAGAACAACACCGGTTCTTCGAAGGCGACGGTGACCAGGCTCCGCAGCTGTTCTACCGGAATATCCCGGATATCGGTTCCATCGATGCAGATCGCGCCGGCGGTCACGTCGTACAGCCTTGGCACCAGGTTCGTCAGCGCCGTTTTGCCCGAGCCGGTGGCGCCGACCAGGGCCACGGTCTCGCCGGGTTCGATGCTGAGCGTGACGTCGTGCAGCTGGTCGCGGTCGGCATCCGGGAAGGCGAACGACATCCGGTTGAAGCTGAGCCGGCCGCGGATCGGCTCTTCAAGTGGTTGTGCGCCAGGACGGTCCGTGATGCTGACCGGCGTGTCGATGATCTCCCAGTAACGGTCGGCCGCGGTCGCGGCGTTATTGGCTTCGGCGAGCAGGAACCCGAACGATTCAACCGGCCAGCGCAGGAATGTTGCCATCGTGATCGCTGCGACGAGCGTTCCGGGGGTCAGGTCGCCGCGTGCTATCGACCAGGTGCCGATGCCGAGGATCAGGCCGATGGCGATTGCAGGGATCCCGATTACCGACGACCAGAGCACGGCGTCATAGCGCACCTTGAGCAGTTCGCTGGTGCGGACCTGTCGGGATTGCCTGATGAACGTCATTCCCAGGTGGGCGCTGCGACCGAACGCCTTGAGCACCCGGATTCCCTGCACCGATTCCTCGACAGTTGTGGCGACATCACCGGTCTGGTCCTGCGCCCGCCGGGAAACGACCTTGTACTTGTTCTCGAACTGCACGCAGATCAGGAAAAGTGGAATCGAGGCGAGGAAAACCACGAGTCCGAATTCCCAGTGCAGGACGGTAAGGACAGTCAGGCCGGCAACCACTGTGACACTGTTGATGATCATGAACGGCATCGCGAAAGCTGTGAATCGGCGGATGGTCGACATGTCCTGGATGGCTCGGGAGAGCAGCTGGCCCGAATCCCAGCCGTCATGCTCGCCGACCGAGATGGCCTGAAGTTTCCGGAACAGCTTGGCCCGTAGATTCACCTCGAGTTCGCTGCTCGGCCGGGCGATGATGATTCGCCGTGCCCAGACCCCTGCGGCATCGATCAGGCCAAGCAGCAGCACGAGTGCTGCCGGCAGCCAGATACCGCCGAAATCGCCGTGCGCAATCGGTCCGTCGATGATGTGCTGCGTCACCAACGGAATGACCAGCCCGGTGAGCGTGGCCAGCACCGAGAAGGTGATCGAGCCGATGAAGTGCCATTTGAACGGGCGCACATCCGGCCAGAACCGCAACAGAGCCTTGACGCTGGGCCCGGTTCGTGCCGGAGTGCGCCGATCCGCCGCGACCGGGGCTTCTACGACGGACAACGTGACCTTCTTTCGGTGATGGCTGACTGGCAGCAACTGGTGGCAGGAACGAATCTGACTTCGAATTCGATCATGTCAGCTGGCTCTGACAGTGCTCAACCGATTTACCGGCGAGCCGGGTCGATTACAGTTAGATTCCGTGAATGACAACGACGTACAGGCACCGGCGGATAACACCCGCTCGCTGGAGAAAGAGATAGTCCAGGACCTTCGTGGCTCGACGTACGGCGACTATCTGCAGCTGGAGACCCTGCTCTCGGCCCAGCAGCCGGTCTCGGGGCACCACGATGAAATGCTCTTCATCATCCAGCATCAAACCACCGAGCTGTGGCTCAAGCTACTGATTCACGAGCTGAAGTCAGCTTGTGAGCACATCGGACGCGATGACCTTCGTCCGGCGCTGAAACGGCTGGCCCGGGTAAAACACATCCAGAAGCAGCTCGTCGAGCAGTGGTCGGTGCTCGCGACCCTGACGCCGGCCGAATACAGCCAGTTTCGCGGCGAGCTGGGCGAGGCCTCCGGATTCCAGTCGGCGCAGTACCGGGAGCTGGAATTCCTGCTCGGTAACAAGAACGCAGCGATGATCAAGGTGTTCGACCATCACCCGGAAAACCAGCGGGTGCTGCGCGAAACCCTCGAGGCGCCAAGCCTTTACGACGTCGTGCTCAGGTACCTGGCCCGGCGTGGCTACGCCATCCCGCGCGAACTGCTCGAACGCGACGTCACGGTTGCGCACACGCACAACGACGCACTGGTCCAGGTTTTCAAGACCGTCTACGAGCACCCCGATGACCACTGGGATGTGTACGAGACCTGCGAGGAGCTGGTCGATATCGAGGACACTTTCCAGACCTGGCGCTTCCGGCACTTCCGCACTGTCGAGCGGATTATCGGTTTCAAGCGGGGAACCGGCGGCTCATCCGGGGTGCCATTCCTGAAGCGAGCCCTGGACCTGACGTTCTTCCCCGAGTTGTACACAGTCCGAACCGAGGTTGGAGAGTAATGGCACTCAGCCGCGCCGACGCGAGGTCACTTGACGCACAGGACCCGCTCGCCCCGTTCCGAAGTCGTTTCATTGAGCAGCCGGATGACGTCATCGCCTACCTCGACGGCAATTCGCTCGGCCGGCCGCTGAAGGCGATCGACCAGACATGGAACACCCTGGCCACCCAGGTATGGTCGCAGCGGCTGATCAGGGGCTGGACCGACGACGCCGACGGCGGGAACTGGCTCGAGTTGCCTGAGATCGTCGGCGACGAACTTGCCGCCGCTGCACTGGGCGCGGCGGCCGGGCAGACAGTGATCGCGGACTCCACCACGGTGAACTTCTACAAGGCGATGCGTGCGGCCGTGAACCTGCGACCGGGCCGGAAGAAGATCATTGTCGACCGGGAGAACTTCCCTACCAACCGGTACATCGCTGAATCTGTTGCTTCAGACCTCGGCCTGGAGCTGGTCTGGTTGCGGCCGGATCTGGCAACCGGGGTGAGCGCTGACGACGTCGCGGCGGTTCTCGACGATGACGTCGCCGTGGTCACGTTGAGCCATATCGCCTACCGTTCCGGCTTCCTGGCAGATATGTCCGCCATCACCGCGCTCGCGCATCGGCACGGCGCTTTGGTGGTGTGGGACTTGTGCCATTCGGTCGGAAGCTTTCCGATCACGCTGGACGCCGACGACGTCGACTTCGCTGTGGGCTGCACCTACAAATTCGTTGGTGCTGGGCCCGGAGCGCCGGCATTCAGTTACGTGAACCGGCGCCATCACGCCGATTTGAACCAGCCGATCTGGGGCTGGCTGGGACGCGCGGATTCATTCGAGATGGAGCAGGGCTATCGGCCGGCCGCCGGAATCCGGTCGATGATTTCCGGGACCCCGCAGATTCCCGGCATCCTGGCCGTGCGCGAGGGCGCGCGGGTGATCGGCGAGGCGGGAATCGACACAATTCGGGCTAAGGCCGTTCGGCTCGGGGAGATGGTGATATCGCTGGTGGACGAGTGGCTGGGGCCCCAGGGATACCGGCTCGGCTCTCCGCGGGATTCGGACCAGCGCGGAGCACACGTCAGCATTCTCAGACACGACGCCCGGCAGCTGAACGACGCACTGATCGGCGCCGGGGTGATCGGCGACTTCAGGGCGCCGGACGCGATCAGGCTTGGGCTGTCTCCGCTGGCCAACAGCTACGAAGAGGTGTGGTCGGCACTCGAGGTGATCCGGGACCTCGACAGGGCCGAGTACCCCGGCCAGGACAGGCCTGCCGAGTACTTCGACAGGGCCGAGTAGCCTGCCGAGCAGCCCGGCAGGTGACGAAGCCCGCTCAGGGCGTGGTCGCCGCGCGATAGCCGGATTGCAGGCGGCGTACCAGCCGTACCGCCGGAGCAGGCAGCGCCGTTCTGATCTCTGCGCGGACCCGGCGGATCCGAAGCTTCCGTACCCTGGATGCCGTCTCGGGGAGAGCGCCGGTCCGCGAGCTTGCTGCCAGCCGTTCGAAGGCGTCCTGCAGCTTCGAATCCGCCGGGTGGAAGTAGTTTTCGCCGAGCCACTCCCTGGCCGCATATCGAAATCGGCCGGCGGCCAGGTCGGCCAGGCTGCCAACACAGCCGCTGCCGATGAACGGAGTGTTCAGCATCTCGTCGTTGACGCCGAAGTCATCGACGATCTGGACGGGCAGTTGCGCATCGATCGCCTCGAGTGCCGCGGTCGAACTCACGGTGGCAAGCACCGTGCCCTCGCCGAGGTGCGCCGACATCGGACCGTCGACGAACCGTAGCTCGTCGCCGCGGACTTCGCCGCGCCGTGCCAGGTGCGTCCACAGCTCGTCGTAAGGGTGATGCTCGAGGTGGGTTTGTGCTTCGCCTGGCCGCGCCCGCAGCTTGATGTCGACGTCGGTCGAGGGGGATCGGCGCTTGCACGCGGCGAGGGAGAGCAGGATCTTTTCCCGGTCAGCGACGGCCACCGGCACCTTGGCCTGAGCGGCGAATACAACCCGGTCGGGCGCGGGTGCGTCTCCCTGTGGGAAGTTGGCGTGATCGACGTCGGCGGTCAGGAATGGCAACCTGGACAGCAGAATGTCCACCGGCAGTTGCAGCGACGCCGCGCGCTCGCGGAATTGCCGTTGTTCGGCGTAGCTGTGCGTGATGAATGCGTCGCTTAATGAACGGTATCGAAGTGCTTTGAAAGTTGCGGGCAGCGCGACGCCGGGCAGTCCGGTTACCAGCGCCGGCCTGTGTTCGATCCGGGCAGCACTGACCAGGATCTGTTCGGCGACAGGCCCGGTCGCTGCCGCCAGCACCAGGTCCGGCCCGCGCCTCGCCAGCTCGGCGCCGAGCCTGGCCCGTTCGATCACGGCGGTCGGTTTGTCCTGCTGGAAGGTTCCTGTCGTCGCGGCGGCAATCTGAGCTCCGGTCGGCAGGATCGGCGTTCTGAGCAGAAGGACGTCGCGTCGCCAGTCCGCGGGAAGCGCGTCAAGGGTCGCGCAGCCCCACTTCAGATAGGAGTCGCTATCGCAGACGGCTAGTATGCTCGGTTGGCGGTCCGGGAAGCGCCGGGATTCGGGCCGTGCGGTCATGCCTGATTGTCGCAGAGGGTACTGCCGAGATGGCTGCGCAGCGCTGCCGAGGCGTCCGATGTCCACCAGTGTTCGGGCACGGTGCGCGGTTCAAGCGCGACGCCGGTCGAGCCGAGGATCAGTTTGAGCGAGACGAACGCAGTTGTCGGCAGGCAGACGACTTTCTGCGGCGGTTGCAGGCCGCGAAGCCGCATTTCGACCGGCAGATTGTGGCTGGCGACGTTGATGTTCGGATGCGCGGCGAGATCGAGCAGCATCTGAGCTGATTCGCGCCGGTGCGGGAAGTACCGCAGCTCGGAGCGGTCGGCGATGCTGATGATCCAGGCCAGATAGGATTCGGCGTCAATCAGTCCGTCGGCCGGCATCGCCGAGCCGATCACGATCGTGGGTTCCGATACGGATTCGGTCACCGGCTGCTCCGCCAACCAGTCGAAACGGTGCGAAATCAGCCTGCCGCCGAGAGCCCGGAATGCCTGGGCAGTGGCCGGCGGTACCGGGCACGCAGTGAATACAGTCAGCCGGTTCGCCATCGCGAGGCGGCGTAACTGGCGCCATGCCGCCAGGCCCAGGCCGATCCGGGACGGAGTCGGCCGAACCCGCGGCCGGATCAGCGGCGTCGGCCGGGAGGCCGTGATGGTGCGCAGCAGATTCAGCGTCGCGAGCCCGTCATCGAGGATCACGACGGAGTCGGCAGCCACGCCCCGGGCCAGTTCGAGCTGCACCCTGCCCGAATAAGCATCACCGACGGACCAGCAACTCGAGCCCACATCGCGTGGCGATGGGAGGGCAAGCGTGGGTGTGGTGAACAGCAAACCATCGGGCATCGAACGTCTGAGCAGTGAATCAAGAGCGGCGGGCATGCCGGTCGAATCCCGCCGCGGATGGACCAGGGTGCTCCGGCCCAGAACCCCCGCGGTGTGTGCCTCGACGGCGCTCAGTAGCTGAAGCGGAGATTCAACCCAGGCCGACGCCCGTCCGACGCCGATCGGGAGGTCACGGTTACTCATCGAACCCCTGGCCACTGTTGGTGTGCTCATGGTCTAAACCTAAAGCCGCTGGATTGCCTGCCGGTGTCTTTCAAGTGACGGGCAGATGACTACTGAGGAGTCCTTCGAGTGCGCGGGATGTCCTTGCCACGTGCCAGCGTGGTTGGGACCCTGCCGATGAGCCGACGCCGGACGGCGCCCAGCTGGGCGCGCAGTGTGCGCCGCCGGGAGATCGTGACAAGTCCGAGTGACTGCAGGCGGCGTCGCTTGAAGTAGCGCATGTCCGCAGTGCCGATCGCCCCGCTCACATACTCTTCGGCGCGGGGTTGCAGCTCGTGTAGGTTGTCCGGCTGCATGCAGTACGACACCGCCTCGATCAGCGGCTGCAGACCAGCGACGGGTTTATCCCGGGCAATCAGGGCGTCGACGATGGTTACCGGAATCCGGTTGCTGTTCTCGTACGGCGCGAGTCGTTCCAGCAACAACTCGGTGCCGACCGCGATCGGCTCGATGCCATAGATGGACCGGGCGGTTGCCAGCGCAGTGGAGAAACAACCGACGACGCGGCCCGGCTTCAGCCGCTCCATCAGCACCTCGGCTGGCATAGGCAGCGTGACAACCGAGAGCTCGACACTCAGCCTCGAGGCTGCGGCGCGTAACGGTTCGAGCGATGCGGCCGGCGCGCCGGGATGCGGCTTGAACACCACCCGGCTGCTGCCGGCTGCCACGGCTGACTCAATCATTCGTACATGCAGCGTGCTTTCCTCGTCCTGGGTGAGGATGCCGAGTGACGAGAGGTACTGGCCGACCACAAGGGCGGTGGCGCCATCGGGGGCCGGGAGACCGATTCGGTCCAGCTCGGTGGCCAGGGCATCGGTGATCTGCCCGATCGCTTTCCGGAACGGGTCAGGTCCGAGCGGGACCATGTCGACCCGGCATTCCCGGAGCAGCACCGGATCAAGCCCGGGCACCAGCTCGAGATAGATCAGCTTTTCCAGTCGTTGCTCGACGCTCAGAGGTACCGGGTTCCGGGTCGGCCCGAAGCTCATCAGGCCGTCGGAATGGATCGTAATCAGGCTGTCGTGGAACACCCTCGCCAGCGCGATGGCGGGGTTGACCTGAATCGATTCCAGCACCAGTTCGACCGGCTGATTGCCGAGGCGCCATTCGGTGCGCAGCAGGCGTTGCAGAAGTGACAGGTCGGCGTCCCGAGGCGACCAGTCGTTAGGGTGCTGCGGCGCCAGCGTCTCGTTGAGCTGAACGACCCGGTCGTACCGGTTCAACACAGCTTCGGCACCAGGCACGTCGTGCAGCGCGTCGGTCAGTTCCGGCGCATACGAATTGTTGGCCACCAGGAGTACCCGCTCATCCGCGTCGCCGAGCAGTCCCTCATCGATGGCTGCTGCGACCGACACGGCCTGGAACAGCGTGGAGGCAAGGATCAGCTGAATCATGCGCTTCGCCTTCCCACGGTTCGGCCGAGCATCGGCCGTCCGGAGCCGGCGGCGCGGCTCCACCAACCGCGGTTGCCGGTGGCGATGGCACGAACCATGGCGAAGCGCTTCTGATCGAGCTCAGACAGGGCACGATCGAGCACATCCGCGGGCATCAGCCGGCAGAGATTGGCCGCCCGCTCCTGAAGTTCACGCCGCACAGCCCCGGTCATCTGTTCGCTGCGGCCGACCTGATGGGCAAGGATCGCCAGGAAGTTCCGCGCAGCTTTCGGCCAGAACGTCCCGGCGTCGTCGTCCGCTGCGACGAGGGCAAAGACGCCGGCAAAAGCCGGAATGAAATCCAGCTGCCGCCGATCGAAGATCTGGGTGAGTGAACCGGGGATGCCTCGCCGGTAATAGATGCCGGGGGAGTCGAGCACCGCGAAGCTCTCCGCCTGCAAGTGCAGCCGCCAGATCCAGGAGCGGTCCTCGGCGGTGTGCAGCCCGGTCGGGAAGTCGAGCAGCCCGGCGTCGGCAACCCGGCGGTTGAACATTCCGGCCCACGCATAGGGGTAGTCGACCATAGTTGGCGCCGAGGTTGGCAGGATTCCCTGGCGAGGGTTGAGCGATATCCCACGCCGGGCGAACGGCGCCCTGCGCAGCGACCGCTTCCTGCCCTGCACGCTGATATGGTCCACCCTGATGAAATCAACGTCGAGGTCCTTCAGGTTCCGGGCCAGCCAGGGCAACTGACCTGGTGCTAGCCAGTCATCGGCGTCCAGGAAGGCGATGAACCGGCCAACCGAGGAGGCCACACCCTGATTGCGGGCGTTCGCCAGGCCGGTTGGCGTGTCGTTGTGCAGCACTCGAAGGCCCGGCAGCCTAGCCGAGAATCCCTCGGCGATATCCCCGGTGTCATCTACGGAGCCATCGTTGATCACGATCACCTCCAGCTCCCGCGGATCATCGAACTGGCGGCCGAGGCTGCCCAGGCTGGTCAGCAGGTATTCCCCGGAATCCTTCGCCGGAACGACCAGGCTGACCAGCGGTTTCTTGTGCGGGCTCATTCAGTCCCTTCCGGATGTGCCACTGGGCGTGGCCCGCCCGGCGATCAGATTGGCGGCTATCAGTGTGACGACCCGTGAGCCGAGCGCGGTGGCATCACCGAGCCGGCGCTGTTTCAGGCTCACATCGCGGAGCAGTTTAAGGTTTGCGACGGAGCGCGGATTCTCGGCAAGGTTGCGGCGGGCTATCCGCTCGGCGCCCGCGACATCACCGGCGCCGAGCAGCTCGCGTCCCTTGCGATGGCCTTGCCGGAGTGGGGGTTTTGCCGGTGTGCCGCTCTTTGCGGCAGGTGATGGCGGCTTGGATTGTTCCGGCGGTGGTGCAGGGGCTATGTCCTTTTCTGCGCCAGGCAGCTTGAGCGACCAGTCGCGGAGCAGGTCACGGAGCTCGAAATCCTCGAGGTACTCGAACCAGAGTGAGTTCAGCTCGGCATAGTCGTCATTACCCTTGTGCTGGATCCAGGGTTTGGCGCCGACGTAGTGGATCACGCGGACGTCGTGGTCGTTGAACAGGCCCGGATGGGCGAAGAAGATCCGCTTGGTGGTGTTGTATTCGATCGGTAGCCGGGTCCAGTCAGTGATGTACTCGTTGAGAAAGCCCTGGTCGCCGCCGTCGGCCGAGCTCAGTCTGGCGACCTGGTTCAGCATGTCGTCGAAGACCTCCCGGGACGGCTGATAGCCGAAGACACCGGAATTGAATCCTTCGTTGTCGGTCCCCCATCCCGCGTCGGGCACCGCGCAGAACCCGTCGCGTTCGAACAAGTCGTCCAGCGAGCGTCGAACTATGGTGTCGCTGTCGATGAATACCGCGCGATCGAGAAAGTTCAGCCGAAACGCGTTCAGTTTCGTGTAGGTTGCGGCGAACCTGGACTGCACACCCTTGCGGTCGGTCACCGGATTGATGATCTCCGGCACGTCCACGCACTCGATACCGCTGCGCTGCAGGGCAAGCTTGTTGGTGCCCGGCGTGCACATCACGATGAGCGGAACATCGCTGACCTGCCGCAGCGAGCGCGCAAGTGCCCGGGCGCCGTGATGATAATTGCCGGAGGCGAGCGTGACATAGCCGCATTTCCTGCCGTTGATCAGCGCGAACTGGGTGCCGGCGCCAGCCGATGTCCGGAATACGACCTGGCCGCCGGCGTCGTCCGGACTGATGCTCAGATGGCTCTTCGGCCTGCCCTGCATCTGGGTGGGCTGGGTTGCAAGGGTCGCCGCCGCGGCGTCGCCAGCTACGGCCGGCGAACGTGGTGCCGGCGAACGTGGTGCCGGCGGAATGAGCTGGCGCAGATGGCGCTGCTCGCCGAGATTGACGATTTCGGCGTCCGGGAATTCCAGCAGGCATGACTTCGCAAATGCGAGGTCGAAGTCGATGTCGTGCCCGGAGTCGACGCCATGCCCGGAAATCCGGTCCGGATGTCCGGCTGCCTTGGCCGTCTCCTGGCTGAGACTCCGGCCGTATCGGGCGTCCTTGTGTTCGAACAGGTCGATTCCGCTGAGATAGATCTTGCGGAAGCCCGCCGCCAACCCGAACCCGAGCGCCTGCAGCGCGGCCGACGGCCTCATGCTGCCCATGAAGTGCCGGGCCAGCCGGGGATGGCCCGCGATCAGGGCCCAGGGGTCTGCCTCGGTCAGCCCGAGAGTCAGCAGGGCATTTCCGTGCTGCTCTCCGGTCCGGGTGGACTGCAGGCGCAGGGGCGAAAGCAACCTGTCGACCGTGTAGCGCCCGGACCGGATCTCGTCGGCGAGCTTCAGTTCGAGCCCGGCGTTCGGCTCGGCGTGAAAGAAGGCGTCGACGTGGCGGCCGAAGTGGTAATGACTTTCGGTGAAGAACCAGTCCAGCCGGAACACCACGGGGTTGGCTGGAATCCGGTCGTAGGCGGGAAAACACGCAGAGGGACCGTTGCCGACAACCAGTAGTGGACGGGAGACGTCTGCTGCGAACGAGACCATTTCCGCCGAGCCTGGGTCGGCATCGGAGGCAAGCAGTCGCGGGTAGGTCATGAACAAGGTCCTTCTACGTTCGTAGTCGAGGTGGTTCAGGCGTTGACGCGGCGCAGCCGGGAGAGTGGCGCCTCTTCGCCCGGGAACACCCGCTTCTCGCCATCACCCAGCGCGTCTTCCAGAATCCGGATGTCACGGATCAAGGTGGTGAGCCCGCGCGGCTCGAGCGATGCGCCGTGATCCGAGCCCCACATGGCGCGGTCAAGGGTGATGTGCCGTTCGACGGCGACGGCGCCGAGTGCGACGGCCGCCAGCGAAATCTGCAGACCGGTTTCGTGGCCGGAGTAACCGACCGGCACGCCATATCGCTGCTGCAGCGTGTTGATGGTCCGCAGGTTGGCTTCCTCGGCGGGCAGCGGGTAGGTCGAGGTGGCATGCAGGATGACCAGCTTGTCGGTGCCCAGGATCTCGACCGCCTTATCGATCTGGGGCAGAGTGGACATCCCGGTGGACAGGATGATCGGCTTGTTCGTGTCGCGCAGGGCGCTGAGCAGCTCGATGTCGGTGACCGAGGCGCTCGCCACCTTGTGGGTGACGACATCGAACGATTCCAGGAACTCGACCGAGGGCACGTCCCATGGCGAAGCGAACCACTGCAGTCCCTTCTCGGCGCTGTACCGGGCGATCTCGTTGTACTCTTCCTTTTCGAACTCGACCTTGTACTTGTAGTCGAGATACGTCATCTCACCCCACGGCGTCTGGCGAATCTGGCTCTTCTGCGCCTCAGGGGTTGAGATCTCAGGTGTGCGCTTCTGGAACTTGACCGCCTGCGCCCCTGCCTCGGCGGCGACATCGATCAGCTTCTTGGCGTTCTCGACGTCACCGTTGTGGTTGATGCCGATTTCGCCGATCACGTAGACAGGCTGGTCCGGCCCGACCTGGTGCTCACCGATGGCGACTGGACGGGCAGTGGTCTGGGTCTGGGTAACTGCTGTCATTGTTGCTCCTTGTGTTGTTGGTGCGCGGAGTGTTGTTGTGGTCAGGTTTTCGGGAGAGAGTTGGTCGCATAATTCACGAATGGCGCCCTGCCCACCGTCTCGCTGCAGGACGAGCCGCGCCGCGGACTTGACCTCCGGGTGGGCGTCTGCCACCGCGATCGGCCAGCCAACGACATCGAAAGCTTCGAGGTCGTTGACGTCGTTGCCGATGTAGCCGACGCGCCGGGGATCGAGCTGCCGGTCTTCGATCCAGCCGCGCAGCACCTCGGCCTTGTTGTCGATGCCCTGTCGCACCTCGACCCGGAGTTTGCGTGCCCGGGCGGAGACCACGGGGTGGCGTTCCTTGGACAGAATCAGAAGCGGCATCCCGGAATCACGCAGCCGGGCGATTCCGAGTCCATCGCCGCGGTGCACCCGGACTCGTTCATCGCCTTCGTGGTCGATCCAGGCGCAATCATCGGTGTGCACGCCGTCGAAATCGGTGACCAGCGCGTCGATGTCCGGCCGCTCGGGCTGATCGATCAGTGGCGCCATCGCACGTGCCAGCTCAAGGTCGGCAGGCGTATCGATTTCGAGAGCGAGCTCCTCGGGCACCGGTTGTAGCGCGATCCGGTCGAAGAAGCGGTGGCCGTGCCGGCGGAATCCACTGGTGCGCATGACGTAGAAGGCGCCGGTTTCGCGGAACTGCGGCTCACGATCCTGGCGGCGGGGGCGGAAATCGGCGCTGTGCCCGATGGCGAGTGCCTGACCGCCGGCCTGTCGTGCCCAGAGGAAGCCGTGGTCGAGTGCGGCGGCCAGAACCGAATCGGCCTCGTCATCGTGCACCCGCCGAATCGCCTCGCCGAGTTCCTCGGCCGGGATGAATGGCGAGGTGCACTGCATCAGGACCGTGATCTCAGGGTCGGGGCCCGGGCTGTGATCCAGGGCGTGCAGAACCGCTGATTCCGAGCTCGCTTGATCGCCGGCGAGGTCCGCCGGTCGGCCGATCACCGAGGCTCCGGCGGCTCGGGCTTCGGCGGCAATGTCGTCGTGATCGGTGCTGACCACGACTCCGCTCACGCCCGGGGCGGCGCGAGCGGAGTCGATTGCCCGGGTGAGGAGAGTGCGTCCAGCGACCCTGCGCAGGTTCTTAGCCGTGATTCCCTTGGAACCGCCGCGGGCCGGGATGACGACCAGGGCAGTGGGGGTGACCGGGGCTCCGGCATCGGCCGAGTGGCCGGGGGTAGCTGGGGCGCCGGGGGTAGCCAGGGGAGCGGGGTTACTGGTGGGGCTCACAAACGATCACGCTAGGCAGCCCCGATGGCCGGCAGGTTACGCCGGCGTGACCGGGTGGTGGAACGTTCGCGTCGGCTGGCCGAAGGTCCGGTGGACGGGAGGTGACGGCCAGGGCAACGGCTGGGAACCGCTCGTCCACTACTCCACGAGTTTGCCCTCCTGGCTGATCTCGTCGGTGCGCATCAGCTCGGCGACCTCGGGATCGACGGGCGGAATGTCCTCAGCCACGACGCCGGTCGTCGGCGACCACACGAGGTTGACCTGCAGGCTCTCGTCCTGTTCCGGGTAGTCGCTGCGGTTGTGGCAGCCTCGTGTCTCGCGGCGTTCGAGTGCGCATTCGAGCGTGGCCCTGGCCGCGAGCACCGAGGACTTCAGGTCGAAGGCATGGGAGAGGTCGGAGAATCCTGCGATGTCGGGGTGGATTCCGACATTCCCCAATCGCGCTTCGATGTCGGCAAGCTTCTCGAGGCCGGCCAACAGTCCGGCCCCGTCACGGACGACACCGGCGTGCTCGGTCATGAGGTTGCGGACCTCGCGCTGCAGGGCCCTGACGTTCTCCGTGCCATCGGCCGCGAGCAGATCATCGATCTCCGCACGCGCCTCGGCGATGGCATCCTTCGAACGCATCTGCGCCTCGAGCCCATCGGAGTAGGCAACAGCGGACCGGCCGACGATCCGGCCGAAGACGAGGAGTTCGATGAGTGAATTGCCGCCGAGGCGGTTGGCTCCGTGCAGGCCGGACGAGGCCTCGCCGATGGCCCACAGTCCCTCGACGTCGGTGCTGTGCTCGACCGGGTCGACCCACACCCCGCCCATCGAATAGTGGGCGGTCGGGGCGATCTCGATGGGAGAGGTGGTGATGTCGAGCATCTGCGTCTCCATCATCGTCTGGAACACGCGGGGCAGGCGGTTCATGATTGTCTCGCGCGGCAGGTGGGAGACGTCGAGCCAGACGCCGCCGTTCTCGGTGCCGCGACCCTCAGCGATCTCGGTGTAGGCAGCGAGTGCCACCCGGTCGCGGGTGGACAGTTCCATCCGCTCGGGATCGTAGCGTTCCATGAACCGCTCCCCCCGGCCGTTGCGCAGGATCCCGCCTTCGCCGCGGGCCGCCTCAGAGACCAGGGTGCCCGCGGCGTTCTCCGGCTCGATGATGCCCGAGGGGTGGAACTGGACGAGCTCGGCATCACGCAGGCGGGCGCCTGCCTCGACTGCCAGGCGGAACGAGTCGCCGGTGTTCTCATCACGGCGGGAGGAGGTGCGACGCCAGATCCGGTTGTGTCCACCGGCAGCGAGGATGACGGCGTCGGCGTGGATGCGGTAGCCGGTGCCGTCGATGACGTCGAAGCCGTAGGCGCCGAAGATGCGGCCGCCTGAGACGAGCAGTTTCGTGATGTAGACGCGGTCGAGGATGGGGATGTTCAGTGCTTCGGCGCGATGAATGAGGGTGCGCTGGATCTCCAGTCCCGTGTAGTCGCCGGCGAATGCGGTGCGACGCCAGGTGTGGGCGCCGAAGAACCGCTGTGAGATCCGACCGTCGGCCTCCTTCGCGAAGTCCATTCCATAGCGCTCCAGGTCGGCGATGCCCTGGGCTGCTCCCTGGGTGACGATCTCGACGGTGCGAGGGTTGGCGAGACCATAGGATTCCTTGATCGTGTCGGCCGCGTGCTGCTGCCAGGTGTCCTCAGGGTCCATCGTGCCCAGTGCGGCGTTGATTCCGCCAGCAGCCAACGAGGTGTGTGCATCGTCCTTAGGGCGCTTGCCCACGGCGAGGACATCGGTACCCGCCTCGGCGACCTCGATGGCGGCGCGAAGGCCGGATCCGCCGGTGCCGATGACCAGCACCGAGGTGGAGATTGAGTGTTCGTGTCGACGGAAGCCGTCCTGTGTCGTGTTCATATTTTCCACGGTAGATTTGCCTACTTAATACGTCCAATGCATTGTTCGGCTCACGTCCATAGCGATACGCTATTGCCATGAATCTGGAACAGCTCTCGAGCTTCATCGAGGTCGCCAACACTGGTCATTTCACGAAGGCCGCTGCCGCCCTTCACCTGGCACAGCCCTCGTTGAGTCGCCAGATCTCGACCCTGGAGAAGGAGCTCGGGGCCGAGCTCTTCCACCGCGCACATGGGCACATCTCCCTGACCGCGGCCGGCGAGACTCTGCTGCCCACGGCACGGAGAATGCTTGCCGACGCCGAGGCGGTGCGCCGGGACATGGATGAGCTCGCGGGACTGCGCAAGGGCCGGATCCGCCTCGGCGCGACACCGACCCTGTGTGTGAGCCTCGTCGCCGAGGCGATCAGCCGGTTCCACAACGAGCATCCCGGGGTCGAACTCGAGCTCATGGAGAAAGGGTCACGGCAGCTCATCGAGGCGCTGGGCACGGGTGAGCTCGATCTCGCGCTCATCACACGCACCCTCGACCTCGGATCACAGATGCCCAGGCTGAGGATGCAGGGAGTTCTCAGCGAGGACCTCGTCGTGATCGCGGCCGCCGAGGCGGGGCGGGATGGCGCGGGTGGTAGCACAACGGGTGGAGGCGCCTCCAACACTTCGGATGAAGCCGATGGCACTATTCTGCCCGGTGGCTCGATCACCCTGGCCGAAGTTGCGGCTCTGCCCCAGGTGCTGTTCCATCACGGTTACGATCTGCGCGCAGCCACCTCGGCGGCATTCGAATCAGCCGGACTCGCACCGCACATCGTCGTCGAGGGGGCGGAGATGGATGCGGTCCTGCGGTTCGTCGAACTGGGATTGGGGGTCGCGATCGTTCCGGCGATGGTGCTCGTCGACCGGCCTCGCCTCACCTCGGTGCCGCTGGTGGAGCCGAGCCTGTCGCGCACGATCAGCCTCGCGAAGCGCGCGGATGTGCGGGCGACGAAAGCGGCAGCGGCAATGGAGAAAACCATCCTCGCCACCGCACGGGTCCTCACCGCCGAGGAAGCCGGCCTGGCTCCGTACGTGCGGCTGGCGAGGTGACCGACTATGGCGCAGGGTGGTGTTCGCCGGTGTACCGGCGGGCGACGTTGAGAGCGACCTGCTCCAGTCCGAGCACGTCGTACGGCCGACGGCGTCTCGTGTTCCTTGACGGTGCCCGGCGCATGCTGGCCGAAGTTCGGGTGGCTGCGAGGGTGAGGCCAGGGCAACGCTGGGAACCGGGCTGCGAATCACTTTCCGTCGGGTTGATCCTTCCGGGAAGCGAGTCCCGGACGAGCTGGTAGGACCTGTTCTCGATGAGGTCCTCGATGAGGTCCTCGATGATCCCGTGGTCGGCGTCGAGGCACGCGCCGCCCGGCTCGCGGTCGTCTTGCCGCGGAGGGATGACTTTCGGCGCACTGTGGGATTTAATCAGGCATGACGATGACGACGAAAGTGCTGAGCGTGTCCGTTCCGGTGGCCGATCAGGATGCAGCGGTGAAGTTCTACACCGAGGTGCTGGGCTGTGAACTTCGCACCGATGTGGAGATCTGGCCGGGTGCGCGGATGATCGAGGTCGTGCCACCGGGCTCGAGTGTTTCCCTGGTGCTCCTACCCCCGGACGGCCAGATTCCGATCGCGATCCGCCTGGGCACCCCTGACGCTCAGCAGGCCCACGACAAGATCCGCGAGGCCGGGGTGACCCTGCACAACGAGGAATTGATCCGCATGGAGGGTGTCCCGGCGATGTTCTCCTTCACTGACCCCGACGGCAACGGCCTTGTCTACCTGGAAGACACCGACGAGAACCAAAGTCGGTGACAACTGAACCGAGCCATCCAACTGGATGGGGGAGGACCACGACCATGACCGAGCCCCAGCCTTTAGACATCGCGTTCACCGCTCGCCTGGGCAAGGCCCGTCCAGGCGACACCTGGACCTGTGTTCAGCTACCTGACTCAGCACAGATTTTCGGCACCCGAGGCTTGGTCAAGGTCGCTGGAACCGTGAATGGGCACCCGTTCACTGGAGCGTTCATGGCCTTGGGAGACGGCACCCATAAGCTCCCCGTGGCCGCTGCCATCCGTAAGGCCATCGGCAAGAACGACGGTGACGACGTCGACGTACACCTCACCGAGCGGCTCAACTGACGCTCTAGTACATGACGCCTGGTCAGGGATCGTTGGACGAATCAGTTGCGGCATTACCGATAGGGGCATACAGACGCCGTGCCTCACCCAACTTCTACAGGTGCCGGATGCCGAGAATCCACCCCTACATCCTCACGGGAGCGATGGCTGCTATCTGGTCTAAACGACTTTCGGTTACTTGGCCCTGACGGGCCGGCGTGTGCGATGTGCGTGGGCGGAAGCCGAGCTGACCCAGGCGCTCCTCGAAAAGCAATACGGTGTGTTAGTCTGGCGGAAGCTTGTCAGCAGTACACTGTATTAGTGCCGATTGAGGGGCAAGGAAATGACCGCGAGCTGGAATCAGCGTCGTTTGGCCAAGCGGGTGAAGCCGGGCGATGGGCGCCCACTCAAGCCGTTCCGTTGGTGGCAGATGACGCGGCGCTCGGTGTTGTCGATCACGCTGGAAGATGGCACGCAGCAGGTTGGCTTCACCGTCGAGGTCAGGCACGGAGGTGACCTCAAAACGGGCGAGATAATGGCGAGGTTGTACCGCGATGGTCAACTCGACGCCGAGTCCAAAGTTCCCGCGCGTTTCCCGGTTCCGGGTGGGCATATCGAAGTTCGTACAAGCGAGGCGGGCATGCGTCGCTGTCACTTCGTCGCAGACGACGGAACGGAACGCCAGCTCATGCCTGATCCTCGATCGGCGGAGGGGCGTCGTATGCGTTTCGCACGTGAGCGTCCGATCGCGAGTGGATTGATTGGTGCTGTGTCGGTGCTTCTGTTGCTCATCGGAGTAGGCCTCAACCTGCTCCAGATCGCAGAACCGATCTCCGAGATTCCGCCGATCGCCGACACGATTGGTACCTTCCGATCCCCGTTGCACTTGCCGCTCGAACTTAACCTCGCGCTCGGACTTGGGGCGGCGGCCGGCGCCGTGGAGCGCGCGATGCGGATGCGCTACCACTGGCTCCTTGACAGTGGCGCCGGCACCTGATGCGCCCCAGTGCCTGTGTTCCGCGTTGACCTCGAAGATCGGGATCGCTCAGCCGGAGCTGGGCAGCCGTCCCTGCTCGTGTCGGCGGAAAGCTGCGTGCCCTTACCCGGCAGAACCTGCTCGACCGAGATGCCGTTGACAACGGTCAGCAGGAACCGTGCTCGGCGCGAATGGCCTGCGTCGGCTCGACTGCGATGTAGCGCTCGTGCATAGTGAGCCAGGCATGGCATGAACCCGACATACACGTCGCGTTCTTAGGTCGGCAGGGAGAGTCGCGCGCGTGCCAGCCACGATTGTGACTACGTCGAACGTCGTCGTGCGGCCCATCTTTCCCAGGGGCGCTCGTCACGCCAGTTCACCCGGACTGTTTCGATGCCACGGCGCAATCGCACCGAGGTCCCTGCCCTGAGTGGCCGAGCCGACATGCCGACCCAGATGGCCGGCGCGAAGACCACGCGGTCTTGAGGGCGGACCCGAAAGCTGAGGTCCAAGTCGTCGTGGACATCAGGGCCCAGATGCAGGTCGCACCTCACCTGGTTCCACCACGACGTCCGGAACGCGAGATTGGTGCCGAACAGTGGTGGATGACCAAGGGCGAGCCCGGTGGCGCAGACATAACCGCCGTTATAGAGAAACGACGCGACGCTGCTGATCAGGTTCGGCATCCCGTAGAAGTGTCCTGGTCCGGATACCGCCACGGCATCGTCGTGCCGGTCAAGGTGGGCCAGGAGCTTGTCGAGCCAGTCAGCACCGGGAAGGGTGTCGGCATCTGCGCGTACGATGACTCTGCCCGTCGCAGCGTTGTAGCCTGTGGCAGCTGCGAAAGGTATGCCGATGCGCGATTCCTGCAGCACGCGGGCACCCCGGTCACGGGCAAGGCGCGCACTGTCGTCGCACGAGGCGTTGTCGACCACGATCACTTCGTCCGGAGTCCGGGACTGCTGGTCGAGCGCATCGAGGAACCGGCGAAGGTGCACAGCATCATTGCGTACCGGAACGACAACTGAGCACCTGGGAGAGTCGCGTTGCTGCTGATTCATCACGCGCCCCCCATCCACGTCAGGCACGCAGGATTATTCCGACAAGCTTGTAGGAAGAATCTCTCACAATCAAGGGCGGGTAGGCAGGGCGGAACGGCACTGTGGAATTCCAGCTGCGATGCCGCATAGATTGTGTCCATGGGGACAACAGTCGTCTGGCTGCGGGACGATTTAAGGGTGGCGGACAATCCGGCACTGTACGAGGCTGCTCGACGCGGCGGGCAAACTGCCGTGCTGTTCGTGTTCGATGAATCGTCGGACATCCGTCCGCTTGGCGGGGCGGCTCGATGGTGGATGCACTATTCGTTGCAGTCCCTCGATGCGCAGTTGCGCGAAATCGGCGGCCGCTTGATCCTTCGTCGTGGTGTTGCGGTCGATGTCGTTAAGCAGCTGATCGTCGAAACCGGCGCGAAAGCAGTGCTGTGGAACCGGCGCTATGGGCTGCACGAACGTAATGCCGACTCCGGCCTGAAAGATTGGTCGCGGGACAACGGCATCGATGCGCAGAGTTTCCAGGCGAACCTGCTATTCGAGCCGTGGCAGGTGCAGACCGGGCAGGGAGAAAACTATAAGGTCTTCACCCCCTTCTGGCGCGCCTGCCTCGCGCAGCCGGAACCACGGGAGCCGGTACCAGCGCCGTCATCGTTGAAGGCGGTGAAAATGGCCGGAACCGAAAAGTCCGACCATCTGGACACCTGGGCACTGCTGCCCACCTCCCCAGATTGGGCCGGTGGTCTTCGGTCCGAGTGGACACCAGGCGAGCCGGGAGCGCACCGTCGGCTTACTGAATTCTTCGACGAGCGGCTGATTGGATACAGCGAGGGCCGGGAGCGGCCAAGTCAGGAAAGCACAAGCAGGCTGTCGCCCCACCTGCGGTTCGGCGAAGTCAGCCCCTTCCAGATCTGGCACGCCGCGAGAACCAGCCGAACTGTCGGCATCGACGATGAGATTCAGACTTTTGGTGCTGAGATCGGCTGGCGGGAATTCTGCTGGCACCTGCTCTACCACAACCCACGTCTGGCCACGGAGAGTTATCGGCGGGAGTTCGACGCATTCGCTTGGGAGCACGACACGGCCGAGGAGGTTCGTGCCTGGTGCCGGGGCCGCACCGGTTATCCAATGGTGGATGCCGGAATGCGGCAGCTCTGGGAAACCGGCTGGATGCACAACCGGGTAAGAATGATTACCGCGTCATTTCTGACCAAGAACCTGCTGGTCGATTGGCGTGCCGGGGAACAGTGGTTCTGGGACACCCTGGTTGACGCGGATGCCGCCAACAATCCTGCCAACTGGCAGTGGGTAGCCGGATCCGGCGCCGACGCGGCACCCTATTTCAGGATCTTCAACCCAGTCACCCAGAGTATTAAGTTTGACTCTGCGGGACGCTATCTGCGGCGGTTCCTCCCGGAACTGACGGGCTTGGATGACGCTGCCATCCACCGGCCGTGGACGGACTCGAAGCGCGCTCCGGACTATCCGGAGCCGATCGTTGACCTGGCCGAGTCACGGCAGCGCGCCCTCGCTGCCTATGCGAAGGTGAAAAACCGGGGGACCGCCGGCTAGGCGGTATTCGTAATTATCCTGACCCTTGTCGGTGCTCGCTGTGTTGTGCAGGAGGCCGTCTCATGCGTGTACGTACGCGCTTGACTCAATGCGATCCCCGACCTTCATATGACAGGTATAGCCGCACGCCTGGTGCTGTACGCGGTCACTGAAAGTCAGTTAGTTCTCGGACAGCACCAGGCCTCGGTCGCGACACACTCGCCGATAACTTTCGTAGCGCCTGCGTTGTGGAAGGTTAGTTCTTTTCGTAGCCTCGCAAGGCTAATCCCAGGCCGAAGAAAGTTGGCGCCCACTGCCCGACGAAGATCCCCCAACGATCGGCGCGGTCTGTCCCGGCATTTTCGGCTTTCTTGCTGATCACCCACGAGGTGAATGATAGGGCGATCGAGGCGAACGCGGCAGCGTAGGCCCATTCGCTTTTGATCCCGGTCTCGTGCAGCTTCTTGACAATCATTTGAATCTCCTTAGTGGTGGTGCGGGTGGCTTTTGGTCGCTATCAAGTGCGCGGCAAGTCTGCGGCTATTTCAGGGCGTCTTTTGCTTTAGCAATTAAGCCTTCGGTTTCTTCCAGCACGCTAGTCCCGTAGAGCCTGGGGTCACCGGGTGCGAGTTCTGGCTCCTGCCCGTGGGCCTGGATCAAGGCGCTGGTGAAGTCACCGCGGCCGTCGGGTGCGGGGCCCGAGGCCCAGCGGCCATCGACGGCTTTCGCCCCATCGGAGGCGTGGATGAATGTGTGGGAGAACTCGTCGAATTCTTCTTCGAGAGGGAAGGCTTCGGGAACGGGCAACCCATCGAGTCCATCGGCTTTGAGTTCCTCGATCGCGGCGAGCCACTGCATTTGATGCATGTGATCACGGGTGACGAGCATCCGGATCATGTCCTTCACACCCTTGTCGTCGGTCATGTGGAAGAGTCGCGAGACCTGGAGTCGGCCCTGCATCTCGGCGGTTGCGTTGAGATAGAAATCGGCCATCAGGTTTCCGCTGGAGGTGACAAATGCACCGGACCATGGAACACCGTTGCTGTCTTGCGGGGAGGCGCCGCCGCCGTTGACAATGGTGTGCTGCGGGTTGGATCCGCCGAAAGCGGCGGACTTTTCATTTGTGCCGTCGGCCTCGTCCGGCGACAGTGGTGCCTTATCGAGGAGTTTGCCGATCATCGTCGTGATGATCTCCACGTGGGAAAGTTCTTCGGTGCCGATGGCCAGCAGCATGTCCTTGTACTTGCCGGGAAGGCGGCAGTTCCACCCCTGGTAGAGGTACTGCATCGCCACGGTCATCTCCCCCCATTTTCCGCCAAGTACTTCCTGGAGGCGACGAGCGAAAGCAGCATCGGGTGCTGCGGGGTTTGTTTCAAATTGCAATGCCTTGTTGTGCGTGAACATTGAGTCTCCCAAGTGGTGTCCGGCCCCGGAGTACACGAGACCGGGTATGGGGGCTGTACCCCAGACCTCGGCGAGCAAACATAGTCGCGCTAGTGTTCGACGCCATCACTGCCAGTGCGCACGCCGTAAATCGTGTCAGTCATCAGCACCCGGACTGTTCCTCACCGCCCTCAGAAACAGGAGCGTTCTTTTGATCTGTGACCTGAAATGTGGATTACAAGTGAAATCAATGGGTAGAAGCAAAGGAGTTGCGAAAGCGACGTCCAGCAACGGCGTCTTGCGAGCGACGTCTATGTATGGAGAAGAACATGAGTAACCCGACTTCTGATCACAACATCAATTCTGGCCCAGCCCGTCGGCTCACCACCGAGACCAAGGCTTCGACAAAGACCACCGAGTTCTACGTCTATATCGTCGTGGTCATTGCCATCATCATCACTTCCGCAGTGGCCGGCGGCAACAACGAGGAAGGCAACGGAGGAGCCGACGTTTTCGACTCCGCTCGCGCCATGATGTACATCACCTGGGCCACCATCGGCTATATGGTCTCCCGTGGCCTGGCCAAGTCCGGCAGTCGCGACCGCTACGACGAGAAGTAAGACACGCTGTCGCTGTGAGGGGCACGTAGCGCTTCGCACCTAACTATCGGGGAGGACCGCGCATGCGGTCCTCCCCGATAGTGTTTCGCGGTGCAGACAGTGGTCCGATAACCTGCCCACACGAGCCGGACACCAGCAACCATGGATCCAGCCGGCCTCCTACAGCCGGTCGATGCTCTGGGTATACGCGGCCGCCTCGGAGGCGTCGAGCCGCTCAAGTGCCGCTCGCATGGCCTCGTCATCGAGGCGGCCGGCGTCGCGTTCGGCGATCAGCGCCTGCCGCTGGGCCTTCGCCGTTCTGCGGCGCAGATTGTGCATCAGCTGAAGGGCATGCAGCCGCTCGCTTGTACGCTCGGCGCTCATCTCGTCCAGGTCGAGCGCCTGACGGACATGGATGCTCTGTGACAGGCGTTCGGCTATCTTGTCGATCACCTTCTGCTCGACGCCAGGGGGCGGCGATTTGCGGATGGCGTCCAGCGTTTCCCGGGCCGCCCGGGCGTTCACCGCGTCGGCATGCCTGCGCTGCGCGCGGTCGTGCTCTGCCTCGGCCGGGTCGTCCAGCCGAAGCTTCCTGATCAGGAACGGCAGGGTGAGTCCCTGGATCAGCAGGGTTCCAACCGCGACCACGAAGGCCACCATTTGGATCACCGCGCGGCCGGGGAAGTCCCCGCCGCCAAGGGTGGTAGCCGGAATACCTGCTGCCGCCGCCAGGGTGACGACGCCGCGCATCCCGGTCCAGGAGAGCACCACGTTCTCCTTCCACCCAAGTGTGGTGGCACGCGTGTTCCGCCTGGCCCGCAGTGCCAGGTTGTGCCACCAGGTGCCGGGTTTCCATCTGGCGGCCTGCCGGCGCGACCAGTACAGGACGACGCGCGACACGATCCCCATCTGGGCGACCCAGAGGATGCGGATCAGCAGCACGGCGATCAACACGAAACCCGCTGCGAGTAGCGTGCTGCCGATCGGTTCGCCTGCCGCTTCGACATCGGCGAACACGAAGCGCAGCTGCAGCCCGATATAGGCAAAGACGAACGCCTCGAGCACCAGATCCACCGCGTTCCAGATGTAGCGCTCCTGCAGCCGGGTGGCGAACCCGGAACGGGCGGCGTTGTGTCCCAGCGCGAACCCCGCGGTAATCACGGCGATCACGCCAGACCCATTCAGCTCCTCGGCGCTCAGATACGCGGCGAACGGCACGAGTGCCCCGAGCACTGCTTCCACGGTTGGATCGTCGAGCCGGGAACGCACCCAGGTCACCAGGCCGGCCAGTACCAGCCCGACCAGCAGCCCGACAACCGCACCGTAGACGAAGAACAGCACCGGATTCTCGATCAGCGGATGTTCGCCGACCACGGCTGCCGTCGTCACGGTGAAGAGGGTGAGCGCGGCGGCGTCGTTGACCAGGCTTTCACCGGTCAGAATCGACATCAGCCGCCTCGGCAGGCCGAGCCGGCGTCCGATCGCCGCGGCGGTCACCGCGTCCGGCGGTGCGACGACGGCGGCGAGCACGAGCCCGGTGGCGAGCGTCAGCTGAGGTACGAGGTACGAGCTGGCTACACCCAGAACGATCGTTGAGACCGCGATCAGCACGACGCCAAGCGAGAGGATCGGTCGCAGGTTGCGCTTGAAGTTCGGCACCGAGAAGTTCAGCGCGGTGCTGTACAGCAGCGGCGGCAGGACAATGCCCAGGATTAGCTCGGGGCTCACCTCGAGCCTCGGGATAACAGGTATTGCCGAAACGCCGAGGCCGAGGATGACGACCAGTAGCGGCGCCTGCCAGCCCACTTTCCGGGCGTAGGCGGTGACCGCGACTGCGCCGATCACGACGAGTAGCAGGACGATGTCGTTTTCGCTCATCGGCTCGCTTTCGATTGTTTGGTGCTTCTCAGCCGAGCTAGATCCAGGTCACGAGCCACATTCGCTCGTTCCAGCTCTGATATGGGATCACCTGCGCGGAGTAGATCGGATAGAAGTAGGCGAAGGTGATGACGATGATGGCGACGATCAGGCCGGCCGCAAGCGCTCCCCACAGTCGCCGCGCGGGCGGTGCGGGACGTGCGGTGAAGCGGCGCAGGAGCTCCGGCCCGACGGCATTCGCGCGTTGCTCCGGTCCGAGGATCAGGCCGAGCAGATAGGTGACGGCGAGCACCACGAACGGGGTGAACACGATGGTGTAGAAGGTGTAGATCGTGCGGTCCTGGTATTGGAACCAGGGCAGATAGCCCGCGGCGAACCCGGCGCAGATCGCCCCGGCGCGCCAGTCGCGCCGCAAAGCCCAGGCTCCGATGCAGACCAGCAGCGCGATGACCCCAAGCCACCACAGCATCGGATTGCCGAGCGAGGTGATTGCCGCCGAACACTTTTCAGCTTCGCATCCGGCGTCGCCGCTGCCGTACGACTCGTAGTAGAACGAGGTCGGCCGCCACTGCACCAGCCAACCCCACGGATTCGATTTGTATGGGTGGTCCGAGCTGAGCCCGACGTGGAAGCCGTAAGTGGTGAAATGGTAATGCGCAAGTGACACCAGCCAGTCGGGCAGCCAGTCGGCCGGATGACCGGGATGCTCCGCCGCCCACTGCCGGTCGTAACCGCCGCTCGACCTGATCCACCCGGTCCAGCTGGCGAGGTAGCTGAGCAGCGCGACCGGCACGATGGAGATGAATGCCGGGATGCCGTCCTTGATCGCGGTCGCCCGCAGATAGGGGATCACCCCGGCTGCCCGGCGCGCGCCGACATCCCAGAGCACTGTCATCAGGCCGAAGGCCACGATGAAGTACAGTGCCGACCACTTCGTGCCCAGTGCCAGGCCGAGGCACAGCCCGGCCACGATCCGCCACGGCCGGAGCCCGAGGCCGGGCCCCCACCAGCCCAATGTCCAGGTGGGCGTTCCGTCGTCCGCGCGGCGGCCGAACGGGTGTGCGCGATACCAGCCGGCCATGAGCCGGCTGAGTCGGATACGTGACTGATCGCGGTCGATCAGCAGGGCCCCGAACGCGGCAAGCACCCAGAACATCAGGAACACATCGAGCAGTGAGGTTCGTGAATGTACGAAGTGTTCGCCGTCGACTGCCAGCAGGATGCCGGCGGTCGCGCCGAGCAGCGTTGAGCCGAAGAGCCGGCGCGCGATCCGCGCGATCATCAGAATGGAAAGCGTGCCGACGACGGCCGCGGCGAACCGCCAACCAAAGCTGGAATCGGTGCCGAAGATCTTCAGCCCCGCCGCGATCATCCATTTGCCGACCGGCGGATGGACGGCGTACTCCGGTTCGTCGAGAAATATGTGCTGGTCGCCGTTTTCGAAACTATCGTTCGGTTCATCCGGCCAATTGCGCTCGAAGCCGCCGAAAAGATAGCTGTAGGCGTCCTTGACGTAGTAGGTCTCATCGAAGATCAGGGTGTGTGGCTCGCCAAGACGGAAAAACCTGAGCGCACCTCCGATCACAGCTATCGCGATCGGGAGCAGCCACCCCCACAGGGCGCTCTGAGCGCGGATGCCCAATAGTGTGAGCCTGAGTTCTGTTTCGGTCGGCCACCGGACTGCCAATTGTGACCGCCGTGGTACCTGCGCCCGCTCCGGCGTTCGCGGGGCGTTTGGCAGCAGATTCACGCTCGTTAGTCTAGGCGAAACTGCATTAGGGTAATGTTGACCGTCGAGATAGTGCCTTTTACGAACATTTACCGATGTGCTTAGCAGTGCTCTACTCTCACTGTACGATTGACCGAGTACCAGCTAAATTCCCCCGATACCTAGGAGCGTAGTTAAATGACTACCGATCCCTCAGCCCCGAACAACGATTCGCAGCAGTCCAACCAGGGACAGTACGGCGCATCCTACAACGCCGGCGGCTACGGAGCACCGGCTCCAGCCAAGACCAATGTCCTGGCAATCATCGCCCTGATCCTCGGCATCGTGGTTCCGATCGGCGGAATCATCTGTGGCCCAATCGCCCTGAAGCAGATCAAGCGGACCGGCGAGAATGGTGCCGGACTGGCTAAGGCCGGTCTGATTATCGGCATCATCCTGACCCTGGTCACCATCGTGTCCTGGATCATCGTCGGGGTCATGGCCGCCAACGCTCCCGAGCTGGCGACTTACTAAGACCGTCGGCTGACGATCCTTTCGATCGGATAAGCCAGCTGACGAGAGGCGTCGTGGAATTGTCCGCGGCGCCTCTCGTTTTGCCTCGATCGAAGTCGTTAGCTTCTTCCACCGGCTAGCAAGTACGGTTAGATCACGTCCTTAACGATCCAGAAGGAATTGCCATGTCCAGCAATGACCCGAACAATCCCTATGGCGCACCACAGCAGCCTGCGTATGGCGAGCAGCCGCAGTATGGCCAGCAGCCTGCGTATGGCGAGCAGCCACAGTATGGCCAGCAGCCTGCATACGGCGAGCAGCCACAGTATGGCCAGCAGCCTGCGTATGGCGAGCAGCCGCAGTACGGCCAGCCGGTCGCTTATCAGGCACCCGGGTATGGCTACCAGAACACTGCGCCTACCAACACGCTGGCCATTATTACGATTATCGCCGCCTTTGTGATGCCAATCGCCGGGATCATCTGCGGCCACATCTCGATGCGTCAGATCGCGCAGACCGGCGAGCAAGGCAATGGCTTGGCCAAAGCCGGACTGATTCTGTCCTACGTCTTCACCGGACTCGCGGTGCTTGCCATCCTCTTCTACATAATTGTCGTGGTCTTGATCCTGGGTGCAGCAGGCGCAGCAAGCACGTACGATCCGTCGTCGTACTAGGAGTCGGCGTGGCCGATCCTCAGACAGGCAGAATCGTTCTGGCTGGCACACCGATCGGCAACATCCTCGACGCACCGCCCCGTTTAGTGAACCTGCTGACCGGGGCGGACGTCATCGCCGCCGAAGACACCAGACGGTTCCGCAAGCTTGCGGCCTCGCTCGATATCACCGTAACTGCCCGCGTGGTGAGCTATTACGAGCACAACGAGACGAGCAGGTTGCCCGAGCTGTTGGAAGCAGTCGCCGCGGGCCAAACCGTTGTCGTGCTGACGGATGCCGGAATGCCCTCGGTTTCCGATCCCGGCTTCCGGATCGTG
This sequence comes from Saxibacter everestensis, assembly GCF_025787225.1. Classification (NCBI taxonomy): domain Bacteria; kingdom Bacillati; phylum Actinomycetota; class Actinomycetes; order Micrococcales; family Brevibacteriaceae; genus Saxibacter; species Saxibacter everestensis. The sequence continues at coordinate 703,624 of NZ_CP090958.1, forward strand.
CAGGCCGCGGCCGAGGCGAACCTGACGGTGACCGCAGTGCCGGGCCCATCGGCGGTACTGACGGCGCTGGCAGTTTCAGGGCTGCCGACGGACCGATTCTGCTTCGAGGGCTTCCTGCCGCGTAAGGGTGGCGACCGGCGCCGCCAGTTCGGCGCGCTCGCCACCGAACCCCGGACCATGGTCTTCTTCGAGTCGCCGCACCGGTTGGCGTCGTCGTTGGAAGACCTGGCCACCGCCTTCGGCGCCGACCGTCGCGCGGCGGTGTGCCGCGAGCTGACCAAGACCTATGAAGAAACCAAGCGGGGCACGCTTGCCGAACTCGCCCAGTGGGCGGAGGCCGGAGTCAAGGGCGAGATCAGCATCGTGGTGGCCGGCGCCGAGCCGCAGGAAGCAGCGCGGGCCGACGACCTGGTGGATGAGGTGATGGCGGTTGCGGCCTCGGGAGTCCGGCTGAAGGATGCCGCGGCCCAGGTTGCCGCGACCGCGGGCCTGAAGACCCGGGAGCTCTACCAGGCAGTGCTGGCCCGCAAGGGCGATGACAGGTCCTGATAGTGGCAGGTTCAAATCCCGATAGAGTGGTTGCATCATGACGAAGACCCCGTATTACATCACCACGGCAATCGCGTACCCCAATGGAGATCCCCACATCGGGCATGCCTACGAGTACATCGCGACGGACGCTCTGGCCCGGTTCAAACGGCTCGACGACTACGACGTGTTCTACCTGACCGGCACCGACGAACACGGCCAGAAGATGCAGCAAACCGCGGCCAGGATCGGACTCACCGCCCGCGAGCTTGCCGACCGCAATGCGGAGGTCTTCAAGAAGCTCGACGCGGTGCTGGACATCTCGTATGACAGGTTCATCCGCACCACCGATGCCGACCACTACGAAGCCAGCAAGGCCATCTGGCTGCGAATGGTCGCCAACGGCGATATCTATTCGGATACCTATTCCGGCTGGTACTCGATTCGCGACGAGGCGTTCTACAACGATGGTGAAACCCAGATCGGCGAGGACGGAGTGCGCCGCTCGAAGGAAAGTGGCACCGAGGTCGAGTGGACCGAGGAAGAAACCTACTTCTTCAGGCTCTCCGCCTACCAGGACCGCCTGCTCGCCCACTATGAGAACAGCCCTGAATTCATCGGGCCGTCGACCCGTCGCAACGAGGTCGTCAGTTTCGTCAAGGGCGGACTGCGCGACCTATCGATATCTCGCACCACGTTCGAATGGGGAATCCCGGTTCCGGACGCGCCCGAGCATGTGATGTACGTGTGGGTCGACGCGCTCACGAATTACCTCACCGGCGTCGGGTATCCCGATGTGGACGGCGACTCGTTCAGGAAGCTCTGGCCCGCGGATCTGCACATCATCGGCAAGGACATCGCACGGTTCCATGCCGTGTATTGGCCGGCATTCCTGATGTCGGCCGGGCTCGAGTTGCCGAAACGCGTGTACGTGCACGGCTTCCTGTTCCATAAGGGCGAGAAGATGTCGAAATCGCTCGGCAATGTCGTCGACCCATTCGAACTGGTTGAGACATATGGACTGGATACTGTCCGCTTCTTCCTGCTGCGCGAAGTGCCGTTCGGGCAGGATGGCAGCTATAGCCATGACGCAATCGTTTCGCGGATGAACGCGGATCTCGCCAATGAGCTCGGCAATCTTGCCCAGCGGTCCCTGTCGATGGTTGCGAAGAACTGTGCCGGAGTGGTTCCGGAACCGGGCGAGTTCACCGACGCGGACAATGAGCTGCTGGCACAGGCCGATGCGCTGCTGGCAACCTGCCGCAAGGCGTTCGATGAGCAGAACATTCATCAGGCTCTCGAGGCGATCTGGAACGTGCTGGGTGCGAGCAACCGGTACTTCTCCGCCCAGGAGCCATGGGTGCTGCGCAAGACCGACGTCGCCCGGATGGCGACGGTGCTCTACGTGACCCTCGAGGTGGTGCGGGTCGTCGCCATTCTGGTGCAGCCTGTGGTGCCGTCGTCGGCCGGTAAGTTGCTCGACCTGCTTAGCCAGGCGCAAGATGCGCGCGATTTCGCCCACCTGGCGGATCGAATTGCCACCGGGATCGCGCTACCGACGCCGGTGCCGGTGTTCCCGAAATTCGTTGAGCCAGTCGAGTAGTTGAGCCAGCAGAGTATGGCGAAACCATCATCGCGTGCTGCGGGGGAGTACCCGGCAGTTCCCGAGCCGCTGCCGCATCCGATCGTCGACAACCACACCCACCTCGACATCGGCACAGGCGCGCGGCTGCTGGAAGCCGAGCGCGAGGAGTCAAGCAGCCCGGAAGTCGGCGGCCCGGAATCCGAGAACGCGGAAGCCGGTGGCCCGGAATCCGAGGACTCGGGCGAATTCCCGGGTCTCGACTGGTTCCTGACTCAGGCCGAGGCGGCCGGAGTTCCTCGCGCGGTGCAGATCGGTTGCGAGTTGCCGGCCGCGCGTTGGACAGCCGAACTGGTCAGCTCGACGCCCCAGCTACTTGGCGGCGCCGCGCTCCATCCGAATGAGGCACCAAGGCTCGCTGCGCTTGGCACCCTTGACGACGCGCTGGCCGAAATAGAGCACTTGAGTTCCGGACCGCGGATGCGGGTCGTCGGCGAGACGGGTCTCGACTACTTCCGCACGGGCGAGGAAGGGCTCAAGGCGCAGGAATATTCATTCCGGGAACACATCGGAATCGCCAAACGCCTCGGATTAGCACTGCAGATCCACGATCGGGAAGCGCACGACGACGTTCTCCGGGTCCTCGATGAGGAGGGGGCACCGGACATCACAGTGTTCCACTGTTTCTCCGGTGATCTCGAAATGGCTGAATTCTGCGCCGCCAAGGGGTGGTACCTGTCGTTCGCCGGAAATTCCACGTTCAGGAACGCCCATGATCTGCGCGCCGCGGCGGCGGTCGTCCCGCTGGCACAGATCCTCACCGAGACCGACGCGCCGTTCCTGACCCCGCACCCGCACCGGGGCATGCCCGGCGGCTCATACCTCACCGGCATCACCGCGCGGATCCTGGCCGAGGTACGGGGTGAACCACTGGAGGAATTCTGCCAGGCGGTCTGGAACAACAGCGAACGGGTCTACGGCAGCTGGGAGTAGCGCCAGGATTCCTTGCCGGCCAGCTTGGACATAAATGTCACAAACCGGTTACGATCAAGTGGATTTGCGGCCCTCCGGCGAAACCCGGGCGGCCGCTGCCTGAACCGCTTTGCACCATCCGTCGAATACCCGGCTCGTTCGGGTTCGTACCGATCGGGAAGTCTGTTACGTGAATTTCTTGTCCAGCCGTAAGTTCATGATCGGCGCCCAGACCCTGGTGATTGGCGCCCTCGTCGCCGGTTCGCTTGCCTTCATCGTGTTCAACAAGCCTGTATCGGTGTCGGTCGATGGCTCATCCGAGCAGGTGCGCACATTCGGCCGGTCCGTCTCGGATGTGCTCGAGGCAGAGGGTGTGGCCGTCGGCGCGCACGACTCGGTCTCACCGTCCCTGCAGACGAAGATCGACCGGAACAGCGAGATCGTGGTCCGGCACGGCCGCCAGGTTTCCCTGGCCGTCGACGGCAGACAGCAGAAGATCTGGACCACCGCGCTGACGGTGGACGAGGCGCTTGCGGATGCCGGCATCGATGCCGAGGGAGCGGAGCTGTCCGCGTCGCGATCCTCAGCCATCGGCCGGCAGGGCACGTCGGTGCAGGTCACCACCGCCAAGGAAGCCCGGGTTCTCGTTGACGGCAAGTCAGTCCCGGTCAGCACCACCGCCGCCACCGTCGGCGAGGCCCTGGACGACGCCAAGGTGAAGCTCGACGACGATGACGTGACGTCCGTTCCGGCGTCGGCCCCGGTGGTACCGGGTCTCACTGTTTCGGTGCTCCGGGTGACAACGGAGGAGGTCACCGAGAAGGAGACAGTCAAGCACGAGACAGAGACCAAGAAGGACAAGGAAAAAGACGAAGGCGAAAAGGCCGTGACCCAGAAGGGTAAGGACGGCGAGAAGACGGTGACCTACAAGACCCGATCCGTCGACGGTGAAACGGTTGAAAAGACGAAGGTCGGCGAAGAGGTCACCACGAAGCCGCAGAAAGAGATCGTGACCGTCGGTACCAAGAAGGAAGAGTTCCCGTCCAAAACCGGCACCAAGGCTGACTCGCTGAACTGGAAGGCGCTGGCCAAGTGCGAGTCCACCAACAACCCGAAGGCGGTCAACTCCAACGGTCACTACGGCCTGTATCAGTTCTCGCTGTCCACCTGGCAGAAGGTCGGCGGCTCCGGTAACCCGATCGATGCCAGTGAAGCCGAACAGACGTACCGCGCAAAGCTGCTGTACGACAAAGCCGGTGCCGGACAGTGGAGCTGCGGGCATTACCTGTTCACCTAACGGGATTGCCTAAAAGATCACGAACCGGTTACGATTGGTTGTCCGCTGAGTAACTCCCTCAACGTCGATGATCGGGAAACCCAACTGTGAAGTTTTTCTCCAACCGTAAATTTATGATTGGCGCGCAAGCCATCGTGATCGGCACCCTGGTAGCCGGTACCGCTGCTTTCGTCACTTTCAACAAGTCGGTATCCGTATCGATCGACGGCAAAACCGAGGATGTTCGCACCTTTGGCCGGACCGTCTCGGACGTGCTCGCGGCGCAGAACGTCAAGGTCGGCTCGCGCGACGAGGTTGCGCCGGCGCCGGACAGCAAGATTTCCAACGACACCGATATCGTCGTGAACCACTCCCGGCAGATCACCCTCAACGTGGATGGCCGGGAAAGCAAGGTCTGGACCACCGCCCGAACCGTGGACGAGGCGCTGGATGACGCCGGCGTCCGCGCCGAGAACGCAGAGCTCTCCGCTTCGCGTTCCAAGGCGATCGGCCGCGATGGCATCGACCTCTCCGTGAACACCGAGAAGCAGGTGCAGATTCTGGTCGACGGCAAGGCCGTCCCGGTCAAGTCAACGTCGGCCACCGTCGGCGACGCTCTCAATGACGCGGGCATAAAGGTGGGCAAGGACGACATCGTGTCGCTGCCTGCCGTCTCTCCGATTGTTGCCGGCGCGCCGATCAAGGTGCTGCGGGTGAAGAACGGCGAGGTCAAGGAGACCAAAAAGGTCGCACACGAAACCGAGACCAAGAAGGACAGCTCCGAGTACGAGGACTACAAGAAGGTCACTCGGAAAGGCGAAGACGGCACCAAGGAGATCGTCTACAAGAAGCGCGAAGTAGACGGCGAAGAGGTCGCCAAGTCCAAGGTCGAGGAAAAGGTCACCAAGAAGCCCGTGAAGGAAGTAGTCACGGTCGGTACCAAGAAGCGAAGCACCGAAAGCGACAGCCCCGAAAGCGACAGCAAGAAGAGCAAGAGCGACGACGGCGGAAGCGATAGCAGCCCGGATACCCCGAAGTCGAGCGAACCCTCGGGCAGTGTCTGGGACCGGTTGGCCAAGTGCGAGTCCGGCGGTGACTGGCACATCAACACCGGCAACGGCTACTACGGCGGCCTGCAGTTCAATGCTGGCACCTGGAAGGCCTACGGCGGCAAGGGAATGCCGCATGAGAACTCGCGCGAGCAGCAGATCGCCATCGCCAAGAAGGTCCAGAAAGCACAGGGCTGGGGTGCCTGGCCGGCTTGCACGGCAAAACTCGGCATCCGGTAGCCGTTCGGCCTGAGCCCCAACCCGCGCCGAGCCGGTCCTCCCGAACGGGAGGACCGGCTCGGTTCCTTACCCCATCGGCAGCGGCTTGCCGGTTTCGAGATAGGACTTCAGGCTGGAGAACAATAGCGGCCAGGTGCCTTTGGTCTCCTCATAGCCTGGATGGCCATCACTCCAGTTGTCATTGACGACTGTGAGCCTGGTCAGTTGGTCGGAAACCTGCTCAAAGCTGAAGTTCATCCGGCTGCTGCGCTCCTCGCCCTCCGTGTTGTAACTCGGGCCCGGTCGCTCGGTCATCGACAGCTTCTGCGGTTCGTTGACTTCAATGAATTCACCGGTGACATGCACGGTTCTTTCTCCGTCCTGGCCCGGGCCCACGTAGGCATAGTCGCTGCCGGCCGTCGGCGTGCCCTCCAGAACGCAACTCCACCAGACGGCCCGGACATCCTCGTCGTCGATGAAGGCGTCCCACACCCGCTGCTGCGGTGCGGTGATGTAGATGGTGTAGCTGATCGGTTCCATGCCTGCTCCAGTGCTGAATCGATAGGTTGAAAACAACTGACGCATTCACGCTACTCACTTACGCGTCGGTGCTACTTGCAATAATGCGACAGATGATGACTTACCCGGCTCACGGTGCCTGAAGTGCCACACAGCAAGGGGGTGCTCTTCCCCGGCCGGCAGCGCCCAGGACTGTCCTTCAAGCGATATTCGCCGGCCGCCGAGCTTGCCGACGTGGTGACGCATTATTGGATTCCGCGCTGGGATCTTCGCGGTAAGGAGCCGATCACCCAGGAGATAATCCAGTACCCGACCAGCAATCTGGTCGTCGAGCCCGAGCAGGCGGCGCTGTACGGCGTAACCCTGAGCCGGGGCACCAGGCGCCTGGCCGGCCAAAGCTGGGCGTTCGGAGCGATGCTGGCACCCGGCGCTGGATACGGTCTGCTGGGCCGGTCCCTCGTCTCGATCCGGAACGGACAGGCCGAACTGGATGGCAGCTTCGGCGAAGCCGTCCCGACCCGGAGCGCGGCAGGACTGGTCGCCGAGCTGCGCGCCGTTGGCGGTTCGGATGCCGACCTGATCCGGGTTTTCGAGCGCTGGCTGCTGACAAGAGAATCGCTGTGGGACGCGGAGACGGTCCGGTGTCGCCGCGAGGTGAACGACCTGGTGAAGGTGGTCGCCGACAACCGCGACGTCGTCCGGGTTGAGGAACTGGCCTTGCGGGCGAACCGCAGCGTGCGGGGCCTGCAGCGTCTCACGCGGGACTACATCGGCGTCAGTCCGAAGTGGATCATAAGTCGCTACCGGCTGCAGGAAGCCGCCTACGCCCTGGCCGAAGCCGGCGCGAGTGAAGCCGAGACGACGCTGACCGAGCTTGCCTTCAGGCTTGGATATGCCGACCAGGCGCACTTCAGCAGGGACTTCAAGAGCACGATCGGAATCGGTCCCCGGGAGTACCTGCGGCGTAATATTTTGCACTGATTTTGGCACTCGGGTTGCGTGAGTGCTAACGGCGTCCTAAAGTCTGTATTAGCACTCTCCTAGTGAGGGTGCTAACCCTGACGTGAGGGACTGACCGGCACCGCGACGACGGCCAGCGCCAATCGACAGGGCTAAGACATTGACCATTGAAATCGCTCACTCGAAGGGGGAGGTCCGAAAAGTGTCGGTCTCCATCAAGCCTCTTGAGGACCGGATCGTAGTTCGCCAGCTTGACGCTGAGCAGACCACGGCATCCGGCCTCGTCATCCCAGACACCGCCAAGGAAAAGCCCCAGGAGGGCGAAGTTGTGGCAGTCGGTCCAGGTCGTGTTGCTGACAATGGCAACCGCGTACCTGTCGACGTCACCGTTGGCGACAAGGTCATCTACTCCAAGTACGGAGGAACCGAAGTCAAGTACTCCGGCGAGGAATACCTGGTGCTCTCCGCCCGCGACGTGCTCGCGGTCATCGGTTAATCACCGAACAAACGTAAGCTGCCCCGGCGCTACCGGTCCGCCGGTGCCCGGGGCAGCGTGTTTCTAATAACTTAAGGAGCCAGATGCCAAAGACACTGGAATTCAGTGACTCGGCGCGGCGTAAGCTCGAACAGGGTGTTGACATCCTGGCCGACGCGGTCAAGATCACCCTTGGACCGCGCGGGCGCAACGTCGTATTGGATAAAAAATGGGGCGCGCCGACCATTACCAACGACGGCGTCACGATTGCTCGCGAAATCGAGCTGGATGACCCGTATGAGAACCTTGGCGCACAGCTGGCCAAGGAAGTCGCCACCAAGACGAATGACGTGGCCGGCGATGGAACGACGACGGCGACCGTGCTCGCGCAGGCACTCGTGCATGAGGGCCTTCGCAATGTGGCCGCCGGCGCAGCGCCTGGTGCGCTGAAGGCCGGTATCGACGCCGCGGTCGACGCGGTTGAAAAGCGCCTTGTCGCCAATGCTCGCGAGGTCGACGGAACCGAGGAGATCTCCCAGGTTGCCGCTATCTCCGCGCAGGATGCCGAGATCGGAACGCTGATCGCCAAGGCATTCGACAAGGTCGGCAAAGATGGCGTGATCACCATTGACGAATCGCAGGCCTCATCGGTCGAACTTGAGTTCACCGAGGGAATGCAGTTCGACAAGGGTTACCTTTCGCCATACTTCGTCACGGACCAGGATCGCCAGGAAGCTGTTCTGACCGATCCGTACATTCTGATCAACCAGGGCAAGATTTCGGCCATTGCGGACCTGCTGCCAGTGCTGGAGAAGATCCAGCAGACCGGTAAGCCGCTTCTGCTTGTTGCCGAGGACGTTGACGGCGAAGCGCTGTCGACGATCGTGGTCAACAAGATGCGCGGAATCCTGAACATCGCCGCGGTAAAGGCTCCGGGCTTCGGCGATCGTCGCAAGGCGATCCTGGAAGACCTGGCAGTTCTTACCGGCGGTGAGGTCATCTCGCCGGACCTCGGCCTGAAGCTGGACCAGATCGGTCTGGATTCGCTGGGCTCGGCACGTCGCGTCACGGTCACCAAGGACAACACCACGGTTATCGACGGCGCCGGCGAGCAGACGGCAGTTGACGGCCGGGTCGCACAGATTCGCGCCGAAATCGAGCGGACCGATTCCGATTGGGATCGGGAGAAGCTGCAGGAACGGCTCGCCAAGCTGGCCGGCGGGGTCGGCGTCATCAAGGTTGGTGCCGCGACCGAGGTCGAGCTGAAGGAAAAGAAGCACCGGATCGAAGATGCTGTTGCGGCGACGCGTGCCGCAATCGAAGAGGGCATCGTCGCCGGAGGTGGCGCCGCGCTGGTCCAGGCCGCGGCCGTGCTGGACGAGAGCGATCTCGGACTGACCGGCGACGCTCTGACAGCGGTTGGCATCGTGAAGCGTGCGCTCGTCGAGCCGCTGCGCTGGATCGCCACCAACGCAGGAGTCCAGGGGTACGTTGTCGTCGACAAGGTTCAGCAGCTTGAACTTGGTCATGGCTTCAACGCGGCCACGGGCGAGTACGTGGACATGATCGGGGCCGGCATCATCGACCCCGTCAAGGTGACCCGATCGGCTCTGCGTAACGCAGCGTCAATCGCGGCGCTGGTCCTGACAACCGAAACCCTTGTCGTCGAGAAGCACGAAGACGATGAGGACGAGGCACACGGCCACAGCCACTAAGTGGTTGACCGAACGAAAAGCGGGCCCGCAGCCAATCCGGCTGCGGGTCCGCTTTGTCGTTGGCTGTCGTCTAGGATTATTGAGTGCCTTCAGCTCCGCTGCCGATCCGCCACGGCATCAACCCGACCCGGCTTCGGCTCCCCGACGACGGCGTCTGGCCGACCGTCAGGGAGTATCTGCTGGACCGGTTTCCGGACCAGCCGGCGGCGATCGAGGGTCTCTTCGACGCCGGCGACATCGTGTACCTCGACGGCAAACCGCTCAGCCGGCATTCGCCCTTCCGGCGGGATGAATTCGTCTGGTACCACCGCGAGGTGGCCGCCGAGGAACGCGTTCCGTTCGAAGTGGAGACTATCTTCGAAGACGCCGAAATCCTCGTAGTGGACAAGCCGCATTTCCTGGCCAGCACGCCGAATGGCCGGTTCGTGATCGAGTGCGTCGTTACCCGGTTACGCCGGGAACGGAATGAACCCGATCTGGTCGCGATCCATCGGCTCGACCGGGTGACCGCGGGCCTGCTGGTGCTTTCCCGAAATCCCGCAACCCGCGGAAGGTACCAGCTGCTGTTCCAGAATCGTCAGATTCGCAAAGAGTACGAGGCGCTTGCTGGTTTCGACCCGGAGCTCGAATTTCCGATCACTGTGCGGAACCGGCTGGGCAAGCCGCCGGGAACCCGTCAGACACTCGTGCTCGACGGCGAACCGAACGCGGAAACCCGGATCGAGCTGCTCGAGCGCCTCGGTGATGTCGCCAGGTACCGGTTGCTGCCGCATACCGGGAAGACCCATCAGCTAAGGGTGCACCTCAATGCGCTCGGCATTCCGATCGTGGGGGACACGCTCTATCCGAACGAACGTGAGATTGCCCGTGACGACTATTCGTCGCCGCTGCAGTTGATTGCCCGCCGACTCAGCTTCGAGGACCCGCTGACCGGGGAGCCGCGAACGTTCACCAGCCGGCGCATGCTGCGAGAGCCCGGTGACCTCGCGGTCGGGCGCAGCGGCGACGCTGCTTCCCGGAGCTGAGCCCACCATCCGACAGTAGGACCGTGACGAATACCAGGCATGCAGAGTCTTTCGGGCCGGCAGAGTCTTCCGGGCGGGCAGAGTCTTCCGGGCCGGCGCGGGGTGCTCGGTTGCGCGATGGCGGCAATCGCGGCCGGGATGCTCTCGTCCTGTTCCGTGTCCTCCAGGAAGGACAGTCCGATGCGCTTTGACTACGGCGAGGATCCTTCGCAGTTCGCCGAGCTCTTCCTGCCGGAAGGCCGCCGCCACGAGGAGCTGATCGTCATCATCCATGGTGGCTTCTGGCGTTCAGGCTATGGTGCCTCGCTTGGTGTTCCACTCGCCGAAGACCTGCGCCGTCTCGGCTACGTGTGCTGGAACATCGAGTACCGCAGGGTGGGCAACGGCGGCGGCTGGCCGGCCACATTCGATGACGTTGCCGCAGCAATAGACGAACTCCGCGACGTGCGGGAAGAACATCCGGAACTCGGCCTCCAACTTGACCAGGTGATAACCCTTGGCCATTCCGCAGGAGGGCAGCTTGCGGTCTGGGCGGCGGGACGCGGCAAGCTGGCCGGTTCGGCGACCGCAGCCGCGGCCGGCTCGTCGGCGGACGACTCGGCGGCGCTTCCGGGTGGTGCGCCGCGGGTGGACGTTGCCGGAGCCATCTCGCAGGCCGGAGTGCTGGACCTTGCCCGTGCTCAGCGCGAGCGGGTCGGCGGTCGTGCCGTCTCCGATCTGATCGGCGGCTCTCCGGAGGGCCGTCCCGAGCGATACGCTGTGGCCGATCCCGCCGCCATCGTGCCGCTGGACGTGCCGGTGTACTGCGTGCATGCCCGGGACGACAACGAGGTGCCGTTCGACCAGTCGGCAGGATATGTCGACGCCGCGAAGTCGGCGGGCGGCCGGGCGCGCCTTGTCGAGGTGACCGGCGGCCACTACGACGTGATCGATCCGCAGACCGAGGCTTGGCAGGCGATCGTCGACCTGCTGGCCGACTGGGGCTGAAGACGCAGAATCAGCAGCCGCAGTGGCGGTCGGACCGACATTTGCAGGGGCTTACCGGCCAGTAACCCTCGACATCTCACGATGCGAGCGGAATCCAGCGACCGCAACGGGCTAGCACCTGCAATTGTCGGCTGGTCATGGCTGCAATTGTCGACTGGTGTGGGCTGCGTCTCATCCGGAATGAAGTGCCTGCCAACGGGCGTTAGCATGGTTACTTGGGAGCTCTCAGTGGGAGCAGCGGACACAGCTTACGATGGAAGGTAGACGGCCGAGTGGGCGACACCAGCAGTACTGAGCAAGCGAACGATCCCTTTGCCTTTGTGGGTTTGACCTATGACGATGTGTTGCTGCTGCCCGGCGACACCGACGTCATCCCGTCCGACGCCGATACCGGCACGAGACTCACCCGCAATATAGACATCCAGATCCCGTTATTGTCTTCCGCGATGGACACCGTAACGGAGTCACGGATGGCGATCGCGATGGCGCGAATCGGCGGAATCGGCATCCTGCACCGCAATCTTTCGGCCGAGGAACAGGCCGGTCAGGTAGACCTGGTAAAGCGTTCCGAATCCGGAATGATCACCGATCCGTTGACGATCGCCCCCGAGCGCACCCTGCTCGAACTCGATGAACTGTGTGCCCGGTTCCGGGTTTCGGGGCTACCGGTAACCGATCCTGACGGCGTTCTGCTCGGCATCGTGACCAACCGGGACCTGCGCTTTGTGCCAAAGGAAGACCACGTCACCAGGCTGGTCGGCGAGGTGATGACCCGGATGCCGCTGATCACAGCACCCGTCGGCGTCGCCCCCGAAGACGCGCTGGCTCTGCTTGCCAAGCACAAGGTGGAGAAGCTCCCGCTCGTCGACGAGGCAGGCCGGCTGAAGGGCCTGATCACTGTCAAGGATTTCGTGAAGAGCGAGAAGTATCCGTTGGCGACTAAGGATGACGAGGGCCGTCTCCGGGTCGGCGCCGCCATCGGATTCTTCGGCGACGCGTACGAGCGGGCCGGGATGCTTGCCGACGCCGCCGTCGACGTCATCGTGGTCGATACAGCCAACGGCCATGCCCGTGGCGTGACCGATATGATCCGGAAGCTCAAGTCGGACTCGGCGTTCAACAATATCGACATCATCGGTGGCAATGTGGCGACCCGCGATGGCGCCCAGGCGCTGGTCGATGCCGGCGTCGATGCGGTGAAGATTGGTGTTGGCCCCGGCTCGATCTGCACCACCCGGGTCGTGGCCGGTGTCGGCGTCCCCCAGGTCACCGCAATCTACGAAGCTGCGAAGGCGGCGAAGACGGCAGGCGTCCCGGTCATCGGCGACGGCGGCCTGCAGTACTCCGGCGACATCGCGAAGGCGCTCGTAGCCGGCGCGGACACTGTGATGCTCGGCTCGCTGCTCGCCGGCTGCACCGAAAGCCCCGGCGAGCTGATCTTCGTCAACGGCAAGCAGTACAAGTCGTACCGGGGCATGGGCTCGCTCGGCGCGATGGCACCGCGGAACAAGAAGTCCTATTCCAAGGACAGGTACTTCCAGAGTGACGTCGTCGGCGACGACAAGCTCATTCCGGAGGGCGTCGAAGGACGGGTGGCCTACCGTGGCGAACTGGCCCAGGTTGCCCACCAGCTTGTCGGCGGCTTGCGGCAGACGATGTTCTATGTCGGCGCGCGATCGATTCCTGAACTGAAGTCCAAGGGCAAGTTCGTCCGGCTGACCTCTGCGGGCCTCAAAGAAAGCCATCCGCACGATATCCAGATGACCGTCGAGGCGCCGAACTACACGGTGCGCTGACTTCGGCAGCCCTCCGCGGGCACCTGACCTCGGCGGCTATTGAGTGGTTGGTGGGCTTTTCCGTGTCCGGGTCCTAGTCTTGAAGCGTGACCCAGATCACCGGAAGTGAGATCTCATCAGGCGCCGAGCTCGGGGCCAGGCTGCAGACGGTCGGGTACCTGAGCGACGATGGCCTGTCCACCATCGCCTACCTCGCGCTGGCCATGCATCGACCGCTGCTGCTTGAAGGCGAGCCCGGCACCGGGAAGACGTCGCTCGCCGACGCGCTGGCCGAATCTCTTGGGCTGCCGCTGATCCGGCTGCAATGTTACGAGGGCATCGACGCCACCCAGGCGCTCTATGACTGGGACTTCAGCAAGCAGATCCTGCACCTGCGCGCGCTCGAGGCGGTCGGGGCCACGCAGCGGGCCGAAGAGGTCGAACGTTCATTGTTCGACGAACGATTCCTGCTGGCCCGGCCGATCCTGCGAGCGTTGCGGGAGAGCCCGGCCGTACTGCTTGTCGACGAGATCGACCGGGCCGACGACGAGTTCGAGGCGTTCCTGCTCGAGGTGCTCTCGACGAACCAGGTGTCGATCCCCGAACTCGGAACCATCCGAGCAGCGCACCCGCCGATCACGGTGCTGACATCGAATCGCACCCGGGAGCTGCATGACGCGCTGAAGCGCCGCTGCCTCTACCACTGGATAGACCATCCAAGCCTCACCAGGGAGTTGGCCATCCTGCGTGCCCGGCTGCCCGGCGTCCCGGAGCGGCTAGCGGAACAGCTGGTCGCTGTGGTAGCCCAACTCCGTCATGGCGGTGACCTGCTGAAGCCCCCGGGTGTGGCCGAAACCCTGGACTGGGCGCAGGCACTCGTGCACCTGGGCCGCACGGAGCTTGACCTGGACGCGGCCGCGGCCACCGTGGGTGCCGTCTGCAAGTACCGGGAGGACGCCGATCGGGTGCGCGCAATGCTTGGCCGACTGCTGGCGGCATGAAATGCGAACCCACGCCGGCAGCGGACCTCTTGCCCGTGCCGCCTCGAATCCGCCCGAGGCCGTGCTGCTGGGCTTTTGCCGCGCCCTGACCGCGGCCGGGCTCCCGGTCACCGCCGACCGCACACATGTTTTCGTTGACGCCGTAGCCCGGTTGGGCTACGGACGCCGTGAGCACGTGTTCTGGGCCGGCAGTGCCACGCTGTGTTCCGGCCCGGAGGAACTGGCGCGGTTCGGTCGTACCTTCGATGCCTGGTTCACGGACTCACCCGAAACGGCCACGACAAGACGCCAGGACGCGGTCCGGGTGGCCGAGGCGGGGCTGGACCCAGGGGAGGGTACCGGCGACGGTCAGGCACAGGTTGCGATGCTTGCCTCAACCGACGATGTGCTCGGCCGGCGCGATGTCGCCGAACTCAGCGCGGCCGAACGAGAGTTGGTCAACCGGCGCTTCGCCTCCCTCACTGTGCCGCTGCCCACGCGGCGCGCACTGCGCACGATTTCGCATCGGCGTGGCGCGATCGATCCGGTCCGAACCATGCGCGAACAGCTGCGCCGAGCCGGTGAGCCCGGCCCGCTGAAGTACCGCCGCCGTCAGGTGAAGACCCGGCGCATCGTGCTGCTGATCGACGTGTCCGGGTCGATGCGCAACTACGCCGACTCGCTGCTCCGGCTGGCTCACCAGGTGGTGCGCGCGGCGGGCCGCGACGCGGAGGTGTTCACCATCGGCACCCGGCTGACCCGGGTGACCCGGGAGCTGCGCACAGTCGATGTCGACCGCGCTCTGTTGCTGGCCGGGCAGGCCGTTCCAGACTGGGCCGGCGGAACCCGGCTGGGCGAGGTGCTTGCCGCATTCGTGGATCGCTGGGGACAGCGAGGAATGGCGCGCGGGGCAGTGGTTGTCGTGATCAGCGACGGTTGGGAACGCGGCGACCCGCGCCTGCTTGGCGAGCAGCTGAGCCGGCTCTCCAACCTGGCCCGGCGGCTGATCTGGTCGAACCCGCACCGCGGCAAGCCCGGCTACGTACCGGTGCAAGCCGGCATCGCGGAGGCGCTGCCGTATTTGGATTCATTGGTGGCTGGACATTCGCTAGCCGCCTTTGCCGAGCTCCTGGAGTTGATTGGCGATGCGTGATGTGTTGGACGAACTGTTGGCGGTCTGGCGCGACGGCGAGACAGCCGGCGTGGCCACCGTCGTGCGAACGATGAAGTCAGCGCCCCGGCTGCCAGGTGCGGCGATGCTCGTGACGCCAGACGGCACCGCCACCGGCTCGGTATCCGGCGGTTGTGTCGAGGGCGCGGTTTACGAGTTGGCCACCGACGTGGTGTCCACCGGGCGGCCGGTGCTGGAAAGGTACGGGGTGAGCGACGACGACGCCTTCGCCGTGGGCCTGACCTGCGGCGGCATCATCGACATCTTCGTCCAACCGATATCCAAGCGCACCTTCCCGCAACTGGCCGATATTGCCGGGGACATTGCAGCGGGACATCCCGTCGCGACAGCCACCGTGATCGGCCACCCGGACGAGTCGTGGCACGGCCGGCACCTGGTGGTGTGGCCCGATCGCGTCGCCGGTTCACTCGGCTCCGACCGGGCCGACCAGGCGGTCACTGACGACGCCCGCGGCCTGCTCGCCACCGGCCGGAACGCCACCTTGACCTATGGGCCGGATGGCGAGCGACTCGGCGAGGGGATGGAGGTCTTCGTCTCGTCGTTCGCGCCCCGGCCGAGAATGCTGATCTTCGGCGCCATCGACTTCGCCTCCGCACTCGCACGGCAGGGCGCATTCCTCGGTTATCGGGTCACTGTGTGCGATGCCCGCCCGGTGTTC
This sequence comes from Saxibacter everestensis, assembly GCF_025787225.1. NCBI lineage: Bacteria > Bacillati > Actinomycetota > Actinomycetes > Micrococcales > Brevibacteriaceae > Saxibacter > Saxibacter everestensis. The sequence continues at coordinate 719,536 of NZ_CP090958.1, forward strand.
GCCACACCCGCACGGTTCCCGGATGCCGACGAAGTCGTTGTGCAGTGGCCACACCTTTACCTGCAGTCCGAGCTGGAGGCTGGCCGGATAGATCGGCGGACGGTGCTTGCGGTGCTCACTCATGACCCGAAGTTCGACGTTCCGCTGCTGCAGGTCGCGCTGACCGCGGACGTCGGATTCATCGGCGCGATGGGTTCCCGCCGCACCCACGATGACCGGTTGGGCCAGTTGCGCGATCTCGGCGTGACCGAGGAGCAACTCGAGAGGCTTGCCAGCCCGATCGGCCTGGACCTGGGCGCGCGGACCCCGGAAGAGACATCCGTGTCGATCGCGGCAGAAATCATTGCCCAGCAGTGGGGTGGCAGCGGCGAGCGGCTCAGCCGGCTGCCCGGGCGGATCCATCATGACCAGGAGGCTGGAGACGAGCTGAAGGAGCAGGATGGCGTTGGTCCGGATGGCGGTGCCGCCCGGCAGCCGGGGCGGGTTGAACCGGAGGCGGTGGTTCGCTTTCATTGAGAAATCCGGCAAACAGTGTAATGTGCGTCACATCCTGGTTCCGGCATCGGGATCGGACATCTGGGCAACGGATGGGAGCGGTCAATGACGACCTCAATGCAGATTTCCACCACGGTCGACGGTGTGCGCTACGTCGATCAGGTCGAACCAAGGATGCTGCTCGTTCAGTATCTGCGGGAGCGGCTGGGCAAGACCGGAACCGTGGTCGGGTGCGACACCAGCAATTGCGGTGCGTGCACTGTTTTGCTGGACGGTACGAGCATCAAGTCATGCACGATGTTCGCGGTGCAGGCAGATGGCCACGAGGTGACCACGATCGAGGGGATATCCAGGGATGGCGAGCTGCACCCGGTGCAGCAGGCATTCCATGAATGTCACGCCCTGCAATGCGGTTTCTGCACTTCGGGGATGATCATGCAGTCGGTGTCGCTGCTGCGGGAGAACCCGCACCCCAGCGAAGAAGAGGTCCGGGAGGGCCTCGAAGGAAATCTGTGCCGGTGCACGGGCTATCAGAACATCGTCGCGGCCGTGCGTTCGGCAGCCGACGCCGGTGACGGGGCGAGCTCCCAGGCGGCCGGCTCTGACACAGCGAGCGCCGTCGCTGCGAGCACTGATACAGCGGGCACTGGCTCGGCTGGCGCCGACGCGGAACGGGTAGGCATGCCATGAGCATCACCGAAGAGCGCGAGGTAGGACGGGCGCGGCCCCGGAAAGAAGACCAGCGGCTGATCACCGGCCGAAGCCGGTACACCGACAACATGACCCTTCCGGGGATGCTGCACCTGGGCATGGTGCGCAGCCCCTTCGCCCACGCGCGGATCACCGGCATCGAGGTGGCAGCCGCGAAGGAGTCACCCGGCGTGATCGACGTGCTTACCGGCGCCGACCTCGCCGACACCCAGGGCAGTCTGCCCAATGCCTGGCCGGTGACCCCGGATCAGAAGGCGCCAGCGCATCCTGCGGTTGCCGTCGATCGGGTCAGCTTCGCCGGCGAGGTGGTCGCCGTCGTGATCGCACGATCGGCAGCCGAAGCGCGCGACGCGATGGAACTCGTCGACGTCGACTACGATGAGCTGCCGGTCGCCCTGGATCTGGAACGGGCGGCTGACGACCAGGTTCTCGCGCACCCCGATCTCGGAACGAACACCTCGGCGGTATGGGTTTTCGACTCGGCCGAGGCGGGCACCGGAGGCGAGGTGGGGCAGGCGATTGACTCCGCAGAGGTGGTTGTCGAGCGGACCTTCCACCAGCAGCGGTTGATCCCGGCATTCATGGAGCCCCGTTCGATTGTGGTCGACCCGACGGGTGACCAGATCACTATGTGGTCGGCCACCCAGGTGCCGCACATTCTGCGACTCATGCTGGCCCTGACGCTCGGCATCCCGGAGGGCAAGTTGCGGGTTATCGCGCCCGACGTCGGCGGCGGTTTCGGCGGGAAGCTGCAGGTTACCCCCGAAGAGGTAATAACCCTTCTGGCGGCGCGCCGCACCGGCAAGCCATGCAAGTACACCGAGACCCGCAGCGAATCGCTGATGGTGGCTCATCATGGCCGCGGCCAGGTGCAGCACGTGACGGTGTCGGCGACCAGGGACGGCCAGGTCACCGGCCTGTCCGTACACCTGCTGGCCGACATGGGCGCCTATCTCGGCCTGGTCACCTCGGGTGTGCCGATTCTCGGCGCGTTCATGTACAACTCGATCTACAAGTTCCCTGCCTACCGGTTCGAATGCCGCAACGTTTTCACCAACAAGGCCTGGACCGACGCCTACCGCGGGGCGGGCCGGCCGGAGGCGACGTTCGCCATCGAACGGATCATGGACGAGCTGGCGACCGAATTGGGCATGGACCCGATAGAGCTTCGCCGGAAGAACTGGATCGGGCACGAGGAGTTTCCGTTCACCACAGTGGCCGGGTTGGAGTATGACAGCGGCAACTACGAGGCGGCGACCGCCAAGGCGCTGGATCTGTTCGGCTACGACGAACTGCGCGCCGAACAGGCCAGGCGGCGGGATGCCAATGATCCGGTCCAGCTGGGCATCGGGGTGTCAACGTTCACCGAGATGTGCGGCCTGGCGCCCTCACGAGTGCTCGGCTCGCTCGACTACGGCGCCGGCGGCTGGGAGTACGCGCAGGTCCGGGTGCTGCCGACCGGGCACGTCGAGGTTGTGACCGGGTCGAGCTCGCACGGCCAGGGCCACGAGACGGCGTGGAGCCAGATCGTCGCCGACCGGCTGGGAGTGCCGTTCGAGAACGTCGAGGTGCTGCACGGGGATACGGCTATCGCGCAGCGCGGCCTGGACACCTATGGATCCCGGTCACTCACCGTCGGCGGCATGGCGGTGATCGCCGCGGCGGACAAGGTGATCGCAAAGGCGAAGACGGTGGCGGCGCACATGCTGGAGGCGAGCGAGGACGATATCGAGTTCGCGGCAGGCCGGTTCGGCGTGCGAGGCACCGACCAGGGGGTGGGGTTGGGCGATGTCGCGCTCGCAACGTTTGCGGCGCACGACCTGCCCGATGGGATGGAACCGAGCCTCGACTCCGACGCCACCTTCGACCCGGAGAACTTCTCCTTCCCGCATGGCACTCACCTGGCCGCGATGGAGGTCGACACGGAGACGGGTCAGGTCACGCTGCGCAAATATGTGTGCGTCGATGACGTCGGCAACGTGGTCAACCCACTGATCGTCGAGGGCCAGGTGCACGGCGGGCTTGTGCAGGGGATAGCGCAGGCGCTGTTCGAGGAGGCTGTCTACGACGAATCGGGGACGCTGGTCACCGGATCGTTCGTCGACTACCTGGTGCCTAGCGCGGCCGACCTGCCCTCGTTCATCACCGACCGCACCGAGACTCCGTCGACCACGAACGTGCTCGGCGTCAAGGGAGTCGGTGAGGCGGGAACCATCGCTTCGACCCCGGCGATCGTCAACGGCGTGCTTGACGCCATCCGGCACCTGGGAGTGCAGGACGTCCGGATGCCGTGCTCGCCCAGCCGGGTGTGGGCGGCGATCAACTCGGCCGGCTCGGCAGAGACTGCTCGGGCGCCACAGGTGCAAACTGCAGAAGGAGGCATGTCCCATGATCCCAACCAGCTTTGATTACGCGGCGCCGACAACCATCGACGAGGCGCTACAGATGTTGGCCGCGTCGCCGGATGACACGAAGCTGCTTGCCGGCGGGCAAAGCCTTATCCCGGTGATGAAACTGAGGCTGGCGGACGCGGAGCACCTCGTCGACCTCGGACGGATCGAGCAGATGCGCGGTGTGCGGATGGACGGTGACCGGTTGGTTATCGGCGCGATGACCGAGCATCACGAGGTGGCGAGCCACCCGCTGGTCGCCGCGCACGCCGGCGTGCTTGCCGACGCCGCGGCCTCGGTCGCCGACCCGCAGGTGCGGCACCGCGGCACGATCGGTGGGGCGCTGGTGCATGCCGACCCGGCCGGAGACTACCCCGCCCCGGCGCTGGCCCTGGATGCCGAGCTGGTGATCACCGGGGCAACGGGCACCCGGACGGTGCCGGCCGCTGAGTTCTTCGAAGACTACTTCACCACGGCGGTCGGCGACGACGAGATCCTGACCGAGATCCGGTTGCCTTCCTACTCCGGTTGGGGCGGCCGCTATGAGAAGTTCACCCGGGTGGCACAGCAGTGGTCGATCGTGGCGGTGGCCGCCGAAGTCAGGGTGGACGGCGGTGTGATCGCCGAGGCGCGGATCGGGCTGACCAATATGGGGTCGACCCCGATCCGAGCCCGCGGCGTCGAGGCCGCGTTGGCCGGCTGTGCGATTGATGACGGTTCGGTCGCTGAGGCGTGCGCCTCGGTCGCCGAGGGCACCAGCCCGCCTAACGACATCAACGGCGATGCCGACTACCGGCGGCACCTGGCGACAGTGCTCACCCGGCGGGCTGTGCTCGGCGCGGCCCGGCAGGAGCCGGCGCACTAGGGTCCGGCTGCAGCTGGGCAGCGCTAGGGTCCGGCGGACCAGGTAGCACTAGTGCATGGTGCAGCTGTGCAGCACTAGTACCTGGCGGACCAGACAGCAACGAAACCTCGGCAGTGACTTGGGAGGAACGCGGAATGGAACTGCATCATCGATTTGAGGTGCCGAGCCCGCTCGATAAAACCTGGCGAGCGTTCAATGAGCTGGAAGGAGTTGCGCCCTGCTTTCCTGGCGCCACCCTGACCGGCGTCGAGGGCGACGAATTCAGCGGAAGCGTCAAAGTGAAACTCGGCCCGATTTCGATGGTTTACAGCGGCACCGGCCGGTTCATCGAGCGTGACGAGGCGAATCACCGCGTGGTGATCGAGGCGGCTGGCAAGGACAGGCGAGGCAATGGCACGGCCGGCGCCACCGTGACAGCCCGGCTGACACCGTCCGTGGCCGGTACCGAAGTCACCGTCGACACGGACATGAACGTGACCGGCAAGCCTGCCCAGTTCGGTCGCGGCGTCATCCAGGACGTGTCGGACAAGCTGCTCGACCGATTCGTCGCCTGCCTGGTGACCACGTTGCCGGACGGGGAGCGCGAGACCGGTGTAGAGCCGGGTTCTGGCGGCTCGGGACCGGTTGACGCAAGACCCGACTCGGGAACGGTTGCCGCGGGTCCTTACTCGGGACCGATACACCCTGGCGCGGACACCAGCCCGGTTGACGCCGGCCCGGACTCGGGAACGGCCGGCCCTTCACCGGAGCGAAGCCCGGCCGCCGGCCCGACGCCTGCCCCCACCCCTCGCCGGGCGCCGGAACCACCCGCCGGCCTCGACTTCGGTGCCACGCTCGTACCGGTGTTGCTTAAGCGCTACGGCCGGGGACTGGCCGTCGCGGCGTCCATCGTCGTGGCGGTGACGCTGCTCGCCCGGCGTCGGCGCCGCGGTTAGCGGTGCGGAGGAACGCGAACTCTGTGCAGGCTGCTGCAGAAGAACGCGCACGGTGTGCCAGAACGCCCCTGAATACGCGCGCGGTCCTGCCGGAAGTCAGCGATCCTCGGCTCAGGTAACCTGAACCGGTGAGCATTGAGATTGAAATTGGCCGTGGAAAGCGTGGTCGCCGCGCGTACTCTCTCGACGATATTGCTGTCGTCCCGTCGCGCCGGACCCGGGATCCGGAAGAAGTTTCGGTTTCCTGGCAGATCGACGCCTACCACTTCGACCTGCCGATCGTCGGTGCGCCGATGGACTCCGTTGTCTCACCAGCGATGGCGGTTGCGCTCGGTCGTCTCGGCGGCCTCGGCGTCCTCGACCTGGAGGGATTGTGGACTCGGTACGACGACCCGGAGCCGCTGTTGGCGGCAATCGCCGAGCTACCCCAGGCCGAAGCGACCGCGCAGATGCAGAAGCTCTACGAGGAGCCGATCCGCGCTGAACTGATCACGGCTCGCCTGGCCGAGATCCGCGACGCCGGCGTCACGGTTGCCGGCGCGCTGACGCCGCAGCGAACCCAGCAGTTCTGGAAGACCGTCGTCGATGCAGGCGTCGACATCTTCGTCATCCGTGGCACGACTGTGTCGGCGGAGCATGTGTCCGGTCACGCGGAACCACTTAACCTCAAGCGCTTCATTTACGAACTCGACGTCCCGGTAATCGTTGGCGGCGCCGCCACCTACACCGCGGCGCTGCACCTGATGCGTACCGGCGCTGCCGGGGTGCTCGTCGGTTTCGGCGGGGGAGCGGCGATGACAACCCGGACAACGCTCGGCATCCACGCGCCGATGGCCAGCGCCATCGCGGATGTCGCGGCGGCTCGACGGGATTACATGGATGAGTCCGGTGGGCGCTACGTGCATGTGATCGCCGATGGAGGGCTTGGCTACTCAGGCGACCTGGTGAAGGCGGTCGCGGTTGGCGCTGACGCCGTCATGCTGGGAACCGCACTGGCGCGCGCCGAGGAGGCTCCCGGGGGAGGCTGGCACTGGGGTGCGGAGGCGCACCACTCGTTGTTGCCGCGCGGGTCCCGGGTGAATGTCGGCACCGTTGCGCCCTTGGAACAGATCCTGTTCGGGCCAAGCCGCCGTGCCGACGGCACGTCCAATCTGGTCGGAGCGCTGAAGCGGGCGATGGCGACTACCGGGTACTCGGACCTGAAGGAATTCCAGCGGGTCGAGGTCGTTGTGTCGCCGTACCACTCCCGTTCCGAGTAGTGGCCGGGTAGTAGCGGCCGGGTAGTAGCGGCCGGGTAGTCACTGCCGGCGAAACGGTCCGGTTTCGCCCCCTGCCAAGCGAAACGGTCCGGTTTCGTGCGTTTGGTCCGTTTAAAGGTGACGACCAGAGCAACTTTGTGGACCGTTGCGCCGAACGGAGTCCTGAGAATGTACCTAAACAGGTACAGACCTTTGTGAAAAGCTCAAGTGAGCTTGGTGGGTGTCGCCGAATTCAGAACAGCCCCCGTTCATTAATCAGCATCGACGAAATTTGGGCCTTCGAATTCGGGAGGCCCGGGCAGGTAATTCGCTGAGCCAGGAACTGCTGGCGGACCGGGTTGGCGTGGATCGCAAGACGATCAGCCGGGTCGAGAACGGTCTGATCAGCCCGAAGTACGACCTCATCGTCGACCTTGCCTATGCCTTGAACGTCCGGGTCGAGTGGCTGGTGGAGGATCCGGGCCGACCGCCGCACGGATCGGCTTCGTAGCCTGGCTCACTCGATGTGCGTTCGGCCCGCGCGGGCGCGTATCGTTATTGAGTGCTTAAAGTGGCGTTACGGGGCAAATGGATCTGGGCACTTGTGCTTGCCCTGGTTCTGGCGTCCGGATTCGCCTTCCTAGCCAATTGGCAGTTCTCCCGCGCGCAGGAACGTTCGCAGCAGGTAGAGACCGCCGATACCGAGACTGTGCGACCCTTCCTCGACGTCGTGCAGCCCCAGCAGATGCTTCCATCCACGAAAGCCGACCAGATGGTGTCGCTCAGCGGACACTACAATCCGGAACAGCAGGTCGTCGTGCCCGGTCGTGAGCAGGGCAGCGATACCGGCTTCTGGGTCGTCACCATGTTCGTTCCCGACGGGGCAGAATGGCCGGGCCATACGGATGACGAACGGGACGTCGCCATCCCGGTGGTGCGCGGATGGACGGCGTCGGAAGATGAGGCGATGGCGTCCGTGGCGAGTGCCGAGCCGGTGATGATGACTGCACGACTCACGCCGACAGAGTCGCCAGAGCCCGCAGATAGTCTGCCGAAGGGCCAGGTGGCTACCCTGTCGACGGCGCAGTTGATCAACGACTTCGACGTGCTTAGTTACCCGGCCTTCCTGCTGCCGACGCAGCAGGAGGGTGCCGGCGCCAGCGCGGCGACATCCGGGCTCGAGCCGGTGCCCGCGCCCGCTCCGCAGCCCGGCGGGATCAATCTGCAGAGCCTGTTCTATGGGATCGAATGGGTCGTTTTCGCGCTCTTTGCGCTGTACATCTGGTGGCGGATGGTTCGAGACGTTTACCAGCGTGAGCAGGAGACCGCTCTTATGGCCGATAATGGATACGACGTGGTGCAACGAAATGGCAGGGAGAGCCCTGATGCCAAGACCGCCCTCGCCACACAACACCTGGAGAGTAAGGACACATGAGCGGATCGCCGATGGATGAGCGTCCCGATGCCGAATCGAGTTCGCCGTGGACCGCGCGCCGCTACGGCCAGGCCCGGGGCGCACTGACCTTTTATCGGATCATGGCGTATATCACCGGCACATTCCTGCTGGTGCTATGCGTTGAGATGATCCTGAAGTACGGGCTGCAGATCGACATGCAGTTCGGTTCGTTCAACCTCGCCTCCGCCATCGCCATCGGCCACGGTTGGTGCTACGTCGTGTACCTGATCGCCGATTTCCGGCTTTGGCAGTCGATGCGCTGGCGGCTCAAGGACTTCCTGATCATCGCCCTGGGCGGCGTGATTCCACTGTTGTCCTTCATCCTGGAGAAGCGGGTACACGCCAGGGCGAGCCGCGAACTCGACGACGCCATCGTCCTGGCTCCCCGAGACCTGTAAAAGCGCAGCCGTCGCAAGGCGGCCCCACCCTAAAGGAAATCTGTGACCGACTCCGTCCAACAGCCGCCGGCAACCCATGCCCGTCCCGTTCTCGTGGTCGATTACGGCGCGCAATACGCGCAGTTGATCGCCCGGCGCGTGCGTGAGGCAAACGTTTATTCAGAGATCGTGCCGCACACCATGTCCCTGGAGAAGATGCTCGCCAAGGATCCCTCGGCGTTCATTCTTTCCGGCGGACCGGCAAGCGTTTATGCCGATGGGGCGCCGGCTGTCGACAGCGAGCTTTTCGAGTCCGGCGTGCCGGTGCTCGGCATCTGCTACGGCTTCCAGCTGATGAACCAGGCGCTCGGCGGCGAGGTCGCTCACACCGGAGCCCGTGAGTATGGTGGCACTGCTGTCACCGTCTCGCCCGACAACACGCTGCTCGCCGGGCAGCCGGAGTCGCAGAATGTCTGGATGAGTCACGGCGACTCGGTGCAGAAGGCGCCGGATGGATTTGACGTCCTCGCCAGCTCATCGGTTGTTCCGGTTGCAGCGATAGCCGATACGGAACGCGCGCTCTACGGTGTGCAGTGGCACCCTGAGGTAAAGCACTCCACCCACGGCCAGGCCGTGCTGGAGAACTTCCTGTACCACGGCGCCGGGCTGAAAGGCGACTGGACGACGGGCAACGTCATCGAGGAGCAGGTCGCCGTTATCCGCAGTCAGGTCGGCGACGGCAAGGTTATCTGCGGTCTTTCCGGCGGTGTCGATTCCGCCGTGGCCGCGGCACTCGTGCACGAGGCGGTCGGTGACCAGTTGACCTGCGTCTTCGTCGACCACGGTCTGCTTCGTGCCGGCGAGGCAGAGCAGGTCGAAACTGACTACGTTGCCGCCACCGGCATCAGGCTCAAGGTGGTGGACGCCGCCGATCAGTTCCTGGCCGCGCTGGACGGGGTCAGCGATCCGGAAACGAAACGCAAGATCATTGGCCGCGAGTTCATCCGGGTCTTCGAGGCTGCCGCGCGGGAAGTTGTGGCTGAAGGCGCGGCCGAGGCATCGAGCGAGGACGAGCAGGTGCGTTTCCTGGTGCAGGGGACGCTTTACCCGGATGTTGTCGAATCCGGGGGCGGCGAGGGGGCTGCGAATATCAAGAGCCACCACAACGTCGGTGGCCTGCCGGATGACCTGCAGTTCGAACTGGTCGAGCCGCTGCGCACGTTGTTCAAGGACGAGGTACGCGCGGTCGGAGCGGAGCTGGGTCTGCCTGAGGCGATGGTCTGGCGCCAGCCGTTCCCGGGTCCAGGCCTCGCCATCAGGATTGTCGGCGCGGTGAACCAGGCACGCCTGGAGACGCTGCGCGCCGCCGACGCGATCGCACGAGAAGAGCTGACCAAGGCCGGACTGGATCGCGAGATCTGGCAGTGCCCGGTGGTGTTGCTCGCCGACGTGCGCTCGGTGGGCGTGCAGGGTGATGGCCGCACCTATGGCCATCCGATCGTGCTGCGGCCGGTTTCCAGCGAGGATGCGATGACAGCCGACTGGACCCGGTTGCCATACGACGTTTTGGCCCGGATTTCAACTCGGATAACCAACGAAGTTGCCGATGTCAATCGAGTGGCTTTGGATGTAACGTCCAAGCCGCCGGGCACCATTGAGTGGGAGTAGAACCTCTACACCACTTTGCCCAAACATCAGGAGTGACATGAAGACCAGCACCTCGCAGGTCCGCGAAGCCAGATCGCCGGAGACAGGTCGTCGGCGCCAAGGGTGGCGTGCGGGCGACCTCGCGCTCATCGCCGTGTTCGCCGCATTGATCGCCACGATGGGAATGCTTCCGGCGATTCCGGTTGGCGGGGTCGGGGTTCCGATCACCCTGCAGTCCCTGGCCGTGATTCTCACCGGTTTGGTGCTCGGACCCGCGCGGGGCTTCGCGGCGACCGCGCTCTACGTTGTGGTCGGCCTGATCGGGATCCCGGTTTTCGCCGGCTTCACCGGAGGCATCGGGGTGTTGGCAAAGCCGTCCGCCGGCTACATTATCGCCTTCCCGCTGGTATCCGCGCTTGCCGGGCTATTGGCGCTGATAGTGGTCCGCAAGATGAAGCGGGCGTGGCACATCCCGCTGTTGTTCGTTGCCGGTCTGCTCGCCAGCTTCACTTTCATGCACCCTTTGGGCATTGCCGGCATTATGGTCAACGCCGGACTTGACCTGCGCGCCGCTATCGCCGCCGACGCGATCTTCATCCCGGGAGATGTGATCAAGAACGTCGTCGCAGCGCTGATCGCAGGCACCGTGCACCGCGCCTTCCCCGATTTGCTGGCCCGTCGGCGCGCGTGAGCGTTCTCCAGCTGGACGGCGCCGCGGTCGCGGTCACCGATCTGGACGGTGACAGCAAGACAGTGCTGGCGCCGACCTCGCTGACGCTTACCGAACGCCGGATCAGTGTGATCGGAGCGAACGGCTCGGGCAAATCCACCCTGCTACGGCTGCTGAACGGCCTCGTCATGCCGAGCGAGGGTTCGGTGACGATCGATGGCCTCGACACCCGCAAGGATGGCGCCAAGGTGCGCCGCCGGGTCGGCTTCGTTTTCACCGATCCGGCAGCGCAGCTGGTGATGCCGACCGGGCGGGAGGACGTCGAGTTGTCATTGCGCCGCCTGGAGAAAGATCCGCGAGCCCGTAGCCGGCGAGCGATGGCAGCGCTGGAGCGATTCGGCTTGGCGGAGCTCGCCGAGCAGAGCGTCTACGAACTTTCCGGAGGCGAACGCCAGCTGCTCGCAATCGCCACGGTGCTTGCGGTCGAGCCGACAGTGCTTGTGCTCGACGAGCCGACGACACTGCTCGACCTGCGCAATCGGGAACTCGTTCGGAGCTTGCTGGCCGGCCTCGACCAGCAGATGGTGCTGGCCACGCACGATCTCGACCTTGCTCTGGATGCGGACCGCTCGCTCGTCATCGACGACGGCAGGGTGGCCTTCGACGGCAGCCCGGCGGCCGCCGTGGCCTGGTACCGTCAGCTGGTTGCCGCCGAGATTCCGCTGGAGAGGCGAAAGTGACGCACCGGAGCGCGTTGCTGGGCAGGTATGTGCAGGGGAACTCCTGGCTGCATCGGGCTCCGGTGTGGTCGAAGTTGCTCGGCATCGCGGTTTTCAGCCTCGTGGTGTTTCTTCACGAGGGCGTGTGGCTCAGTCTCGGCCTGCTGATACTGGCTGCCGCGGCGGGCTTGTCCTCCGGAGTCCGGAGCACGATGTTGCTGGTGCCCTTGGCGCTGCTCTGGCCGGTTCTGCTGCTGCTGTTCGGCTATCACTGGTGGTTGCAGGGCCCATTGGCGGCGGCGCAGATAGTTATCGATATCGTTTCGGTCGTTCTGACTGCCTCGCTGATCACGCTTACCACCCCGAGCCAGCGGCTGCTGGATGCGCTGGTCGCGATGGCTCGCCCGCTGCGGCCGCTCGGCGCGGACCCGGAGCGCTTCGGCCTGTCGGTGGGGTTGATGATCCGGAGCGTTCCCCACCTAATCGGGCTGGGACATCAGGTGCGTGACTCGGCCAAGGCCCGCGGCCTCGAGCGCAACCCGCGCGCCGTCCTGCTTCCCGTCGTGGTGAATGCGGTTGCCTATGCGCAAGCCACCGGCGACGCGCTGGCTGCACGCGGACTCGGCGAGCGGGACGACGGTTCCGCTTGACCGGCGAAACGGTCCGGTATCAGCCCTAGCACCCCGGTCATTGCATACCACTTGGGCAAGAAAGCGGACCGTTTCGCCGTTCGGCTCGCGGGCGCCTGTCGGTAGCATTGCGTGCATGGCGACTATCAAGGAAGTGGCGCGCGAGGCGGGGGTCACCCACGCCGTCGTGTCGCGCATCCTCAACGAGGACCCGACCCTGCACGTCCGTCCTGATACCCGAGAGCGGGTGCTCGCAGCTGCAGCCCAGCTGAAGTACATCCCGAACCATGCGGCGAAGGCGCTGCGCGGCGCCCGAGCCGGCGCAATCGGGCTCGCGGTGCACGAGGTGAGCAATCCGATCTACAGCGCGATCATCGAAGGCGCGCAGCGGGCCGTGTCCGCCCACGGGTCAGTGCTGATGCTCGCCGATGCCGACGAGCTCTACCGTGACCCCGCCACGTTTAGCAGAATGATCACGAGCAAGGCGATCGACGGGCTTATCCTGCTTCCCGCCGGCACTGAGGCCGACGAGTTCGTCGCGCGCGCCGCAGCCGCCTCGCTTCCCACGGTGGTCGTGAACGAGCGCGCCGCCGGCCAACGCAGTGTCAGCGTCGACGATGCCGCGGCGGCCGGCCTGGCGGTGCAGCATCTGGTCGGGCTCGGGCACCGCGACATAGGCGTGCTCCTCCTCGATGGAGAGACCCGGCGGCGACTAGACCGGCGCGAGGGTCATGAGACCGCACTGCGGGACGCGGGCCTCGATCTCCACGACTCGTGGGTCGGTAATGGCGGGCACACGCTCGAGAGCGGACGCGTGGGACTGTTGCGGATGGCAGACCGCGGCCCGTTGCCGACCTCGGTGGTCGTTCACAACGTCATGGCGGCTGTTGGTGTCATCCGCGCGGCGAAAGAACTCGGCCTGAGCGTGCCGCACGAGCTGTCGGTCATCGGATTCCACGACATGAGCTTCGCCGATTTCGTGAGCCCCTCGTTGACGGTGGTGAAACTCGCCCTCGCCGAGATGGGGGTAGCGGCGGTCGAGACCCTGATGCGACTGCTCGCCGGCCAGGAGGTAGATCAGACGATCAGCGTGCTGGAGCCGGCTCCTGCCCTCGTGATCCGTGAGTCGACCGCGCCTCCGCCGCACCGTCCCGATGTCCCTGCGGAAGCTCGATCGGGCGGCGGCACAGACGCGGAGTAGCCGAATGACGTCTGGAGGCCGGCCCTTACCGCGGCGTGCGGCGCCCGCCGATCAGGATCACGAGGCCGCTGAGACCGAGCGGCAGTAGCGCCCAGAGTGTGGCGGTGATGTACCCCTGGCGTGTGGGGAGGAGCCCGCCGGCGGGGGTGGCGGTGGCAAGGAGTAGGCCGGCCAGGGCGCTGCCGATGCTGAATCCGATGCTGCGCACGATCTGGTTGATGGCCAGCACGCTGGCGGTCTCAGCGGGGGGCACCCCGGTCAGGACGAGCGAGGGCATTGCCGCGGAGATGCCCCCGACTCCGAGGCCGAGCACGGCCATCGCCACGAGGACCGCGATGAGTGACCCGGAGGTCGCGGCGAACAGTGTGGCGGCAAACACCGCGGCGGCGAGCATCACTGCCGCCGCCGAGACGAGGTAGGCCCAGCGGTTGGAGATACGGGCGATGAGTCCGGGGAGCGCTTTCCCGGCGACGAAGCCGAGGGCGGAAAACGGGATCAAAGCGGCTCCGGACGCCACGCCGGGGAGTCCGAAGCCGTACGGTGCACCGGAGGGTGTTTGCAGGTAGCGGGTCAGCAGGCTGAACAGCAGGTACATGCCGATTCCGGCGACGATCATCGCGAGGTTCGCCCGGAGCACGGCGGGTTGTCCGAGCAGTCGCAGGTTGACCAGCGGTACGCTCGTCCGCAACTCGACCGCCGCCCAGGCCGTGAGGAATACAACGGTGATCACCAGGATGGACGCTCCTACCCAGGGGCGGTTCCAGGTGCTGGGCTCGGCGATGACCAGGAGGGCCCCGAGCGTACCGAGGCAGAGCAGGAGAGCGCCGGGCCAGTCAATGCCAGGTCGCGGTCCGGGTGCCTCCTTCGGCAGCACCAGCCACGCGATCACGAGCGCGGCAATGGATAGCACGAGCCCAAGCCCGTAGGCGGCGCGCAGCCCGGCGAGCTGGTCGAGCAGGCCGATCACCGGATAGCCGACGCCGATTCCGACTGTGGAGACGACCGAGAGGGTCGCGATCGTGGACGCGGACTTCTCTGCCGGGAGGTGAGCGCGGGCAACGCTCATCAGCAGCGGGACTCCGCCCAGCCCGACTCCTTGCAGTCCCCGTCCGATCAGCAGAAGCGGAAACGGCAGAGGGAGCGTGGTCAGCGCTCCGCCGATCACCACGATCGCAAGGCAGACCAAGATCACCAGTCGCCGCAGTGATCCGCTGCCGAGCCTGCCCAGGAGCGGACCGGCGATGGCGCCGGAGAACAACGTCACGGTCAACGTCCACTGTGCCGCGTTTAACGAGACGTGCAGACCGGTAGCAACCGGCGTGATGAGCGGAGCGCCGAGGCTGCCGATGACTGCCACCACGAGTGCGACGCACACCAACGCGATGCTCAGCCGAGAAGCACCGGCCTCGCTAATGGCCGCATCATCGGTCGTCTTGTCGCTCATCGGTTCGATTCGGTCGTGATGTGCTCGAACAACCCCGAGTCGATCCGCGTCCGCAGCCCGTCGGCCCAGGTCTCGTCGAGATCCGCTATGTCCAGCGCGGCGCCGGCGTTCAGCAGCATCCCGAATGCGAGGAACGACTTGACCGTCACCGGTTCGAGCCCGGTTGCGTCCGCAATCACGTCCCACATGCGGCCGAAACTGGCGCGCACCGCGTCGCGGACTTCCAAATCGCCACATGCAGCAAAGCCCTGCAACTGCAGCAGCAAGTTCGTCCGATCGGCCAGCAACTCGTAATACTCCCGACCCAGCTCCGATAAGGCAGCCAGCCCATCCTTGCCCGACGCTGCCGTCCGCATCCCGTCGATGATGCGATCGAAAGACCCCTGCACCAGTTCCAAGAACAGTGCCTTCTTCGTTCCGAACATGCGGAAGACGTACGCCTGGGTGATCCCCGCCGTCCGTGCAATCGCCTCAGTCGACGCACCGTGCAATCCGTGCGCGGCGAACTCCTCCGCCGCGACCGCCAGCACCTGAGCTCGCCGCTCAACACCAGTCATCCGTTTAGCCATGGGGATAGATTACTAGTTACTAACTACTAATCAATCCCTGCGCCTAGGGTTGACAGCCAATCCTCGCCGTCCTAGATTAGGTAAATCGTGTTAACGCGACGCTGAGCAGGGTGTGGCCGACCGGAATTCGGGCACCATCAACCGAGTCAAAGGAGACAGTGGATGTCAGTACTGAGTACCGGCAAGGGGAAGATAATCGCTGCGGCGGCCGCCGGAAACTTCGTCGAGTGGTACGACTTCGCAATCTACGGGTATTTCTCGCCCGTGCTGGCGAAAGTCTTCTTCCCGGAAACCACGGGTTTGGTCGGCCTCCTGGCCACACTTGGAGTATTCGGCGCCGCCTTCGTGCTCCGGCCGGTCGGCGCCCTCGTCTTCGGGCACTTCGGCGACCGCCTCGGCCGACGCTGGGTGCTCTCCTTCGTCATCCTGGCGATGGCGGGGGCAACAACTCTGATGGGACTGCTTCCCTCCTACGAGATGATTGGCGTGTTCGCGCCGATCGCGCTCACCCTGTTGCGGCTGATCCAGGGCTTCTCGGCGGGCGGCGAGTTCGGCGGAGCGGCCTCACTACTGTTCGAGTACGCGCGGCCCGAGAAACGGGGACTGATGGGGTCGGCGCAACCGGCCAGCATCGTGGTGGCCTTGGCCGTCTCCGCCGGTCTCGGTGCCGCGCTCACCGCCGCTATGAGTGAGGAGTTCCTCTACTCGGTCGGATGGCGCATCCCGTTCCTTTTGGCGCTTCCGTTCGGTCTGATCGGCTGGTACATTCGCCGGCACATCGACGAGACTCCGGCGTTCATCGAGCTGCAGGAGAGCGGTGAGGTGGCGACGAGCCCCGTGAAGGACGTGTTCCGAGCAAACTGGCGGATGATCGTCGCCGGCACCGCCGCGATCGTGTCGTGGACCGCAGGCGGATACGTGACCCTCCAGTTCCTGCCGACCTTCTTCAACGGTGTGCTGGAACGCCCGATCACCGACGGCCTGACCGCGTCACTCGTCGGACTGTCCATCTATGCTGTGTTCATAGTTTTCGGCGGCTGGCTCGCCGACCGGGTGGCCCGCTGGAAGGTGATGATGACGGGCGCGATCGCCCTCGCGGTGTTTGCGGTGCCCTGCTACTTGCTTCTCATCGACGGCTCGCTCGTGGGCATCGGCGTGGCTCTTGTACTTTTCGCGGCGGCGCTGGGACTCGTCGCCGGACCGACGCCGGCGCTGTTGTCCGAGCTCACGCCGGAGAAGGTCCGCACCACCTATCTCGGCATCGTTTACGCGATTGCCAACGCCGCGTTCGGCGGCTTTGCCCCCTACATCGTCATCGCGCTGATCTCCTCCACCGGCCTGTTGATCTCTCCGGCGATCTACCTCGTGGCGCTTGAGCTGATCGCGGTCGGGGGCCTCATCGGGGTCGCCGTGCATATCCGCCGTCGTGCCCGGGCGCGCGCCGTGGCTGTCGAGTCCCTCACGGAGGCGTGAGCTGGCTGGCCAGGTCTCAGTCGGGCCCGCTCACGGAAGCGTGAGCTGGCCCGGCCCGGTCTCAGTCGTCGCCGAACGCCGCAGGGCGCTTCTCGATGAAGGCCCGAATCCCCTCCTGGCCGTCCTCCGAATGGAACAACCGCGCGAGGGCCAACTGATCTGCGGTCAGGGCAGTCTCGATGTCCTGCGACCGGCCGGAGTCGATCAAATGCTTCGCGTCGCGAAGAGCGCTCCGAGGCTGCCCGGCGAGCACCGTGGCGAACTCGAGAGCCGCCTCCAAGAGCTCCTCCGGCGGGTGCACGCGCGTCACGATCCCTTTAGCCAGGGCCTCGTCGGGGTACACGGTGCGGCCCGTCATCACGAGTTCCTTGGTCCAGCGGGCGCCCACTTCGCGCACCAGACGCTGAGGACCGCCCCCGCCCGGGAACAGCCCGAGCTTGATCTCTGGCAGCCCGAGCCGGGCCGTCGTTGAGGCGAGGATGAAGTCGCAGCAGAGCGCGATCTCGAAGCCGCCGCCGAACGCGTAGCCGTTTACGGCGGCGATCGTCGCCTGGGGCAGCCGGGCGAGATCATCGAACACCGCCCGTGAGCGTCGCTGGTACTCCTCGAATTCCTCGACGGAGGCATGGGAGTACTCCTCGATGTCCGCTCCGGCGACAAATCCGCGGCCGGTGCCGGTGAGCACCACCACCCGCACCGCGGGCGTCTGGCGGATGCGGACGATCTCCGTGCCGATCGCCGCGACCAGAGAGCTGGAGAACGCTCCGAGCTTCTCCTCGCGGTCAATGCGAAGGATGCGCACGTGTCCCACGTCGCGCAGCCGGAGATTCGGGTGCACTGAGACCTCGTCGCTGGATTCGGCGATCATCGATTTTGCTCCTTCAGTAGTTCCTCGATCTGCGACTCGGGCAGCACCTCGCGTAGGATCTCGGCGCTGTGCTCGCCGACCCGCGGGGGAGCGTGCCGCTGGCGCCAGGGTGTCTCGCTCATCCGGATAGCGCATCCGATCAATTCGATCGGCGTTCCGCCCGGGCCGTCCACAGTGACGATCATGTCTGAATCGTCGGCGCGTAGCTCGTCCACGGCCTCGCGCGTGGTGCGCACGCGCGCCGCCCACAGTCCACGGGACCCGAACGCGTCGAGCCAGTGCTGGATGGGACGCCTGACCAGGACGGATCCAAGTGCCCGCTTCGCCTCGTCGCGCTCGGTCCACGGATCGAACGCGGCCACAGCCGCGTCGCCCACGGCGTCGGCGATCGTCTCCAGCGGGGCCATCGCTACGGCCAACCAGCCGTCGCTGGCCTGGTAAATGCCGAACGGCGCTGACAGCCAGGCCTGGCCGATCCCTTCCGTCGAGCGTTCGTAGTCGGTCTCCTGGTTCACGAACGCCGAGATCTCCTGGCACTGCATAGCGATCGCCGTGGAGTACAGGTCGACCTCGACTCGCTGCCCGATGCCGTGGATGCTCCGTGCGACCAATGCCGCGAGGATGCCGTTGGCGAGCGTGAGAGCGGTGGCATGGTCGACAATCGCCGTTCCCGCCGGGGTCGGCGGGTCGGTTCGGCGGCCGGTTGCCGCCGCAAGCCCAGACATGGCCTGGATCAGCAGATCCTGGCCGGGGCGGTTCTCGCGTGCGAAGGTCGTGTCCTGGCCCCAGCCCGATCCCGAGCAGTAGATGATGTCGGGCTTGACCGACTTGAATTCCTCGTAGCCAAGTCCCAGCCTGGCGAGGACGCCGGGCCGGAAGTTCTCGACCACCACGTCGCAACTTGCGCCGAGGTCGAGCAGCGCCTGACGTGCGATCGGGTTCTTCAGATCGAGGGCGAGCGAGCGCTTGTTGCGGTTCATCGCCAGATAGGCCGCGGACTCGCCATCGACGAGCTCGCCAATCATCTCAAGCGAGCGTTCCCACTCGCCCTCCGCGCGCTCCACCTTGATCACATCCGCGCCCAGATCGCCGAGCAGCTGGGTGCCGTACGGCCCCAACATCATCTGGGTGAAGTCGAGTACGCGGATTCCGTCGAGGGCCTGCATCAGGGGTTCTCCATTTCGTTCGTGGGGTTCTGCGGGTCGGTCGTGGACTCGGGCCGGAACGCCTCGCGCAGCGCGGCCCGGTCGACTTTGCCGAAACTGTTGCGGGGGAGCGCATCGACGACGTGCACGCCAACGGGCTTCTTGTACGACGCGATTCGCGCGAGGCAGGCCTCGCGTACGAGCCTTGCCAGTTCGTCGCGAGAGATGGGAACCGACGCCGAGGCTTCGAGGACGGCGAAGGCGTGCACACCTTCACCCCATCGCTCGTCGGCCAGGCCAACGACCGCCACCTCGGCGATGCCGTCGATCTCCTCGATCACCTGCTCAACCTCACGCGGATGGATATTGAATCCCCCGGAGATGATGAGGTCGGAACGCCGTCCGAAGATGTGGAGGTAGCCTGCATCGTCGGTGCACCCGATGTCGCCGGTCGAGAACCAGCCGTCGTTGAGCACCGACGCGGTCAGCTCGTCGCGGCGCCAGTATCCGGGCATGACGACGGGACCGCGTATCTTCAGCACCCCGTCGTCGTCGCGATGCTCGATCTCGGGGATCCAGCGTCCCGCCGACTGCAGCCGGGTTCGCGCCACGTCGGCCCGGTGCGGGTGCTCCGCCAGATCGCGGGCCGCACGATCATGGTCGTCAGGCGTGAGTACCGTCAGCGGCGCCAGCGCTTCGGCGAGACCGTAGAACTGGGTGAGGGCGCCAGGGAAGCATCGTGCCGCTCGCGCAAGGACATCGACCGGCGCCGGCGAGCCGCCGTAGGGGACGCTGCGCACGGTCGCGACCGACTCCTCGCGCCCTGGCAGGGCGTCGACCAGCCGGGCGAGCAGGGTGGGAACGAGCGGCAGTACGGTGCCACCGTGCCGCTCGACGGCGTCGAGCACCCGGGACGCGTCGAACGGCTCGACGACTACGGTGCGGGCGCCTCGCATGGCGCAGTCGAGTGCCACAGACCCGCCGAAGTGGGGCATCGGGGCGCCGAGCACGACGACATCCTGGGGGCCGATCAGTGGCAGATGTGACAGGGCGTGCTCGGTCTGCGCCAACCAAGCTGAGTGGGTGACCACTACGCCCTTGGGCGCGCCGGTCGTCCCGGAGCTGTACATCAGCATCGCGATGTCGCCGGGCCCCGAATACACCCGGGTTTCGCCGCCGGCCGTGGCGCCGTAGAAACGAGTGAGGATTGCGTCATCGTTGCCAAGGTCGAGCACCGGAACTACCGATCCCCGCTCGTTCAGCGCATCCCGCACGCCACGCTCGCGTGAGCCTGCGACGCACACGATGGCCGCCTGTGCGTCGTCGACGATCGCCGCGACCTCGCGCGGGTGCAGTCGCGACGACAGTGCCACGCGTACGAACCCGAACCCGAGCAGGGCATGGTCGACGAGGCGCGCCAATACACTGTTTTCGAGATAGACGACGACGCGGTCGCCGGGCGCAGCACCCGAGTCGAGTAGCTCGCGGGCCATGCCGGCGGCCAGCCCCGCTACCTCGTCGAAGCTCAGCCAGCGTTCACCCCACCGCAGGGCGTGCTCGGCGGCGTGGCTGGCGTAGACCCGGTCGAGGAGCTCCGAGACGGTTCGCACCTCGTTGCGCGGGTTAGTGCGATGCGACATCCGCCCACATCCGGTTCAGGGTCGACACGATGTGCTGTGCCGATCGGCCCTGTTCGAACAGGTCGTGAAGCGCGTGGGCTGCCGCCCGCTGGTAGGCGGGATACCCGGCGCGGCGCGGTCGCAGAAACGACAGCTCCATCGTCGAGGCTGTGTTGCGGTAGAGGCCACCCGCCCGCTCGTTTACAGCGCCGTCCAGCCATGCGGCCGTGCTGGCTGGCTGCCCTCCGGCCTCGGCGTAGATGCCGCGCTGGACGTGTTCCGAGGTCGCGAACAGAATGAAGTCCGCCGCCTCGTTCCGGCAGGCCGATCGCCCTGAGACGGCTAGGCCGACCCCTCCGGTCAGCGTTCCGGTGGGCTGCTCCCCAACGGCCGGGGCAGCGTGGAACGACACGGCGCCCCGGCCGTCGCGTCGCAGCGAGTACGTCGAGTACATGAAGACCAGTGGCGTGTAGACCCCCGGCCCGTCGCCGGCGAGCTCGTCCAGCACGGCGACCGGGTCGAGATGCAAGGATCGCGTGGCCGAGGCGATGACGATCTCGCGCATGAGCTCGAGCGCGGGCACGGCAACCTCATCGCAGATCCCGCCGGTTCGCCACCAGCTCGGACCGGTCGCAAGATCCGGGACGGTGCCCGCGTTGTGGGCCTCGCAGAGCGAGAGGAACGTGCCCCAGAGGTGCGTCGGATTCGCGGCGATCACCGTGCGATCTTTTCCGAGTTCGCGGATGAAAGGCACCACATCATCCCAGCGTTCCGGAAGTCCCGCGGCGGGAGCGTCGTCGAGGCGAACGGCGGCCACCATGCACGCCGCGTCAACGGGCAGGGCCCACAATTCGCCCTCCCGCTCGTAACTTGCGTAGCTGCGGCCGATGTAGGCGTCGGCGCGGGAGCGGAGTTTTTCGGCGCCCAAGAGGGCGGAAAGCGAGGTGAGTGCGCCACTCGCCGCGGCGTCTCCGACGAACGGGTGATCGATCGCCAATACGTCGAATCCGGATGCGAGGTCGTCGAGCGGAACGTCCTCGAATTCGTGCAGCGGACGCGCGGTCCACTCGAACGTCGTCCCGGGATTCAGCGCCGAGTAGGCCGAGCTTGCGGCATGAATGGAATCGACGGCCCTCGGATGATCCCAAGTGAGACCCCGAATGAGGCTCATGCTGTTTCGACTCCGGTCGTCGGCCGCGTAAGTCGGACCTCTCCCGTCATGATGCACTCCTCGTCTGCGCTGTACTTCCGATGCTCGCCCCGCGTTCTGGCGGGACAATTCACCGTAACACGTTTTACTAGCTTGGCCGGGGTCGGCGGCTTGACCGGCGAAACGGTCCGGTATCTGCCCTGACACCCCGGTCATTGCCTACCCCCTGGGCAAGAAAGCGGACCGTTTCGCGGGTCGGCCCGCTACGGCGCGTGCTTTTCCAGGAATGAGTACACCTCGGTCGAGTCGACACCGGGGAAGCTGCCGGGCGGCAGTGCAGCCAGCAGGCTCGCGTGTGTCCGGGCCGAGGGCCAGGAGTGATCCGCCCACCGGTCGGCGAGGTGCTCGGGAGGTTTCCGGCAGCAGGAGGCATCTGGGCATCGTGATACCGAGCGCTCGGTGGTCTCCCTGCCGCGGAACCACTTGACCTGTGAGAACGGCACGCCGACACTGACCGAGAATTCGCCGTCCTCCCCGCTCAGCACCTTGGAAGTACACCAATAAGTGCCGGCTCCTGTGTCGGTGTACTGGTAGTAGGGGCTGAACCGATCGGCGATGTCGAAAACAACCCGCGCCGTCCAGTGCCGGCATACGTGCTGACCCTCGATGGCCCCGAGTGCGTCGGTTGGAAAGTTCACTCCGTCGTTTTCGTAGGCCTTGTGGATCGAACCGCTCTCATGCACCTTCATGAAGTGCACATTGATGCCGAGGTGGCGGGTGGCGAGGTTCGTGAACCGATGAGCCGCCGTCTCATAGGAAACACCGAAGTGGTCGCGCAGGTCCTCGATCGAAAGCTGCCTGGCCTCCTTGGCGTTCTTCAGCGCGTGAACGGCGCTGCCTTCCGGCAGCAGAAGCGCCGCGGTGAGGTAGTTGGTTTCAACTCGCTGCCGGAGGAATTCACCGTAGTTGGCGGGCGCGCTGTGCTGCAGAATGTGGCTCGCCAGCGCCTGCAGCAGGGCTGCCCGGGGGTCGTGGCTGGCACGACTATCCTGCGGCAGGTAGATCCGGCCGTTCTTAGTGTCGGTGACCGAACGCGTCGAATGGGGCAGGTCGTGCACGTAGTGCAGCGAGAAGCCGAGGTGCGAAGCCATGTCTCCGGCGACTCGCTGGGTGAGCGGACCGCCGGAGTGTCCGACCGCGGTCAGTAGTTCGGCGGCGTGCTCCTCCAGCTCCGGGAAGTAGTTGTCCTGGGCCCGCATCGTCTCGCGCAGCTCGGCGTTCGCCCGTCGTGCCTCTTCCGGTGTCGCCGCCTTCTGGGTGAGCAGGCGCTCGATCTCTCGTTGCAGCCCGACGATGGTCTGCAACGCATCGGCCGGAAGTGACTTGCCCACCCGGACCTGCGGAAGTCCGAGCGCCGCAAACAGCGGTCCGCGCTGGGCCCGCTCCAGCTCGATCTCCATCGCCGCCCGCTCATCGGCCGGTGCCGGGTCAAGCAGCTCGGGTACGGTGACCGACAGCGCCGCGGCAAGCGTGCGGAGCATCGCGAGGCTCGGCTCGCGCTTTCCGTTCTCCATCATCGAAATTTGCGATGGCGCCCGACCGATGGCATCGCCAAGCGACTCCAGGGTCAGCTTTCGGAGCGTGCGCAGATGCCGGATTCTTCGTCCGATCGTCAGTGCGTCGGTGACCTGTTCGCCGGCAGACTCGACGCCGTCCGGTGTTTCAGGCGCTGTTTGGTGCTGAATAGTTGGCATGCCTAAGGCTCGCACGCAGACAATTTCTACGCAATAGAAGAATCGTGAAATTTCTGTCGAGAAAGCCGGGCAAGAAGGGTTGTTCTTCCGAAAGACTGGGGTCACGCCAGCAAAACGTGCCGGTGAAGGCACGAAGTACTAACGGAGGAAACATGAGCACCTACAGCGATCCGAACCGCCAGACGGCAGAAGAGATCACCCGCGACTGGGATACGAATCCACGCTGGAATGGTGTCCGTCGCGACTACACGGCCGAGGATGTCTTGGCCCTGCGCGGTTCCGTTACCGAAGAACACACTCTGGCCCGGCGCGGAGCGCAGCGGCTCTGGGAGCTGATGGATAGCGAGGAATGGGTAGCGGCCCTCGGCGCACTCACCGGGAACCAGGCGGTGCAGCAGGTGAAAGCGGGCCTGAAGGCAATTTACCTCTCCGGCTGGCAGGTCGCCGCTGACGCGAACCTTTCGGGGCAGACCTACCCGGACCAGAGCCTGTATCCGGCCAACTCGGTGCCCGCCGTCGTCCGCCGGATCAACAACGCGCTGCTGCGCGCCGACCAGATCGAGTGCAGCGAGAATGGCGGCGTGCCCGACCGGGAATGGCTGGCACCCATCGTCGCCGACGCCGAGGCAGGGTTTGGCGGCCCGCTGAACGCCTATGAGTTGATGACCTCGATGATCGAGGCAGGCGCGGCCGGCGTGCACTGGGAAGATCAGCTGGCCAGCGAAAAGAAGTGCGGACATCTTGGCGGCAAGGTGCTGATTCCGACGAAGCAGCATGTTCGCACGCTGAACGCCGCAAGGCTGGCCGCGGATGTCGCCGGTATCCCGAGCGTGATCATCGCTCGCACCGACTCACTCGCCGCCGACCTGGTGACGTCCGATGTCGATGAGCGGGACCAGCCATTTCTCACCGGGGAACGCACCGCGGAGGGCTATTTCCGCACCACACCTGGCTTCGACACAGTGATCTCCCGTGGCCTGGCCTACGCACCCTATGCGGACCTGCTCTGGGTGGAGACCTCGCTGCCGGACCTCGAATTGGCGCGGGAGTTCGCGGAACGGATCCACGCGGAGTTCCCGGGCAAGAAACTTGCCTACAACTGCTCGCCATCGTTCAACTGGAAGAAGCACCTGGACGATGCCACCATCGCCCGGTTCCAGAAGGAGCTGGCCAGCTATGGGTACGCATTCCAGTTCATCACCCTTGCCGGCTTCCACGCGCTGAACCATTCGATGTTCCAGCTAGCCAAGGGCTATGCCAGCGACGCGATGACTGCCTACGTGGAGCTGCAGGAGGCCGAGTTCGCCTCTGAGCGCGACGGTTACACGGCCACCCGTCATCAGCGCGAGGTGGGAACCGGCTACTTCGACCGGGTATCCACGGCGCTGAACCCCGACAGCGCGACACTCGCGCTGGCCGGTTCGACCGAAACCGCCCAGTTCTAACCACTCAGACGCAGAACTAGTACCAGGAGCAAAAAGATGTCCAGGATTGAGATTCGCGGACCGCTGGGCCCGCGGTACGAGGAGATACTGACCCCGGAGGCATTGGCCTTCATCGCGGAGCTGCACTCCCGTTTCGCCGGTGTCCGGCACGACAGGCTGCTTGACCGGCAGAAGCAGCGCGCGGAATTCAGCAACGGTCGCAACCCCGGCTTCCGACCCGAGACGGCATCGGTCAGGAACGATCCGGCCTGGAAGGTAGCCGGCGCAGGGCCGGGACTGGAGGACCGCCGGGTGGAAATCACCGGCCCGGTCGACCAGAAGATGGCGATCAACGCCCTGAACTCGGACGCGCGGGTCTGGCTGGCCGATCTTGAGGACGCCACCTCGCCGACCTGGGCGAACGTGATCGAGGGACAGGTCAATCTGCGGGATGCGATTCGAGGTGAGCTGGAGTTCACCAACGAGGCGGGCAAGCACTACTCGGTTGGCGCCGAGACGCCGACCATCGTTGTCCGGCCGCGCGGTTGGCACCTGACCGAGAAGCACCTGCGCTACTTCGACCGCTTCGGGCAGGGTACGTCCGCGTCCGCTTCGCTGGTCGACTTCGGGCTGTTCTTCTTCCACAATGCGAAGGCATTGATCGAGCAGGGGCGCGGACCGTACTTCTACCTGCCGAAGCTGGAGAACCACCTGGAAGCGCGGCTGTGGAACGAGGTGTTCGAGTTCGCCCAGGAGTACGTCGGGCTCCGCCGGGGGACGATTCGGGCCACCGTGCTGATCGAAACCATCACCGCGGCCTTCGAGATGGAAGAGATCCTGTACGAGCTGCGCGACCACTGCGCAGGGTTGAACGCCGGTCGCTGGGACTACATCTTCTCGATCATCAAGAACTTCCGGAACCGGGCACGGTTCGTCACGCCTGACCGGAAGAACATCACGATGACCGCGCCATTCATCCGGGCATACACCGAGCTGCTGGTCGCAACCTGCCACCGCAGGGGAGCGCACGCCATCGGCGGAATGAGTGCCTTCATCCCTGACCGGCGGAATCCCGAAGTCACCGAACGCGCTCTCGAACAGGTGCACGCGGACAAGACCCGGGAGGCCAACGACGGATACGACGGAACCTGGGTCGCGCACCCGGATCTGATCCCGACCGCCCGTGCCGTCTTCGATCAGGTGCTCGGAAGTCGTCCGAATCAGGTGTCACGCCAGCGCGACGACGTGAGCGTCACCGCGGCCGAACTGGTTGACCTCGGTTCGATCACGTCCGTGGTGACGGATGAGGGCCTGCGTTCGAACGTGCGGATCGCGCTGCGCTACATCGAGGCGTGGCTGCGGGGTAACGGTGCCGTAGCAATCGATCACCTGATGGAGGATGCCGCCACGGCGGAGATCTCCAGGTCTCAGGTGTGGCAGTGGATCCACCACGAGGCTCGCACAGCAGAGGGCACCGCGATCACTGTCGGCGAGGTCGAAAGACTGATCGAGCAGGAACTCGGCGCACTTGACCGGCAACCGGAAGACAGGTTCGATGATGCGGTGAGCGTCTTCCGCCAGGTCGCCCTGGCCGAGGAACTGCCGACATTCCTGACCATAGCTGCGTACACCCAGTTCCTGGTCGAGCCGGCAACGACCGAGCAGCAGCGGAACGCCGCCTGAGCGTCGTCCCCGGGTAGCGGGAAGCGAAACGGTCCACCCTTGCGCCGACGTCGTCACTAGTAAGTGACGACGTCGGCGTGAAAGTGGACCGTTTCGTTTTGGCCCGCCGACCCCGGATGCCGATCGCGGTGCCGTTGCGGATCCCGATAAGCTCGTAGGCGGGGAAACACCCCTTCCAGGCATGCGAGCGAGGTAGTTGACGGATGTACGAAGACCGGAGCCGATGGACGGCGTGATCTTTGGCGTCGGTGGCGCCCTCGTGCTGACGCTCATCATTGGACTAGTGGTGGCCGGAGTGCTTGGGTACAACCGGCTGTCGATGCTGAACGATCTGGTCGGAGAGGCCAGGCGCCAGCTTGAGCGGACTCTTGCGCAGCGGCATGAGATCGTGCCCGATTTCCTGGCAGCCGTCCGCCGCGATGGCAACCGCTCAACCGCCCTGATCGAGTCCGTGATGTCGGTTCGTGAGCGCGCGTTGTCTGCAGGAACACTGGAAGAACGCGGTCAGCTCGAACAGGAGTTTTCCGGCGTGCTGCTTGGCGTCGGGCCTGACCGGGCTCGGACCATGCGTGAGAACCGGGACGAGGCCGGCTCGGCGCTACGGCATGAACTCGTCCGTCTGGACGGCCGGATTGCTGCGTCGGCTCGCTACTACAACGTGCACGTCGAGCGGTTCAATGCCCGGCGCAACACCCTGACCGGCCGGATACTCGGCAGCAGGTTTGCCCCGGCGAGTACTTTTCCGTTCCGGTCAGCGGACAACGAGCGCCGAGGCGAGCTCACCGGGAACGTTCCCGGCGTTGACGGGAGCCAGCAGTGAGGGACTACGAGGTGCCGGAGGGAAAGCAACGCGTGCGCCTGGTTCTCGGTTATGACGGCACTCGATTCTCCGGTTGGGCCAAGCAGCCTGGCCGGCGCACGGTGCAGGGCATCCTCGAGGAGGCACTGGCCCGGATCACCCGGGAGTCGGTGGCGACGGTAGTTGCCGGACGGACGGATGCCGGCGTGCATGCCCGGGCGCAGGAGATTCATTTCGACCTCAGCCGTGAAGCGTGGCACAAGATGCCGGGCCGTGCGGCTAGGCCGGCGGGTGAGGGCATGGTTCGCCGGCTGACCGGCGCACTCGGCGCTGTGCGCGCCGACGACATCGCTATCCATCGAGCGAGCGAGGCGCCGGCAGGTTTCGACGCCCGCTTTGGCGCGCTCTGGCGGCGCTACAGCTATTCAATCGCGGACGCGCCAGACATCGTTGACCCGCTTCGGCGCTCGCACACCCTGATACTTCGTGAGCGGCTCGACGTGGCAGCCATGTCGGCCGCGGCCAGGTCCCTGGTCGGCGAAAACGACTTCCTGTCGTTCTGCAAACCGCGGCCAGGTGCGACCACGATCCGCACCCTGCTGGACTTCGACTGGCAACGCGGACCGGACGGGATGATCACCGCCATCGTGAAGGCGGATGCCTTCTGTCACCATATGGTGCGCGCGATGGTTGGCGCCTGCCTCAAGGTTGGTCAGGGCACGCGAGACGTGACCTGGCCCCAGGAGCTGCTGGCCAACGCCAGCAAGGAATCGCCGATGTATGTCTCGCGGGCGCACGGGCTGGTGCTGGAGGAGGTGCGCTATCCCTCGGACGCACTGCTTGCCGAGCGTGCGGCGCTCACCCGGGCGAGCCGGGTGACCAACGACGAAGCCGACTGACGAATAGCCGCCGGGCACGATCTTCGCCTTGCGTTCATACTGTTTTCAGACTTTCGGTAGCGCGGCGTTGTGCTCGGCTGGCAGGCTGAGTTCATCGTCCCCGCGAACCTAAGAATGAAAGAGCCCCTCATGCCCCGATATCCCCTTGGGCGCGGCTGTGCCCTCGCCGTCACCGCGCTGATCGCCGGAAGCCTTGCGACGCCGGCATTGGCAGTTCAGGATCCGGCCGCCGTCGCTGCACCTGAAGGCACCAAGCTGCAGCTGCTGAACATCAATGACTTCCATGGCCGGATCGCTGAAAGCTCGGTCGCTCTGGCCCGCACCGTGCAGGAACAGCGCGGAAATGTGTCTAATACGGCCTTTCTATCCGCGGGCGACAATATCGGCGCCTCGACGTACGTATCGTCCAGTCAGGGCGACAAGCCGACGATCGACATCCTCAACGCCTTGCAGCTGAATGCGTCAGCGGTCGGTAACCATGAATTCGACAAGGGAACCGACGATCTGACCGGACGGGTCGCCTCTGCGGCGGACTTCGACTACCTCGGCGCCAACGTTTACAAGAAGGGCACCTCGCAGCCCGCCCTGGATCCCTATGCGCTCGTCACGGTCGGCGACGTCGACGTCGCGGTGATCGGCGTCGTCACCCGGGAGACAGCGAGCCTGGTCAGCCCCGGAGGAATTGAGGACATCGAGTTCGGCGCACCGGTTCCGGCGATCAACAAAACCGTCGAGGAACTGAATGACCTGCCGGAAGCCGAGCAGCCCGACGCCATCGTGCTTCAGGCGCATGCCGGCGCGACCGAAAGCGAAAGCGATACGACGCTGGAGGAGCAGCTGGCAAGGGACTCGGAGTTCGCCGACATCGTGAAGAACAGCAGCGCGGATGTCGACGCGATCTTCACCGGTCATACCCACAAGGAATACGCCTGGCAAGCCCCGGTCGCGGACGGCGACCGCACCCGACCTGTTGTGCAGACAGGTGAATACGGCAACAATCTCGGTCAGATCGTGCTGGAATCCAACGGTGACGGCAGCTGGGATGCAGCCACGGTGAAGAACCTGCCGACGAAGGACAGCACCTTCTCCGACCCGACCGTGAAAGAGGTCGAGTCGATCCTGGCCGACGCCGAAGCGAAGGCCGAGGAGACCGGCAGCGTGAAAGTAGGCGCGATCACCGAGGACATCAAGCGGGCGGAAACGTCGGACGGCAAGGAAAATCGGGGAGCGGAATCGACCCTTGGCAATCTGGTCGCTGATGCGCTCAAGGCCGGAATTGAGGACAGCCCGATCGCCGAGGCCGATTTCGGTATCACCAATCCCGGCGGCCTCCGCGACGATCTGCTCTATGACGGCAATGGCGAGGTGACGGTCGCCGAGCTCAATGCGGTGCTGCCGTTCGCGAATCAACTGGGCGTCGTCAGTATGCGCGGTGCCGACGTGATCGGTCTGTTCGAAGAGCAGTGGCAGCCTGAGGGGTCGTCCAGGCCGTTCCTGCATCTTGGCATATCCGAACAATTGAACGTGGTCTATGACTCCGCGGCGGAAAAGGGCAAGCGCGTTGTGTCGGTCGAGGTCAACGGAGAAAAGATCGACCCCTCGCGGACGTACCGGGTTGCGACGCTAAGCTTCCTGGCCACCGGAGGTGACAACTTCGGCTCGTTCACCAAGGGGACCTGGGAAGACTCCGGCACCATCGACTTCGACGCCTGGCGGGACTATTTCGCTGCCGAGTCACCGGTCTCGCCGGACAAGCAGGAGCGACAGGCCGACACCGCCCGTGACATCATCGCCACCAAGAAACTAGATGCCAGGGTGACCTCGGAAGGGAAAAGCCCGACGATCGAGGCCGGGGAACCAGCTGAATTCGCCTTCAACGCCACGGCAACCGAGGATCTTCCCGACGGCTACACCCTGACGGCGGACGCTCCCGAAGGCTTCAGCATCGCCATCGGCCAGCCCGGAAAATCGGCAGACCGAGCTGCCGGGGACAGCGCGGAGCTGCCGGATGGCTTCACCCGCGGTGAGAACACCCTGCCGATCACTGTCACGCCGGGTGATGGCGTGGAGCCAGGCAGCTATACGCTGCGCTTTTCGCTCGCGCTGCGTCCGGATCAGGGACCGTTCTTCGATAACAATCCATTGCCGTTGCCACGCTCGGTGAGCATCGACGTGGACGTGGTCCCGGCCGATGGCCCAGGCGATTCCGAGGGCGGAACGGAAGGCAGCACCGAAGGCAGTGACAGCACCGGTGATTCCGAGGGTGAAACGCAAGGCAGCACCGAGGGCGGCGACAGCGCCGGTGATTCCGAGGGCGGCACGGAAGGCAGTACCGAAGGCGGCGACAGCGGAACGACCGGAAGCGAGACTTCAGCCGATGGACGGGACGAGGATCTGCCCCGCACCGGCTCGGACGTGAGCCTGGCACTCGGGCTCTCCGGCGTTCTGCTGCTTGCCGGGGCGGTTGCTCTGCTGATCGCTCGACGCCGCAACCGACCCCAGGGCGGCGTAATTCGGTAGCAATGTGCTCCTGTTACAGGGCAGAATCGATCTCCGTGGGCTACATCGACGTCAATAACATCAACTTCCGGCTTGGCGATGGCAGTCCGCTGCTCTCGGAGGTCAGCTTCACGGTTGGCGATGGGGTCAAGGCGGCGCTGATCGGCCCGAATGGGACAGGCAAAACGACTCTGCTGCGTTTGATCGCCGGTGATCTGCCCGGCCAGGACGGCGCGGTAACGCGTCGTGGTGGCCTGGGCGTCATGCGGCAGTTCATCGGCCAGCTCCGCGATGATTCCACCGTGCGTGACCTGCTGATAGACCTTGCGCCGGCGGCGATCCGCGATGCTGCACGCGCCCTGGACGCCGCCGAGCTGGAGCTGATGGCGACCGATGACGAACCGACGCAGCTCAGATATGCGCAGGCGATCGCCGACTGGGGCGATGCCGGCGGATACGAGCAGGAGACAGTGTGGTCGAAGGTCACCATGGCGGCGTTCGGTCTCGAATTCGACGAGTGCCGGTGGCGGGCCGTCAACACGCTCAGCGGTGGCCAGCAGAAACGGCTGGCACTGGAGGCGCTGTTCACCGGCCCGGATGAATGTCTCTTGCTTGACGAGCCGGACAACTTTCTCGATGTTCCGGCCAAACGCTGGTTGGAAGACAAGCTGCGCAACTCGAAAAAGACTGTGCTCTTCGTGTCGCACGACCGAGAGCTACTCAGCAACGCGGCGTCCAGGATCATCACCCTGGAACCCGGTGCCGCCGGTGCGAGGTCGTGGGTGCACGGCGGCGGGTTCGGCACGTACCGCGCTGCCCGGGACGACCGGAACTCCCGGCTCGAGGAACTGCGCCGGCGCTGGGATGAGGAACATGCCAAGCTGCGCGAGCTGGTGCAGATGTACAAGCAGAAGGCCGCGTACAACTCGGATATGGCGGCACGCTATCAGGCAGCGCAGACCAGGCTCCGGCGTTTCGTCGACGAAGGGCCGCCCGAGGTCCGGCCGCCGGAGCAGAGCCTGAAAATGCGGCTGCGCGGAGGCAGGACCGGCAAGCGGGCCATCGTCTGCCAGAATCTTCAGCTGCTCGGCCTGGGCACGTCGCACAACCGGGAGCAATTGCGCCCATTCGACCTCGAGGTCTTCTTCGGCGACCGGGTCGCGGTACTTGGACCGAACGGCACCGGGAAGTCCCACCTGATCCGTCTGCTCGCCGCCGGGGGCAGCGACCCGGACATCGAACATCGGCCGGTCGGTGATATCGAGATCGCACCGGTCGAGCACAGCGGGACGGCGCGGCTGGGCGCCCGCGTGCGGCCCGGATGGTTCGCGCAAACCCACGCTCACCCCGAGCTGGTAGGGCGCACCTTGCTTGAGATTTTGCACCGCGGCGACGAACACCGGAACGGGATGGCGCGGGAGGCGGCGAGCCGCGCGCTCGACCGTTATGGCCTGGCGCATGCGGCAGAGCGCAGCTTCGAACATCTCTCCGGCGGCCAACAGGCCCGGTTCCAGATCCTGCTGCTCGAGCTGTCCGGGGCGACCCTGTTGCTACTGGATGAACCGACGGACAACCTGGACCTCGACTCTGCCGAGGCGCTGGAACGGGCCCTGGACTTCTTCGAAGGCACCGTAGTCGCGGTTACCCATGATCGGTGGTTTGCGCGAGACTTCGATCGATTCCTCTACGTCGGCTCGGACGGCAACGTCCGGGAGACCGCCGAGGCGCTGTGGGACGGGCAGGCTCTGGTGTAGTCGCTTTCGCTGTCGTTAAACGTCTGCACTGACTGTGATTGACTGCGCTGTCGTTTTTTCGCTAGTCCCGAACGTGCGCAGCGGACAGAATGGAGCCATGCAGATAGAACAGTTGGGCGAGGATGGCTGTGTCAAGGCGGTGCAGGGCAAGGACGCCCGCTTCGATGGCAGGTTTTACACCGCGGTGCTGACCACCGGAATTTACTGTCGGCCTAGTTGCCCGGCACGTACTCCGCTGGCCAGAAATATGCGCTTCTATCCGAGCGCGGCCGCCGCGCAGGCCGGCGGATTCCGGGCGTGCAAGCGCTGTCGGCCGGATGCGACGCCCGGAGCGCCTGACTGGAATCTGCGCAGCGACCTGGTGGCGAGAGCAGTCCGGCTGATTTCCGACGGGGTGGTGGATCGCGAAGGAGTAGGCGGGCTGGCTCGGCGCCTCGGATACAGCGTGCGGCAGATTGAGCGCCAGCTATACCAGGAGCTCGGTGCAACCCCGCTCGCCCTGGCTCGAGCCCAGCGGGCGCAGACGGCGCGGGTGCTGCTGGAATCGACCGACCGTTCGATAACCGAGATCGCCTTCAGCGCCGGCTTCAACAGCATCCGGAGTTTCAACGACACCATGACTGCGGTGTACGCGATGACTCCCGGTGAGTTACGGAGGGCGGCGAACCAGCCGTCGGTTGCGGTCCGGGGGAGCATCGCCCTGCGGCTGCCGTTTCGGAAGCCACTCAACCCGAGCAACCTGTTCGGGCACCTCGTGGCGACCGGCGTTCCGGGCATTGAGGGCTGGCACGACGGGGCCTATCGGGCCACTCTGCGTTTACCCCGCGGCACCGGCATCGTGGCGCTGCGCCCGCAACCCGACTACATCGTCTGCACGGTGAACCTCGCCGATGTTCGCGACCTGGCTGCGGCGATCAGCCGCTGCCGCTGGCTGCTTGACCTCGACGCGGATCCTGAGCTGATCGATTCGACCCTTGCCGCCGATCCTGCGCTTGCGCCGCTTATCGACGCGGGACCGGGCAGGCGAGTGCCGCGCATTCTGGATGGCGAGCAGTTCGCCATCCGTGCGGTGCTCGGGCAGCAGGTATCGACCGCGGCGGCCCGCACCCATGCCTGGCGCCTGGTTGAAGCGCTGGGAGAACCGGTGGACGATCCGGATGGCGGCCTGACCCACGTTTTTCCGACGGCCGCGGCGATCAGCGAGGCGGCTGACGACCTGCTCGCCATGCCGGCACGCCGCAGGGACACGGTGCGGGCGATGGCGCGGGCATTGGCAGCAGCTGAACTCGAGCTCGGACCGGGCGCAGATTGGGGACGTGCCCGCGACGTACTTGCCACGATGCCGGGCATCGGGCCGTGGACGATAGAGAGTATCGCGATGCGGGCGCTGGGCGACCCCGATGCATTTATCGCCAGCGATCTGGGCATCAAGAAGGCAGCCGTCGCTCTCGGCCTGCCAACCGGTTTGCCGGCGCTCCAGGAGTACTCGCTGCATTGGCGGCCTTTCCGCGCCTATGCGGTGCAATATCTGTGGACCGTGGCGCCGCACGCCATCAACCAGCTACCCGGACAGGAAGGTCAGGAGCAATCGTGAATTTCACCGTGATCGAGTCGCCCATCGGTGAGTTGACTCTGGTCGGATGCCGGGCCGGCCTGACCGGACTGTACATGACTGAGCACCGGCATGCGCCGGACGCGGCAACATTCGGGGAACCGCTGACCGGTGCGTGGGCACGCGCCGAGTTCGGCGCCGCGATCGATCAACTCCAGGAGTACTTCGCCGGAGAGCGAACCGAGTTCGACCTGCCGCATGCCGGCCGGGGCACGCCATTCCAGCGTTTGGTGTGGAAGGCGCTGTGCGACGTTCCGTATGGACAGACGATAAGTTATGCGCAACTAGCCGCCCGGATCGGAAATCCGCAGGCAGTGCGCGCCGTCGGCCTGGCGAACGGCCGTAACCCGATCAGCATCGTGGTGCCCTGTCATCGGGTGATCGGCGCCAATGGCTCGCTGACCGGGTATGGCGGCGGCGTCGACCGTAAGCGGTTCCTGCTCGACCTGGAGAAAATGAGCACCGTGCCTGCGTTGCTGCCGTGACGCGTCAGTCGTGGCTAAGGTGTCGAACTTCAGTTATTTCCGACGTTTCGCCGCCAAAGGCACGACTCACCATCGGGCTCAATGCTCAGCGCGGCGTCGAGGCCGACAGCGACCGGACGTTGGTCGTCGGCGGGGTGGCGCCGGCATCGTCAAGCATTGCCTGGGCCGCCGAGACGTGCGCTATCGCCGGGATCAGCATCAGGATGCCGACCGCCGGGACCACGATCCCCGAATCATTGAAGATCGATCCGAGGATCAGCAGCACAAACAGCGACAGCAGGCCGGTCTTCAGCAGCGGAACTGTCTGGTACGCGCGGGTCAGGGTGGGCAGCCTGAACCTGGCCGGCGCCGCTACCAGCAGCACGACCAGGGCAACCGCGATCGGCAGCAGCAACGTCATCCAGTTCTGGGTCAGGATCGCCATGTTCATGTCGACCTTGCGCCAGAGCACGCCGCCCGCTTCACCCTCGAGGATCGTGGCGAAGAATCTGCCGAAGTGCGTGCGATCGCTGACCGGACGAAGCCAATCCAGGTACAACAGCGCCACCATCAGCGCTGCTGCGCCAACGACGATGATCGCGGCGCGCCGAATAGTCAGTCGCAGCCCGGCCGCTGCCAGGGTGAGCAGTGCAAAGCCGATCACAATGGTTGGAATCGAACCGAACTTGGTGCCGAGTCCGGGGGTGCCGAGCAGGATCGCGGCAAGGATGCCGATCACGATCACGACACCGGCCCGCACCGCCGGGCGTTTGGCGAAGTAGGGGAGTTGCAGCAACGCGACGATGCTCAGCACCAGTGCCGTCGTGAACAGGGCATAGGCGGAATTTCCGATGCCGTAGAACCGCGAGGCGGTCAGCAGCGGCTCGCCCATCAGTGTCGACATCTGCAGGCTTGAGCCGGTCAGCACATCGATTGCGAGTGTTGCCGTTGTCACCGCCGCGACGGCCCCTAGTGGCCCGATCAGTTTCCGTTTCCACGGTCCCAGCAGGGCGACTGCGGTCAGGACTCCGGCGAATGCCACTATCCAGCCGATCATGGCGAATTCCGCGTTCGCGGCTCGTTCCCAGGGCGCGAGGTTGACCAGGTACGTCGAAATCGGCACAGAGGCGAAGAACAGGCCGACGGATTTCACCAGCGGCAGGACTCTTTCCCGGTGATTGCGCACGGTGAACACGGCTGTGGCTCCGAGGCCGATCATCAGGAAGCAGAAGACTGGGAAGAACCAGACGCTGAGGTTGAGCTGGGCGTGGACCGCGTTCTGCCGGTCGTGCATCGATTGGATCCGCTCGGCTGCCGACTCGGGTGAGTGTGCCACCGGGGTGAGCCTCGCGCCGGCCAGGCTTTCCGGAACGTCGCGGTCGAACTGGGCGAGCAGGGTTGGGGTGAAATCGAGGGCCTGGATCAAACCCGGCTGCCTGGTCGATTGCGAGGTCAGCAGTGCAGGCGGGACGTCGGGCGTCTGGGTGGCGGCGAACTGCATCTGTGCCGTGCCCGAACCATCGGCCAGGCTGGCCACCATAACGGATGTGCCCGAGCCAGCGCCGGCCAGCGCGGAGCCTAACCGCTGGTCGATCGTGCGGAGTTGTTCCTGATGTGCTGCCGGGCTCCCGGTCCCCGCAGCGTTACCGAGGTCGAGCACCAGCAGGTCAACCCGGTCCAGCTTGGTGGAGACCAGATTCTGCAGTGCGCCGGTCGCTGCCGGAACGGGGGAGTAGTCCTCGATCAGGCCGTCCCGATTTGCGAGCCCAATCGCGGCGCCGGGGCCGATCGCCGCCGTCTCGAGGCCGGCGAGGCGATCGCCGAGCAGCCCAGGCTTGGCATCGTAGTGATCTGCCTTGGCCCGCTCGAGGTAGCTGGACCAGTTCGGCACCGCCGACGTTTCCGGTTCGGCCGGCATCCGGCATGACGCGGCCGGGACGTCCGCGGCGCGGCGTCCTGCGCTCAGGCCGAGCCAGCCGTCCACCGGACAGCTCGATGCCCGCACGCTCCGAGCGGTCAGGCTGCCGACCGAGCCGGTTTGGGCCAGGCGGTAAAGGGTGGGCGTCGTCTCCGGCGAGATATCCTGCCAGGTCAGGCCGGCGACCCCGACAAACAGGGTGTTTGGCTGGTCATCAGCTACTTTCGGGGAAACCCGGGGCAGCTGGGCCGGCAGTGCGGGGTAAGTCGACTGCGCGACCGAGGCCGACTGCGCGGCCGTAGCGCCCTGCACGCCGATTCCGGCCGTCGCGGCGAGAATCAGTAGCAGCACTATCAACCGTCGCCGGCGACCGTGCAAAACCGCCGCCCGTCGCGGACGGGTGGGCAGCAGGCCCGGCGTCATTTCGTGCCTCCGACGCTTCCGGCCGCTGTCGCCCGTTTCACCGGCGGCGGGCTATCGGCGGAGGTCATCTCCTTGACCTTGCCCGCATTCAGCGCGACAAGCGTCGGAATCAACAGCATCAGGCCGGTGGCCGGAACTGCGATCCCCGAGTCGGTGATCACCAGACCGGCGAGCAGGGCGAGCATCGTGGCGCAGAACCCGGCCCGGATGGCCGCGGAGTCATCAAGGACGCTCGGCAGGACGCCGGCCCACCGCTGGCTCAGGCGCCGGGTGCGTTGCCAGCGGTAGCACCATCCAAGGAACAAGCCCAGCACAAGCAGAGCGCATGGCACTATCAGCGACAGCAGCGGGTTGATCGAGATGATCGACAGGTTTGCGGTGAGCTTCCTGCCCAGCACGCCGAAGACCTCGCCATCCAGCAACTGGCCGAAGAACAGGCCGAAGTGTGACCGCTGTTCCGCCGGCCGCAGGTAGTCGAGGCCGGCAATCCCGACCAGCGCGGCGAGGGCGACAACCCCGACGATCAGCAACCGGCGGAAATTCAGCCTGATCTTCAGCAGCATCAGCACGAGCACGATGAAACCGGCCAGCGCGGCAATGGTTCCGCCGAACTTCGCGCCCCACGATGGATTGCCCAGCACGCCGACGCAGGCAACCCCGATGGCCGCCGAGACCAGGGCGGCGCGACGGCTGTGGCCGGTCCGAACCAGCGGCGAAACAACCGCGGCAGTTCCCATCAGGGCGCCGACGATGAATAGCGCCACGGCCATGTTGCCGAGACCGTAGAACCTACCCGCGACGATCGGGTTGTAGCCGAGCAAGGAGTTGAGCTGAAGCTGCGAGCCCGCGGCCACATCCACGCCAAGGGTGATCGCCGTCAGCAGTCCGAGCGCACCGACCCGGCCGAGCCAGGATCGGCGCCAGGGGCCGGCGAGCACCACGGCCAGCACGGCTGCGGTCGCGACGACCAGGCTGCCGAGCAGGGCAAGTCGCGGCGAGGTGCTGTCGGCCCACGGCACCAGATTCGCCAGGAACGAACCCAGCGGGATGGCGGCAAGGACGAGTCCGACCCAGGCCAGCGCGGAAGCCCGGCCGCTGGATGCCGCGGCGCGATTCAGTCTCGAGCTTCGCCATCCGGCGAACAGCCCGATGCCGAGCAGGCCGAAGAAGATGTAGTGCAGCGTGTCGAGGAAGATCGAGAACGTCCCGGTGCTGCCGTGCACGATAGACGAGGCGGTCGCCTGAATCCGCAACGCTTTCACACTGTCTATCGTGGCGACGTTCGGCGTATCGTCATCGGTGATTTCGGTGGTCTTCTTCGCGTACTGGGCGGGGGTGCCGATGAAGTCGCCGTCCCGGCCGTACCCCATCAGGTTCAGCATTGTCGGCGTCATATCGGTCAGCTGAACGAGTCCCTCGCGCCGGGTCGACGCCGATGTAAGCAGTCCTTCATTGCCACCAGGCTGGCTGACCATCACGGCCCGCAACGCGGGATCGCCGGACGAGTCGGATAGCCCGGTCACCATCACCGCGGTGTTCTCAGGCGTGCTGGCAAGGTACTTGCCAAGTGCTGCATCTGCAGCGCTGAGCTGCCGCTCGTGCAGCGCGTCCGCTGCCCGGGCGACCTCTTCGGCGGTTGGTTCTGGTGCGGCGGGCGCGTCGGCGGTGCCGTCGTCCCGCTTTGGCTCCTGGCCAGGCAGGACATTGCTCGCGTCGCCCCCGCTTGTCGCCACGGTGGAATCCGAGCCGGGAATCCAGCCGGAATCTCCTAGTGCGCCGAGGTCGACCATGGTGAGTGGACACTCATCGAGGGAGTCGGGGACGCTGCCGGCCGGCAGGTACTTCGGCACATTCCCTTGTGCGTCCGCCAGTGCCGTTGCCGCGCCGGCGCCGATCGCCAGTGAACAGGAGTGGCCCATGTCGGCGAGAGCAGCGGACAGCTGCCCCGGCACGGCGTTGTAGTCACGAGCCGCATTGAAAAGGGTGTAATCCTCGTAGCCATCGACGGTGGCCGACACCGGCGTGTTCCGATCTGACTTGCCGGCCGCGATGTCCGGCATCTGCGGGCAGCGCTGCTCCTGGTCCTCGGTGATCTGCGTTCCGGATCGTCGCCCCGCGCTGATCGTCAGCCAGCCGTCGACCGGGCAACTCGTGCTGCGGACAGTGCGAACCGAGAGGTTGCCGAGAGCGGATCGTTCGGCCAGCTTCCAGAGATTCGGCGTCTTGTTGGGATCGATATCGTCAAATGTCAGTCCGGCAAGCCCGAAGACCACGAGTGGATCGTTTCCGGAGACTTCCGCTTCCGGGTCGGTGGGCTTCGTCGGATTGACATCGGGGACGTCGACCGGCGGAACCTCCGGGTCGACAGGCCGATCGGTTTCGTCATCGCTGGCATTGTGATCAACAACACCGGTCCGGGTGCCGCCGACGGTTACGGCGGCCATCGCAGGAAGGACTGCGCTCGGCAGGATCAGGGCAAGTGTGGCGAGAAGGGTCGCCACCATCCAGCGCCGACGTGACGCGGCATTCCGCCTGGTCTGGTACTCGAGCTGCATGGGTCTCACATCGTAAGTTTACCGGTCCCGGGCGGCCCTGCTTGGGTGAGCGACGTCGATACACCTATGATGAGAG
Source organism: Saxibacter everestensis (assembly GCF_025787225.1). NCBI lineage: Bacteria > Bacillati > Actinomycetota > Actinomycetes > Micrococcales > Brevibacteriaceae > Saxibacter > Saxibacter everestensis. The sequence goes on from NZ_CP090958.1 coordinate 758,997, forward strand.
CCGACGGCCGGCTTCACTTTGCTTACCTGCCACAACGTCGGGTATCTTTAGAGGTCGTAATGTGCGTTCGCTTACGCACCACTTAAAAGGTGGATTGCTTTGCAGCTGTGAGCGTGCGATCGCAATCGAGAAGACTTTTGCGCTTTTGTTGTGTGCTCGAAGGCAGAGCCCGCGAACGAAGAGTGCGAGTGCCGAATAATCGAGATAGAAGAAGGCTACAACCGTGCGTACGTACACCCCTAAGCCCGGCGACGTCGAGCGCCAATGGCATGTCATTGACGCTACCGACGTGGTGCTTGGTCGCTTGGCCAGCCAGACCGCCCAGCTGCTTCGGGGCAAGCACAAGCCGACATTTGCCCCTCACGTCGATGGCGGCGACTTCGTCATCATCATCAATGCAGACAAGGTTGCGCTGACCGGTGCAAAGCTTGAGCAGAAGCGCGCTTACCGGCACTCCGGTTACCCGGGCGGCCTGAGCAGCGTCAACTACGCCGAGCTGCTGGAGAAGAACCCGCAGCGCGCCGTGGAGAAGGCTGTTCGCGGAATGATCCCGAAGAACTCTCTCGGCCGCGGTCAGATGACCAAGCTGAAGGTTTACACGGGTTCGGAGCACCCACACGCTGCACAGAACCCGCAGCCATTCACCATCGGCCAGGTTGCGCAGTAGCGCGAACCGCTTAAGCCAAGAGAACCCAAGGAGAACCGTGGCTGAGTCCACCAATGTGAACGACGTCGACGCTGTCGACGAAACCGATGCCGAAAACGTCAGCAGCTACTCGACCGAAACGCCGGCAAGCGCCGGACTCGGTGAGACGCCTGCCGGTGGCCGCGGTCAGTCGCTGACTGCTCCCGGTGCGGCGGTCGGTCGCCGCAAGCAGGCAATTGCCCGTGTTCGCCTGGTGCCTGGCACCGGCGAATGGAAGATCAACGGTCAGAGCCTCGAGGCCTACTTCCCGAACAAGCTGCACCAGCAGCTGGTGAACGACCCGTTCCGTCTGCTTGAGATCGAAGGCCGTTTCGACGTTCACGTTCGCATCTCCGGTGGCGGACCTTCCGGCCAGGCCGGCGCCGTCCGGTTGGGTATCTCGCGGTCGCTGAACCTGATCGACGAAGAGCACAACCGTGCAGAGCTGAAGAAGGCCGGTTTCCTGACCCGCGACCCGCGCGTCAAGGAACGGAAGAAGGCCGGACTGAAGAAGGCCCGCAAGGCTCCACAGTTCAGCAAGCGTTAAGTTCTACTCTTGTACCAGGCCGCGTCATGCGGCACATCGAAAGGCCCCGCGACTTACCAGGTCCGGGGCCTTTCGAGCATCTGAAGAGAATGAAAGTACCTGGTGCCGCTAAGGTGGCGCGTTTCGAGTCTGCCGACTGGCAGAAGAGGAGTGGGATATGGGCCGGCTGTTCGGCACCGACGGAGTACGCGGGCTGGCGAACCGCGACGTCACTGTTGACCTAGCGCTCGACCTCTCGGTCGCGGCGGCGCACGTGCTGTCCGAAGAAGGCGTGTTCTCCGGGCATCGGCCCAAGGCCGTGATCGGCCGGGATACCCGGGCGTCCGGAGAGTTCCTGTCCGCGGCGGTTGCTGCAGGACTCGCCTCGGCCGGTGTGGACGTTGCCGATGCCGGGGTCCTGCCTACTCCCGGGATCGCGCACGTTGTGAAGGTGTCGAACGCGGACCTCGGCGTGGTGCTGTCCGCGTCGCACAACCCGATGCCGGACAACGGGATCAAGTTCTTTGCCCGTGGCGGAACCAAGCTGCCGGACAGCGTCGAGGACCGGATCGAGGCCAGGTTGCGCTCGGAGTGGGAGCGGCCGACCGGCGCCGATGTCGGCCGGATCCAGCGGTATGCCGCGGCAGCCGATGAATACACAGAGCACCTCGTGGCTTGCCTCCGTGCCGGCGATGAGCCGCTTGCCGGATTGCGCGTCGTCGTCGACTGCGCCAACGGAGCGGCCAGCGTTGTCGGCCCGGCGGCCATCCGCCAGGCCGGCGCCGAGGTCGTGGTGATCGGCGCCAGCCCGAACGGCCTCAACATCAACGACGGCATCGGCTCAACCCATCTCGGTCCGCTGCAGGCTGCCGTCGTCGCGGAGGGTGCCGACCTCGGTGTCGCCTTCGATGGCGATGCGGATCGCTGTCTGGCAGTCGACGCCAAGGGGCGCGTTGTCGATGGCGATCAGGTGATGGGCATCTTGGCCCTTGGCCTCGCCGAACGGGGACTGCTGAAGAACAACACGCTGGTGACCACTGTGATGTCGAATCTTGGCCTGCGGCTGGCAATGGAAAAAGCCGGAATCGCCACGGTGCAGACCGCGGTCGGGGATCGGTACGTGCTCGAGGAGATGGCGAAGAATGGCCATACCCTTGGCGGCGAGCAGTCGGGGCATGTCCTGATGCTCGATCACGGCACCACCGGCGACGGCGTGCAGACATCGCTGCACCTGATGGTGCGGATGGCACAGACCCGTCGGACGCTGGCGGATCTGGCGTCGGCCATCCCGAAGCTCCCGCAGGTGCTGATCAACGTGCAGAACGTGGACAAGTCCCGGGCCAGCGATGCGGTGGTTGCCGCAACGGTTGCCGAGGTCGAAGCGGCTCTCGGCTCGACCGGAAGGGTGCTCTTGCGTGCGTCCGGAACCGAGCCGCTGATCCGGGTGATGGTTGAGGCCGCTGACGAAGCCGAGGCGCAGTCTGCGGCGAATCGGCTGGCCGACGTCGTCCGGGAACAGCTGACCCTGGCCTGAGCCTCCTGGCTAGCGGCTACAGGGCTACCCGGCTACCCGGCTACAGCTTGCGCAGCAGCATCCGCCGCACATCGTGCTGCGGGCCCTTGGTGAGTACCAGGGTTGCCCGCCCACGGGTCGGCAGCACGTTCTCCACCAGGTTCGGCTCATTGATCGACGCCCAGATTTCGGAGGCCAGATTAACTGCTTCCTCGTCCGAGAGCGACGAAAAGCGGTGGAAGAACGACTCCGGGTTCGCGAAGGCGCCTGTCCGCAGCGACAGGAACCGATCGATGTACCAGTTGCGTACATCGGGCGTCTTGGCATCGACATACAGCGAGAAGTCGAAGAAGTCGCTGACCGCCAGGCCCTGCCTGCCATCCAGCCGAGGCCTGGCCGGCTGCAGGACGTTGAGTCCCTCGACGATCAGGACGTCCGGCTGGCGCACGACGATCTCCGCGCCGGGCACGATGTCGTAGGTCAGGTGCGAGTACACCGGCGCCCGGACCTCCCTGGCACCGGACTTCACCGCGCTGACGAAGCGCAGCAGGGCCCTCCGGTCGTAGGACTCCGGAAAGCCCTTGCGTCCCATCAGGCCACGGCGTTCCAGCTCTGCGTTGGAGTACAGGAAGCCATCGGTGGTCAGCAGTTCGACGCGGGGGGTGTCCGGCCACCGGGCCAGGAGCTCGCGCAGCAGCCGGGCGGTAGTCGACTTACCGACGGCAACCGAGCCGGCCACGCCGATCACGAATGGTGTGCGCTTGGCCCCATGACTGTTCTTGCCGCCGCTGTCTTCGCTGAGCGGGGAGAGGAACGTCTGGGTGGCCTGGTGCAACTGGCCCTTGCCGCCGACATACAGATTGAGCAACCGGGAAAGCGGCAGGTAGACCTCTGCAACTTCCTTCAGGTCGATCCGTTCACCAAGGCCCGCCAGCCGGGTAACGTCATCACTGGTCAGGGGCAGCGGCGTCGATTCGGCCAGTCGTGACCAGGAGTCGCGGTCGAGTTCGACGAACGGGGTGCAGTTGTAGTCGTTCACCCCCATCGGCCGGCGCGGCCTCAGGCCTGCGAGGGTGCTGAGCTCTGACGGGAGATCTTCCGTTGACATGTCGGCATTCTTACAGGTCGACGATTGAAAAGGTAGTTGAGCTCCAGGCGGGCGTCTCGCGGGTTCGTCGTTCTCCCGCGCGGGAAGTTAAGCTTAGCCGCATGTGTGGAATCGTTGGATATGTCGCAGATCCTGCCGCTCGTTCGAGGCCAGTTGATCACTCAGCGCTAGATGTAGTCCTGGCAGGCTTGCGCCGGATGGAGTACCGCGGCTACGACTCGGCGGGTGTCGCCCTGGTAGGTGACGGACGGCTGCAGTCCGAGAAGCGTGCCGGCAAGCTGACCAACCTGCTCAATGCTCTCGAGCAGAACCCGCTTGAACCGGCAAACACCGGAATCGGCCACACTCGCTGGGCGACCCATGGCGGCCCGAATGACGCCAACGCGCACCCTCATCTTGCGGACGGCGGCAAACTCGCCGTGATTCACAACGGCATCATCGAGAACTTTGCGCAACTCAAGCAGGGGCTGCTCGATGACGGAGTTGAGTTCTCCTCCGAAACCGACACCGAGGTCGCCGCGCACCTGATCGCGGCTGAATTCAGGAACACGGGCGACCTCACCGAGGCAATGCGCCTGGTATCGGCAAAGCTCGAGGGCGCCTACACGCTGTTGGCAGTGCACGCCGACCGTCCGGGTGTCGTCGTCGGCGCCCGCCGTAACTCGCCGCTGGTTATCGGTCTCGGCGAAGGTGAGAACTTCCTCGGGTCCGATGTCGCCGCATTCATCGAGTACACCAAGGAAGCCGTCGAGATCGGCCAGGACCAGATCGTCACGATCACGCCAGAAAAGGTGGAGATCATCGACAAGGATGGCGCCGCCGTCCAGGGCAAGGCGTACCACGTGGACTGGGACGCAGCCGCAGCTGAAAAGGGCGGCTTCCCAAGCTTCATGGCGAAGGAAATCAACGACCAGCCCGCGGCCGTCGCCGACACTCTGCTCGCCCGCACCGACACCGCCGGAAAGCTCATCCTCGACGAGATGAACATCGACGAGGCGACGCTGCGCACGATCGACAAGATCGTGATCATCGCCTGCGGCACGGCGAGTTATGCCGGCCAGGTGGCCAGATACGCCATCGAACACTGGTGCCGGATTCCATGTGAGGTCGAACTCGCACACGAGTTCCGTTATCGGGATCCGGTCGTCAACGCGCGCACCCTCGTGGTGGCGGTCTCGCAGTCCGGCGAAACCATGGACACCATCATGGCCGTCCGGCACGCCCGCGAACAGGGCGCGAAGGTCATCGCGATTTGCAATACCCATGGTTCGACCATCCCGCGCGAATCCGATGCCGCGCTTTACACGCACGCCGGACCGGAGATCGCCGTCGCCTCGACGAAGGCGTTCCTGGCCCAGATCACCGCCTGCTACCTGCTCGGCCTCTACCTGGCGCAGCTGCGCGGCAACAAGTTCCCGGATGAGATCGCCAACATCATGGGCGAGCTTCAGGTCATGCCGGAGAAGATTCAGAAGGTGCTCGACGGTTCCGACAAGGTCCGGCAGATCGCGCGCTGGATGGCCGACTCGAAGTCGGTACTCTTCCTCGGCCGCCATGTCGGCTTCCCGGTTGCACTCGAAGGAGCGCTCAAGCTCAAGGAGCTTGCCTACATTCATGCCGAGGGCTTCGCGGCTGGCGAGCTGAAGCACGGGCCGATCGCCCTGATCGAGCCGGGCCAGCCGGTGTTCGTCATCGTGCCCTCGCGCAAGGGTCGTGACTCGCTGCACTCGAAGGTGGTGTCGAACATCCAGGAGATCCGGGCCCGTGGCGCCCGCACCCTGGTGATCGCCGAAGAAGGCGACACCGATGTGCTGCCCTATGCGGACGAGGTGATTTCGGTGCCGGAGTGCCCGACTCTGCTCGCGCCGCTGCTGACCACGGTGCCGCTGCAGATCTTCGCGATGGAACTCGCCTCGGCCAAGGGCCTCGACGTCGACCAGCCGCGCAACCTGGCCAAGTCAGTCACGGTTGAGTAGCAGCACCTGCCTGGCGGAGCACCGATGATCGTCGGGGTCGGCATTGACGTCGTGGACGTCGCCCGGTTCGGCGAGAAGATCGCCAGAACCCCGGCCCTACTCGATCGGCTCTTCGTCGGCGAGGAACGCGAGGTCGGGTTGAACTCACTGGCGGCCAGGTTCGCCGCCAAAGAGGCCCTGGCCAAGGCGCTTGGCGCTCCCGGAAACCTGTTCTGGCATGACGCCAGGGTCTGCAAGGACGACCACGGCCGGCCCTACCTCGAAGTCGGCGGCAGCATCACCGCCCGGGCGTCGGAGCTGGGCGTCACCTCGTTCCACCTTTCGCTCAGCCACGATGCCGGCATCGCGTCTGCGGTTGTCATCGCCGAGAGCTGATCCTGCCCCGCCGACATCAGCTAAGCTGCAGCGCCAGCGTTCCGCCGGAAAGCAGCAGGATGAACGCGGCGGGGCCGGCACCCGCGAGGTCGCGCTTCCGCAAATGGCTGAGCACGGCGAGGAGGAAGTACAACGTCACGCCGACCGCTGCGGCGATCCCGATCGGCCGGACCAGCAGGCCAAGGACCACTCCGATCGCGCCGAAGCACTCGAGCAGCGCAAGTTTCGGGAAGTGCCGAACCGGCATGCCGACTCCGGTGACCGAGTCGACAACCTTCTCGTTTCTGATCAGCTTGCCCCGGGCCGAAATCAGCAGGATGACGGCCAGGAAGCAGGTCGTGGCGATGGTGATGGGTGACATCAGGTCTCCGAAGGGTCTTAGTTGCGATGGCGGCCGAGCCCGGCCTACGGGGCCGAGCCCGGCCTACGGGGCCGAGCCCGGCCTGGCGGCCGAGCCCGGCCTGGCGGCCGAGCCGCCTACGGGGTCGCGCGGCGCAGCGTCAGGTACGCCCCGAAACCGAGCAACACCACGAGCAGGCCCAGCCAGCCGGCGATGCCCAGGGCTGTCTGCGTGACGAACCAGGCACCGAACTCGGCCCAGGTATTGGTGAAGCTGACGTAGGCGGCAACCCCGAGCAGGATGAGCGCGGCCGCGATGCCAGCCACGAGCAGGCCAGGAACCTGCCAGCGCTTGTAGATCGTTGCCGACCACAGGCCAACAAAGAACAGGAACATGGTGCAGGCCCAGAAGAACGCGATGGTCTGAAGCCAGCCGCCGCCGGTGATCCAGGGCATGTCGAACATGTACCCGTTCAGACCCCAGCCATTCGTTGCCCGCTCGATCAGGGCCAGCAAGAAGTAGAGCACCGCCCATGCCAGCGACGTGACGACGAACAATCCGACGGTGCCGAGGAAGAATGTGCGGCGAGAGATGCTCAGACCTTGCGAGAAGGGAAACGTCAGCGTCAGTGAGTAGATGCCGAGCGCGAGAAAGTACCACAGCGGAGCCTGCGCGCCGCCGCCGTATATGGGTTGGTCGACGGGGATCAGGGCGAAGATCGCGAGGCTGATCAGGATCGTCGCGATCAGGATGATGACGGGAACCCCGAAATACGTCCCCCTGTTGATCAGCTGCATGCGGGCCACATTGATTATGCGGTTCATCGGGCTACCTTTTCGTTACTCGGCAAAGCGGCCTCGTCGACGGCTGCCTTGTCATTGATGGTCTTCCGGACAATGAGTTGCTGTAGGGATACCGGCGCGAGTTCCAGGCCGAGCTCCGCCGCTTCGGCCCGCTCGGCGCCGTCGAGGGTCGCGGCGATGGTCACCGAGGCAAGCGTGGCGAAACCGTCGCGGTGAATGACGTCCCGTCCGGCGATGAACTGCTCGACGGTTTCGGCGGGCCCGACAACGGAGACCGCGGATGTGCGCAGCTTCTCGGCGTCGTCATCCAGCAGGATTCGACCCTGGTCGACCACGATGACGTGTTCGAGCAGGTTTGCCACCTCGTCGATCAGGTGACTGGACAGCACGATCGTCCGCGGGAACTCGGCATAGTCTTCCAGCAGCCGGTCGTAGAACAGCTGACGGGCCACGGCGTCCAGGCCAAGGTATGGTTCGTCGAAAAATGTGAGTTCGGCGCGGGATGCCAGGCCGATGATCACTCCGACTGCCGACAGCTGCCCGCGGGAGAGCTTCTTGATCCGCCGGTTCGTCGGCAGGTTGAAGTCCTTGACCAGCCGGTCGGCCAGCTTTTGGTCCCAGTTCGCAAAGAACATAGCTGCCGAGGCGAAAGCATGCGAGGGCTTGAAATCGTCGGGGTATTTTTGCGATTCCCTGATGAAGCAGACCCGGTTGAGCACCCGCTCGTTCTCGTACGGATGTTCACCGAAGACCCGGACGCTGCCCGAGGTTTCGAAGTTCTGTGCGGTCAACACGGACATCAGCGTGGTTTTGCCGGCGCCGTTGCGGCCGAGCAGGCCGTAGATCTTGTTCTCTTCGATGTCGAAGCTGACGTTGTCAAGGGCCGTGGTCTCCCGGTAGTTCTTGTTTAGGCCCCGCACCTCGATGATGGTACTCATGAGTTCACTTCCTCTCGCTTGAGCATTTCGGCGAGCTGCTCGCCGCTGAGGCCAAGCTTGCGGGCCTCGCGCTGGACTGGTTGCACGTACTGGATGAAAAACTGCTCCCGGCGTCTGGCCAATAGCCGGGCGCGGGCCCCGGGGGAAACGAACATGCCGATGCCTCTCCTCTTGTATAAGATCTCGTCGGCCACCAGCTGGTTGATTCCTTTCCCGGCGGTGGCGGGGTTGATGCGATGGAAGGCCGCCAACTCATTGGTCGATGGCGCCTTGGATTCCTCGAGCAGCGAACCGTCGAGGATGGAGTTCTCGATCTGCTCGGCAATCTGCAGAAAGATCGGTCGGCCCTCATCGATCATTTGGCCTGCCTCTCGAAACCTCGGTTACGCGGTTCGTTAGTCATGTAACTAACCATGCAACCTCAGAGCTCAGGATGTCAAGGGGATATCCGGCCGAAGGAGCGAAGGCGATACGGTGAAGCCATGGTTTTCTCCAGCGCCGACGCCAAGAAGCTACTGCCGGAACTCGTGTCGCTGCGGCGTCGTTTGCATGCGCAACCGGAGATCGGCTTACAACTGCCGCGTACCCAGGAGACAGTGCTGAGGGCGCTGGACGGCCTGGGGCTCGAGATCCACACCGGAGACGCAACGACGTCGGTCACCGCGGTGTTGCGCGGAAAAGGGGAACACCAGCCGGGCGACACCGTGCCGACAGTTCTGCTGCGCGGAGATATGGACGGCCTGCCCATTATCGAGCAAACCGAGCTGCCGTACGCATCGGTCAACGGGGCGATGCACGCCTGCGGACACGACCTGCACACCGCCGGGCTGGTCGGCGCGGCGCGGCTGCTGTCCGAGGCAAGGAATCGATTGCCCGGTGACGTCATCTTCATGTTCCAGCCGGGGGAGGAGGGATACAACGGCGCGGGTCTGATGATCGACGAAGGTGTACTCGAGGCCGCTGGCAATCCCGTGCTGGCCGCGTACGGCGTGCACGTCGCGGCCGACCTCCCGTACGGGAAGGTGCATTCCAAGCCCGGCCCGCTGATGGCGGCATTCTCGGTTCTCGACGTAACGGTGCGCGGACGGGGCGGCCATGGCTCCAGGCCGTACACCGCCCTGGATCCGGTGCAGACAGCAGCGGAGATGATCGTTGCGCTGCAGTCGTACATCAGCCGGCGGTTCGACATCTTCGATCCGGTCGTCCTGACGGTTGGCGACTTTCACGGCGGCAGCGCGGCCAATGTGATCCCCGATATCGCCAGATTCCGGGCCGGCATTCGTAGCTTCAGCGATGAGGTCACGGCCCGGCTGGCCGTTGAATTGCCGAACCTGGTCTCCCATATCGCGCTGGGACACGGACTGGTCGCCGACGTGAATTTCAGCACTGACCTGCCCGCCACGATCAACGACCACGATGAGGCTATCCGCTATCTGGGCGTGGCCGGAGAAATGTTCGGCGAACACCGGGTCGAGCTGATGGAGAACCCGCGGGCCGGTTCCGAGGACTTCTCCCGGATTCTGCACCGGGTGCCAGGCGCCTATGGACATCTCGGCGCCGCCCCACGCGATCTGGCGCCGGAAGACTGGGTATCCAACCACTCGCCGCGCGCCAGGTTCGATGACGGCGTGCTGGGTGAGCACGCGACCTTCCTGGCCGAACTGGCGGCTCGGCGGCTCGCCGATGCGTAGGGCCTGGACTCCGGACCAGGTGCGGGCGTGCGAAACGCCTCTGCTCGACGCCGGCCAGGGGGACGCATTGATGTCCCGGGCCGCGGCAGGGCTGGCCAATGTCTGCGCCACCGAGCTGCGGGAACGCTACGGCCACGTATACGGCTCAAGAGTTCTTGCCCTGGTCGGCAAGGGCAACAACGGGGGAGACGCCCTGTTCGCCGCCTGCCGACTTGCCCGGCGGGGTGCGCACGTCACGGTGCTGCTGTGTGCCGGCCGGGCCCATCCGGCCGGTCTTCGGGCCGTGCGGGCGCTGAACATCGATGTGCGCGAGTTGGACGAATCAGACGACGACGTCCTTCGGTTTTTGCTCTGCGCGCATCTGGTGATCGACGGAATCGCCGGCACCGGCGCTCGGGCCGGTCTGCCGGACAGGCTGGGCGAACTCGTCCGGCGTTGGCGTGGCCGGAAGCCGGGACGGCAACTCGTGGTCGCGGTGGATGTGCCGAGCGGCGTCGATGCCGGCACCGGGCAAACCGGCGGATCCGCCATTGCAGCCGACGTGACTGTGACGTTCGCCGGATTGAAGACGGGACTGCTGATACCACCCGCCGCGCGGAACGCCGGTCGGGTCGAGGTGGTCGACATCGGACTGGAGCTGGCGGACGAACAAGCAGTGGTCCTTGCGGTGGAAGCCTCCGATGTGGCCGCGCTCTGGCCGGCGCCGGAGCCGAGCGACCACAAGTACTCCAGAGGGGTTCTTGGCCTGGTGGCCGGGTCCGCGCGTTACCCGGGCGCGGCGGTTCTCGCCGCAGATGCAGCGGTAAGCGCCGGGGTCGGCATGCTCCGCTACGTCGGACCGGACACACCGGGCGGTTTGATCGCGCAACGATCTCCCGAGGTGGTCGCAGGCGCCGGACGGGTGCAGGCCTGGGCGCTCGGCAGCGGCGTCGCGCCGGACGAGGAATCGCAGGTCGACGCCATCCGCGCCGCCCTTGACGAGGCGATCGAAACTCAGCTGCCATGCGTCCTTGACGCGGGAGCGTTCGACCTGATCTACGGGCCGCTCGGCATGCCGGCAATCCTGACGCCGCACGCCGGAGAGCTCGCGACGCTGCTCGGCCGCCTGTCGGGGACAATTGTCTCCCGCGAGGAGATCGAGGCCGACCCGGCGCGACATGCGAAGTCCGTGGCAGAGGCGGCCAACGCCGTTGTGTTGCTCAAGGGCGCTCACACCGTAATCAGCCAACCGGCCGGGCCGGACTACGTGCAGGGACCGGCGACAGCCTGGCTGGCGACGGCCGGTTCGGGGGACGTGCTGACCGGCGTCCTCGGCGCACTGGCTGCGACGGCCGGCCGGAAGTCATTGCCACAGCTCGCGGAGCTCGCGGCTCTCGGTTCCTTCGTACACGGGCAGGCCGCCCTGCTTGCCTCGCAGGGCGGTCCGCTTCGTTCGTTGCACGTCGCCGCAGCGGTGAAATACGCGGTAACGGAGCTACGCGTTCGAGCCCGGGAAGAAAAAAATGTTGGACAATGGCAGCTATGAATCGCGCCGTGCCGGCACCGGCCCATCCTGCCCCCCTGACAGCGCTCGTCGACCTATCGGCGATCGCAGACAATGTGCGTGCCCTGCGCGCGGCGGCGCCGGGGCGAGAACTGATGGCGGTAGTCAAGGCAAATGGCTATGGACACGGCGCCATCGAAGCTGCCCGGGCCGCGCTCCAGGCCGGCGCGGACTGGCTCGGCGTCGCCCATCTCCGCGAGGCCCTCGACCTTCGCGAGGCCGGAATCAAGGAGCCGATTCTCTTCTGGCTCTACGGTCCGCAGGAGGATCTCACCCCAGCGGTCCGTCATGGTATCGACATCGGTGTTTCCTCGCTGCACGGATTCGAGCAGGTGTGTGAGGCGGCTGCCAACGCCGGCCGACGCGCACGCATTCACATGAAGATCGACACCGGTCTTGGCCGCAACGGCGCGACCGCCGAGCAGTGGGTCGGCCTGCTGGACGCCGTCAACGAGGCCGATATGCGCGGTCTGATCGAACCGGTCGGGGTCTTCTCGCACCTTGCCTGCGCGGATGAGCCCGGCCATGAATCCATCGCCCTGCAGAAGCAGAACTTCCTGACCGCCATCGACGTGGCGAAAACGCGCAGCGTGAACTTCTCCCGGCGGCATCTGGCGAACACTCCGGGCGTTTTCGCCAAGGAGGATCTGGCTTTCGACCTGATCCGGCCGGGTCTGGGTATTTACGGACTGTCGCCCTTCGCCGACCGTAACGCGGAGGAACTCGGGCTGAGACCGGCCCTGCGCCTGGTCAGCCTGGTGGCGCAGGTGAAGCGCGTGCCGGCTGGGCAGGGCGTTTCGTACGGGCTCGGCTATCGGACAAGCGTGGAGAGCACCCTCGCCCTGGTGCCGGCCGGCTATGGCGACGGTATTCCGCGCGCGGCGTCCGATCGGGCCGAGGTCAGCATCCGCGGTAAGCGTTACCGGATCGCCGGGCGGGTCGCGATGGACCAGTTCGTGGTGGACGTCGGCGATGACAAGGTGCGCCTCGGCGACGAAGTCGTCATCCTTGGGGCGAACCCGGGCGAGCCCACAGTGGAGGACTGGGCCCGGGCGACGGACACGATCAATTATGAGGTGGTGACCCGGCTGTCGGCGCGGGTTGCCCGAAGCTACCTGCCGGTGGCCTGACCATGGATCACCTGGTGACGGTGCCGACCTCGCAGGACATGCATGAGCTGGGCCGACGGGTTGCGGCACTGCTTCGTCCCGGCGACCTGCTTGTGCTCTCCGGCGGCCTCGGCGCGGGCAAGACCACGTTCACCCAGGGCCTGGGGGACGGCCTGGGGGTTGCCGGCAGCATCATCTCGCCCACCTTTGTGATCGCCCGGGTGCACGAATCGCTCGCCGATGGTCCGGATCTTGTGCATGTTGACGCGTATCGGCTCTCCGGGATCGACGAACTCGACGACCTCGACCTGGACGCAGACCTGGACGAGGCCGTCACGGTGATCGAATGGGGCTCCGGCCTCGCCGAGGTGCTCTCGGCCGACCGGCTGGAAATCGACATCGACCGGGAAGCCGTGACCATCACGGGCGTCGACCCTGCGGCCGCGGGCCCGCCGACCGGACCCGACGCTGGAATCGATCTGGATTTCGACCATGACGAGACTCGCCTGGTCCGGATGCTGCCGGTTGGCGACAGATGGTCCGGAGTGCAGCTGCCTGTTTTGTGAGTGCCGAGGGCGGAGGTAAGTTAGCCCTTGTGCTCGTTCTCGCTCTGGATACCTCAGCCGCCGCCTCCGCGGCAGTAGTCAGCGACGACGGCGTGCTTGCCGAACACACGATCTTTGGGGCGCGACGGCATGCCGAGGTGCTGGTGCCCGCTGTGGAGCAGGTGCTTGCCGAAGCTGGGGCGCAGGCCGGCGATTTCGATGCGGTTGCGGTGGGTATCGGTCCAGGCCCGTACACCGGCCTGCGCGTCGGCATCGCCACTGCGCTCGGTTTTGGCCTGGGCTGGTCGGTTCCGGTGCACGGCGTGCTGAGCATCGATGCACTGGCGTGGCAGCTTGCCTCGGCTGGATGCGTTCCGACGGACTTCGCCGTGGCGATCGACGCGCGCCGCAAGGAAGTGTACTGGGGGCGGTATTCCGGAGTTGATTCCGCGGGTACACCACGGCTGGCGGCCGGGCCGGATGTCAGCACGCCCACAGACTTCGCTTCCGCGATCGAAGGCGTGCCCAGGGGTGGACGGGGCATCCTGCTGTATCCGGACCTGCTTGGAGAAGCAGTGTCGGATAAACCCGAACTGGTCGAACCGCTCGCTTCGGGAATCGGCGAGATAGCTGTCCGGCGGACAGCCGCCGGAATGACGCTTGAGGAACCGCGACCCCGGTACCTTCGCCGTCCGGATGCCGCCAGCCCCAAGCCGCCCAAACGAGTGCTCGGCTGAGGCGTATGAGCGGTGAAGCAACCACGCCCGACGGTCCGATTATCGTGCCCTTGCGCTGGTGGCACCTGCCCGAGGCGGCCGCGCTCGACGCCAGGCTATTTCGCGAGACCAGCTGGACGCAGGAGACCTTCTGGGCCGAACTCGCGGCGCCGCAGCGTGAGTATTCTGCTGTGCTTGATGGAAATGACCGGCTTCTCGGCTATGCAGGATTGGCCTGGTCAGCGGCCGAAGCGGATGTGCAGACAGTAGCGGTCAGCACGGAACTACAGGGCAATGGCATAGGCCGGCAACTGATGCTCCGGCTGATCGAACAAGCCGGGAACCACGGCGCGACATCGCTTCTGCTGGAAGTTCGGGCGGACAACGAGCCGGCCAAGCATCTCTACACGAAACTCGGCTTCGACCGGATCGCCGTCCGCCGTGGCTACTATCAGCCGGGAAACATCGACGCTCACATCATGCGGTTGCGACCGCTGCACAGCAGAAACTAGGGGGCACTCATGTCAGAGGCGACACTGAATGAGACGGAAGTGGCGGCCCTTTCGAGGATCCGGACGCTCCTCGACGGCCAGGTCGACGGCACCGTGGCCGAGAGCCTCAAGCGCCTTCCGGACAAGGAACTGGGTCTCCTCCCACTGGCGGTCGTGGGCCTCGTCGACCTGTCCAGCCGTTTCATCACCGTTGCTGCTGCTGCTACCGGCCGGGTGCGTGCGGCAGTGGAGTTCTTGGCACGATTGGAGGCATACTCCAACATCCCGAACCTGCTCAAGGGCATCCCCAAGGTCCCCGCCGAGGCCGCCCTCACGCAGGCAGCGTTGACTGTGGTCGATGACGAGATCACGACGGAGCAGTTCAACGGCCAGGCGTTCGGCTTCCCGACGTCCGAGTTCTGGGGTATCGCGGCCCTGGCTGCCCGGGCCGACGCGGACGTCATCGAGCGTCTGCGTGGTCGACTCGTTGGGGAGTGGGTGCCCAAGCATCTGTCAGCAGCGGAGAAGGCCACTGTGCGCCACACCGAGTTGGTCCAGGCAGACCGTTCCGCCGGCGCCAACCCGGCCCCAGAGGCGCCGCAGAAGGTGTCCGAGGTCAAGAGCTGGCTCGCCAATCATCCAGAGCCCGACGTTGCGAGCCTCGCCCCCAACGCCGACCAGAGGGCCGCAGCCCGGGTGGCTGCCGTTCGGGCATTGACAAAAATCGGCACACGGCAAGCCTTCGAAGTGCTAAAGAAGTATGGGACGCCGTCGCACTCCGACGCCATGCTGAAGGAGCTGCACGTGGCCTGGGCCCGCTTCGACCGCCGCGAGTTCGCTGCCGCCATGTTCCAGCCGAGGTCCGGGTGGTTGGACCTGGGGGAGTCCGCGAACCTGGAGGGCGTCGACGCCATCCCTGGGTTGACTCACCTCACCGTCCTCCTCGGCAAGAAGGTCGATCTCTCCCCACTGGCTGGATGCAACGGGCTCGAGCGGCTTGTTCTGCACGCGTTCGCGGCCCCCGGGATTCAGGACATCACCCCATTGGCAGAGTTGCCCGCTCTCACCGAACTCCACCTCATCGGGTTCACCAGCGGCGCCGACCTTGCGACTTTGTCCAGGATGCCCGTGCGGCGTCTCCGCATCGACCTCGGTTGCGAGGCCGGGGACGTCCTCCTCTCGATGCCCCAGCTGGAGCGCCTGCTGGTCGCCGGGGAGGCCGACGGCGAGCCGGCCCATCCAGGTCTCGGCCAAGTGGTCCGCCAGCTGGCCCGCACGGGCGTCCAGGTGGTGGTCTACCGGCACGAGGAGTCATGGGTTCCGCAGCTGGTGAAGGACACGGAGGCCTGCTCTGGACTGCACTGCGTCAGTAAGAGCGGCTACGTCGCCCTCACTACGGACGAATCCGGATTGGAGAAGCTCACGAGCCGGTTGTTCAATAACATCGTGCCGTGACCCGTCGTTGCGGCGGCGCTCACCATTGGCGACCTCGATCCGTCCGCGTGAGTCAATGAGCGAACCGCCCAGCGCCTAGTGCAGAACCTTCAGCCCGATGACGCAGCCGACAATGCCCAATAGCAGCAGGACTTTCACCAGCGAGGCTGCTTCGCCATCGAAAATCATCGCGTAAGCAACTGTCAGCACCGCGCCGATCCCGACCCACACCGCATATGAGGTGCCGGTAGGAAGTTCGCGCATCGCGAAGGCGAGGCCAGCCATGCTGAGAACCAGCCCGACGGCGAAGGTGACTGTGGGCCAGAGTCGAGTGAATCCCTCGGCCTTGCCGAGTGCGGTTGCCCAGACGGCTTCGAGTACACCGGAAATAACGAGAACGAACCAGGACATAGCGATCTCCCCTTGCGCCGTCTTGTCGCGTTCCGGGTACGGCGCACCTCGTCCGGGTGCCGGTATGGCTGATTCAAAAGTCTCACGCCCTTCCCGAGCTGGCAAGTTGCGCTGAAGGCCTCGCTATATTCACTGGCAGGCCGGGCAGACTGGCGGCTAGTCTGGCAGCCACCCGGCGGAAGGACTCCCCAGTGCGACCACGATCAGACGATGTTCAACAGATTCTCGATCTCGCCAGCAGGCACGAACTCAGCCTCGAGCAGAATTCGCTGTCGGTCATCGAGGCGGGTCTGGACTTCCGGGTCGTGCTGGCGCGAGCGAACGACGGCACAGACTGGGTGCTGCGGATTCCGCGTCGGGCCGACGTCTCCGACCGGCTGGCGGCGGAGGCCAGAATTCTCGACTTCGTCGGGCAGCGTCTTGACGTTGCGGTTCCCGATTGGCAGGTGACGGCGCCTGACCTGATTGCGTACCCCCTGCTCCCCGGGCGGCCCGGCCTGACGATCGATGAGACCTCCGGCGAGCCGCTCTGGCACTTCGACCGGGAATCGCTGCGATATGCCGAAGACCTTGGCCGGTTGATCGCGGCCCTGCATGGCTTAAGCGCCAAGGAGGCCAAGGTCGCCGGGCTGCAGGTGCAGGATGCCGACGAGTCCCGCGCTGAATGGGAGCAAAATGTGCAAACGGTTCGCGCGGAATTCAAGGTCGCTCCCGATCTGGTTCGGAGGTGGGAAAACTGGATCGCGGACGACTCCTTCTGGCCGATTCGCACGGTACTGACTCACGGTGAGCTCTATCCGGCGCACGTCCTGATCGCCGACGACGAGACGATTACAGCCGTGCTTGACTGGACGACCGCGAAGGTCGGCGATCCGGCGCTGGACTTCATGTTTCAGAAGATGATCGCAGGCGAGCGGGCGTTTGCGGCGACCGTCGATGCCTACCACAAGGCCGGTGGCCGGACCTGGCCGCGACTTGGCGACCACTGCGCCGAAATCGTGGCGGCCAGCCCGGTCGCTTACGGCATCTACGCTCTCACCACTGGCGAGTCGGCGCATCTCGACGCCGCGGCGGCGCAGCTGAATCCGGTGAAGTCTCCGGCGGTCTAATCGCCGTTCGCCGGCAACGATAGCCTTGGCCTATGCCCTCGCCTGTCCGTACACCGCCGGCCGAGCCCCTTGTGCTCGGCATTGAGACTTCATGCGACGAGACCGGAATCGGCATCGTCAGGGGCCGTACCCTGCTTGCCAACACCGTGTCGTCGTCGATGGATGACCATGTGCGTTTCGGCGGAGTCGTGCCCGAGGTGGCCTCCCGCGCGCACCTCGAGGAACTTGTCCCCGCCATCCAGCTGGCCTGCGCAACCGCGGAAGTGGAACTCGCCGATGTCGACGCGATCGCGGTCACCAGCGGTCCCGGCCTGGCAGGCGCGCTGATGGTCGGCGTGGCCGGAGCGAAGGCGCTTGCCTCGGCCCTAGGCAAGCCGCTGTACGCGGTAAACCACCTTGCCGCCCACGTGGCCGTGGACATTGTCGAACGAGGCGAGCTGGAAACCCCGACGATTGCGCTGCTGGTGTCGGGCGGACATACCGAGATCCTGCTGGTGCGCGACATCGTCGATGACGTGACCCTGCTGGGTGAGACGATCGACGATGCCGCGGGGGAGGCCTTCGACAAGGTTGCCCGGCTGCTCGGATTGCCCTATCCGGGAGGTCCGAAGATTTCGAAAGCCGCGCTGGATGGCGACCGGACGGCGATCCGGTTTCCGCGCGGCCTGAGCACAGCCAAAGATCGGACTCCGGAACGCGGGCATCGCTACAACTTTTCTTTTTCCGGCCTGAAGACCGCCGTCGCCCGATGGGTTGAAACAGCGCATCGGCAGGGGCACGAGATCAAGATTCCCGATCTGGCGGCAAGTTTCGAGGAAGCCGTGGTCGACGTGCTCACCGCGAAAGCTGTGCTCGCCTGTCAGGATACCGGCGTCAACCGGCTCCTGCTCGGCGGCGGCGTGGCGGCAAACAGCCGGTTACGGGAACTACTGGCCGAGCGGACCGCCGCGGCGGGAATCACGTTGCGAGTGCCGCCGATTTCGTTGTGCACCGACAACGGCGCCATGGTGGCAGCGCTGGGTGCGGAGGTGCTGCGCCGTGGCCATCCGCCGACCGTCAACACGTTCGGCGCCGATTCCTCACTGACCGTGGATAAGGTCTTCGTATGAGTCGCCCGTCTCAGGCAGCGCGACCGCCCGCCAAGCCGACTCTCTCCCTCGGCCAGTTGCGGCCGGCCGGGCCGGATTTCCGGTTGTTCGACGGTGAGGTGTACGAAGGCTGCCACTTCGAAGGGCATCGATTCGATTCCCAGGATGCGTCCGACAGCGAATTCATCGACTGCCTGTTCGAGGACTGTTCCCTGAACGCAGCCTCGCTGAGGAATGGCAGATTCCGGGACTCGAGGCTGACCCGAGTCAGTGCGGCGGAGCTTGACTGCGCCAATTCGCACTGGCGCAATATCGAGTTCAGCGATGTCCGGCTCGGTGCCTGGGAATGGCACGGCGCGCGAATGGATCGTGTCGCGGTGAGCGGAGGCAAGATCGACTTCATCAATCTGCGCGGGGCGGTTATCGGCGATCTCACTCTGAGTGACTGCGTTATCGGAGAGCTCGACCTAAGTGGTGCGACGGCACGCCGGTTGTCGCTAGCCGGTTGCCGGGTCGAGCGGCTGGTGGTCGATAAGGCAACGCTTTCCGGCGTCGACCTGCGCGGCGCGGAAATCTCGGTGATTCAGGGCATAGACAGCCTCCGCGGAACCCTGATCAGCCGGGACCAGCTCTACGACCTTGCACCGGCGCTCGCCGCGCACCTGGGGGTGTCGGTGCTGTGAGTAAACCGTTGACCGGTTCGTCCACCGATCCGGAAAGCGGAGACGGCTGGGTCTACGGTCCCGATGAGACCAGGTACTGGGGTCGTTACGGCGCGGCTGGCGCACTGATCCATGACGTCGACCGCGGGATCCTGCTGCAGCACAGGGTGCAATGGAGCCACTTCGGTGGAACCTGGGGAATACCGGGCGGCGCCCGCCATCGTGACGAGACCGCCGTCGCGGCCGCCTTGCGCGAGTGCAGCGAGGAAGCGGGAGTCCCCGCCGTCGATGGAACCGGCATCCGGCTGCGCGCAAGCTACGTGCTGGACCTCGGATTCTGGAGCTACACGACAGTGCTCTCTGACGCCACTACCCGGCTCAATGCGCAGGTGACCGATAGGGAGAGCCTTGAGGTTGCCTGGGTGCCGCTGGGTTCGGTCGACAGTCTGCCGCTGCATCCCGGCTTTGCGGCCAGCTGGCCGGTGCTCAGTGAGGCCCTTGGGCTGCAGGTAACGCTTGTCGTCGACGTGGCCAACGTGGTTGGCTCCCGGCCGGATGGTTGGTGGAAGGACAGATCGGCGGCGGCGCAGAAGTTCGTTGCGCGGCTCGGGGCCCTGGCTGAGACGGGTATCGACGTGGGCGAGTTGGACCTACCCGGCACAGTCGGCGGCACTGCCCGACGTTGGTGGCCGCAGGAGATCCTGGCCGTAGTTGAGGGCCAGGCAAAGGGTGACTGGATAGCCGATGTCAACGCGGCCAGCGACGGAGCGGGCCCACGGGTGATCGCGGCCGCTCACGACGGCGACTCGGCAATTGTCCAGGCGACCGACGAGACGCTAGGCGCACCAGGGCATGCGGAGCAGAAACCGGACCCGGTCGTGATCGTGGTCACGGCAGACCGCGAGCTCCGCGGCCGGGTGGGCCGGCTCGGCGCGCAGGTCCGTTCGCCGCGCTGGCTTCTGGATAAGATTCCCGGCTGAGCGAACCCGCAGACGCGGATTCCCGGCTGAGCCGACCGGGTTAGCGCACCTGTTGCGGGACGCCGGCACGCATCTCCGCAACGAGCGAGCGCACCACCTGGCGCAGGTCGCCATCGTGCGCTTTAGCCACCGCATGCTGGCGCTGGTAGCTCGCGCCGCGATCGATAATCGTGTTGATGCTGGCCAGCTCCTCGCTGCAGCCAAGCCGCTCGGCCACCGGCGCCAGGCGAGGCAACAGTTCCGCAAGGTCTTCGGTCACCAGCCGCTCATCACCCTTGTCGTTGAGGATGATGATGGCGTCCATGCCATAACGCGCCGCCCGCCACTTGTTCTCCTGTACGAACCAGGGCGGCATGGTCGGAAGCGTTTCGCCGTCATCAAGGCGCTGGCTGAAGTCGTCGATCAGGCACTGCGTCAACGCGGCGATCGCGGTAATCTCGCTCATCGTGGGCACACCGTCGCACACCCGGACCTCGATGGTACCCAGCGCCGGCGAAGGGCGAATATCCCAGCGCACCTCATTGAACTGATCGATTACTCCGGTGACGAGCATGTCGTTGACGTAGTGCTCGAACTGCTCCCACGACTCGAACTGGAACGGTAGGCCGGCGGTCGGTAGCTGCTGAAAGATCAGCGCGCGGTTCGACGCATAGGCCGTGTCCTCTCCACCCCAATATGGGGAGGACGCCGAAAGGCACTGGAAGTGCGGGAAATAGGCCAGCATCGCGTTGACGATCGGCAGCACCTTATCGCGCGAATCGATTCCGACGTGCACATGCACCCCGTAGATCAGCATCTGGCGGCCCCACCACTGCGTGCGGTTGATCAGCTCGGCATAGCGTTCCTTGTCGGTGACCTTTTGCTGAGCCCATTGCGCAAAAGGGTGAGTGCCTGCCGACATCACCTCGACCCCCAGAGGATCTGTCACGGTGCGCAGCTCGGCCAGCGAACCTTCGAGGTCGGTTTTGGCGTCGGCAACGCTCGAGCAGATTCCGGTGATGATCTCGACAGTGTTGAGCAGTAGCTCCTGCTTGATCTTCGGGTGCTCATCGGCGTCATCCGGCTTGACCGCGCGCAGGATCTCCTCGGCGACCGACATCAGTTCGCCATCGCTCGCGCTGACCAGGGCAAGCTCCCACTCGACGCCAAGAGTCGACCTCTTCGATGGCTGAAACTCGATTGGCATTGCACTCCTCGAACGGACGGGATCGGCGCTCTTCCGTACCGGAGTGAGCCCTCATGGAACAGGTGCTCGTTACACCGCTCTCACTTAAGAATCCGCTGTGATGGGCAGTAGGGTCAAACCATGCACTTTGTTCAGCGCGGAATCGTCCGCGGCCCGGCGATTCTTGCCGCTCTGCTCCTGGCAGTCACCGGATGCTCGCCCGGGCCGGATCAACCGGAAACCGGAGCCACGCAGCCTGCCGCAGAGCGCACCGAGAGCCCTGAGTCGAGCGTCGAACCGCCCCTGAGCTGGGGGCCGTCCCTGGCCGACGAGGCGGCAGCGAAGCAGGCTATCGAGAAACTCGACGACGCTGAACTTGCCGGTCAGGTCATCATGGCCCAGTACACCGGAACGTCCGTATCGGCGGCAGCCGGCCTGGTGAAGAAGCACCACCTGGCCGGGGTGATCACAATGGCCGACAATCTGCCGACCGACGCTGCGGGCAAGGTCGACACGGACAAGCTGCACGACGTGACCGAGGCGATACAGAAAGCAGCCGAAGACGACGGCCGGGAATGGCCGGCCATTATCGGCGTGGATCAGGAAGGCGGCCCGGTCGCCCGGCTATCCTCGCCGGTCACCGGGTTCCCGGCGTTCATGTCGTACGGCGCCGCCGGTGACGCCGAGCTGGCGCGAAGGGCCGCCCGGGTGCAGGCAGCCGAGCTGGCCGAGCTCGGCTACACGCTGGATTTCGCTCCGAGCATTGACGTCACAGCAGGTGCGGAGGATGCGGTGATCGGCGTGCGGTCACCGGCCGGGGATCCTCAACTGGCGGCGAAGGTCGGCAGTGCCGCGGTGCAGGGCTTCAGCGACGCCGGTGTGGTGTCAACGGTCAAGCACTTTCCCGGCCACGGCTCGCTGACCACCGACTCCCACGAGAGCCTCCCGGTGCTTGACTCCAGCCTGAAAGCTCTAGAGGCACGCGACTGGGTTCCATTCCGGGCAGCGATCGACGACGGAGCCCCCGTGGTGATGATGGGGCACATCGCGGCGAAGGCGATAGACCCGGGAAAGCCGGCATCACTTTCGAAGCAGGCGTACAAGACGCTGCGATCCCGATTGGGCTTCGAGGGCGTGGCCGTGACCGACGCGCTCAATATGGGTGCGGTTGACGCATCGGCCGGCGATGCGACCGTCGAGGCGATCAGGGCCGGCGCCGACCTCGCGCTGATGCCCGCCGATACAGCGTCCGCGCACGCGGCGCTGGTGGCAGCCGTGAAGGACGGCAGTCTGAAGCGCTCGCGGCTCGAGCAGGCCGCCACCAGGGTCGTGACACTGATGATGTGGCAGCAGGAACAGGCCGGGAAGGCAGAAGCCGCGACGGCCGACGACGCCGCACCAGCTGAGGTCTCGCAGCAGGTCAGCGCGGCCGGCATCACAATGGTGCACGGCAAGTGCGGTAAGGAACTCGTCCGGGACTCGGTCACTGTTGTCGGCGGAACCACGACCGACCGTGCCCGGTTCGCCGCCGCGGCGAAGCAGGCCGGAGTGTCGACCGGGAGCGGCCCGACGGTACGCCTGCTCGGCGCCTCCGGCAGCCCAGGCGGCGACATCGCAGTTGCGCTTGACGGGCCATGGGCGCTGAAACGCTCGGACGCCGATACGCAGCTCGCGCTGTACGGCCGGACGAAGGGCGCGTTTGCCGCGCTTCTCGATGTGCTGACCGGCAAGAAAGACGCACCCGGTAAGCTGCCGCTGACGATCAAGGGACTTGACGAGGACGCCGGCTGCGGCTGACCAGGTCCGCGGACTAGGCAAGGGAGACGAGATGGGAACCGTTGCGGTTCTTGGATCACTGAATATCGACCTGGTGACCACGGTGGACAGACATCCGCGGCCGGGGGAGACGGTCCTGGGGGAGGACCTGACCCGCGTCTTCGGCGGCAAGGGAGCCAACCAGGCTATCGCGGCGGCAGCGATGGGCGCGCAGGTCATGATGATCGGCAGGGTCGGCGACGATGACGAGGGTGCGCGCTACATCGAGCGGCTCAAAGAATTCGGCGTAGCAACCGATTCGGTCGTTGTCACCCCTGGGCATGCCACCGGTCACGCACTTATCCCGGTCTCCAGGGATGGCGAGAACTCGATCATCGTGATCGGCGGCGCCAACCTGCAGCTCACCGAGGAGGACCTTGCTCCACTGGACGCGCTCGGGGAGGGCGATGTTCTGCTGACAGTGCTTGAGGTTCCACTGCCGGTCGTCGAAGCCGCTGTGCGCCGGGCCACCTCGCGTGGCGTGCGGGTCGTCATCAACGTCTCTCCCTATGCCGAGCTCGCGGCCGAAGTGCTCGCAGCCGCTGATCCGCTGATCGTCAACGAGCACGAAGCCCGTCTTCTCGAGGAGTCCGGGGTGGCAAGGTCGGCGCAGCAATATGGTGGTCTGTCGGTGCTGACAACGCTCGGTGCGGAGGGTGCTCGGTGGAAGGACATCAGCGTGCCGGCCGATAAGGTGTCCGCCGTAGACACCACCGGAGCCGGCGACGCGTTCTGCGGTGCGCTCGGCGCCGCCCTGGCGGCGGGATCGGACAAGAGGACGGCGATGGAAGCGGCAACGGCTGCCGCTGCCGTTGCGGTGCAGCGCCGCGGAGCCCAGCCGGAACCGTGACCGGCGTCGGCGTCCGGCGAGCGGCGACCGGCGACCGCCGGCGCAGGTTTGCGCGTCGTGGGTCACGAGCATGCATAATTGGCTTCACACGATGTGGTGTGAACGTGCACATGCACGGTTGAGACGTAGGACGGTTGTGTGATGAATATTGCGGACGGCAGGAAGCGCGCGGCGAGCATTCTCGATGTGGCCCGGCTGGCCGGAGTCTCGCACCAGACGGTCTCGCGGGTGATCAACGACCAGCAGAACATCAGGCCGAGTACGCGGGAAAAGGTCGAACGGGCAATTCAGCAGCTCAATTATCGGCCCAACTCGGCGGCTCGGGCGCTTGTCACGAAAAAGACCAGGACAATCGGTGTCTATAACTCCGGTGGCGCATTTTTCGGCCCTGCCAGCACGCTGGTCGGATTCACGGACGCTGCCCGCGCAGCCGGGTATCAGGTCAATGTGATTAATCGGACCTTGCACACCGTGGAACCAGTGCAGAACGTCATCGACAGCCTGCAGGGGCACAACGTCGATGGGATCGTTGCCATTGCCGCCGAGTTCGATTCAATCGGCGCGCTGCAGGGCGTTCGGCTCAACGTGCCGCTGGTCGCTGCCGAAAGCAGTGGTCAACGCGGGGTGCCGAGCGTGTCCATCGACCAGTGTTCAGGTGCCCGGATGGCTACCGAGCACCTGATTGAGCTTGGGCATCGGCGAATTCTGCATGTAGCCGGTCCGGCCCATTCATCCGACGGCACGGAACGGATCCGCGGCTGGCACCAGACGATGTCGGCGCACGATCTGCCTGCCGCCGAGCCGATCCTCGGCGACTGGTCCCCGGCCAGCGGCTATGCGGCAGGGCAGGAAATCGCCAGGCGGCTAAAGGCCGACCCTCGGTGCTGCACGGCAATTGTTTCTGGAAACGATCAAATGGCGCTCGGGATTATCAAGGCATTCAATGCCGCAGGGATAAGCGTTCCGCGCGACGTAAGTATCGTCGGATTCGACGATATTCCGGAGGCAGAATTCTTCCTCCCGCCGCTGACGACAGTGCGCCAGCAATTCGATCGGCTGGGGCAAGAGATCATGGGCACGATGCTCAAGGTTCTTGCCGGGCAGCACCTGGACGAACCGGTAATCATCAGTCCTGAGTTCGTGATCCGTTCCTCCACCGCGCCGGCAGCCCAGTCGTAACCGAATCGCGATCCGCGACTGCTTGACACATTCGGGCCGCCCTGGGCTACGATTATGCGAAGTGTGAACGATCACATTTAGCTCGACTCGGTACGAAGGCCAGCGTGGGCGCACGCTGTGACAACGACGTCCAGATTTGAAACTGAGAGGTACTACCCGTGAAAGCTAAGAAAATTCTTCTTGGTCTTGCAGCAGGCGCAGTTGCGCTAACCCTGGCCGCCTGCTCCGGAGGACGCGGCGGCGGAGATGAAGCCGCAGAAGGTGAAAACAAGGGCGCTCTCGTTGGCATCGCGATGCCGACCCAGCAATCCGAGCGATGGATTGCCGACGGCGAGAATGTTAAGAAGTCGCTGGAGAAACTCGGCTATAAGAC
This sequence comes from Saxibacter everestensis, assembly GCF_025787225.1. Lineage (NCBI taxonomy): Bacteria > Bacillati > Actinomycetota > Actinomycetes > Micrococcales > Brevibacteriaceae > Saxibacter > Saxibacter everestensis. The sequence goes on from NZ_CP090958.1 coordinate 784,422, forward strand.
CGACCTGCAGTATGCGAACGATGACATTCCCACCCAGGTATCGCAGATCGAAAACATGATCTCGAAGGGGGCGAAGGCCCTCGTCATCGCATCGATCGACGGCACCACCCTGACGGACGTGCTGGAAACCGCCAAGGCGCAGGACATTCCGGTGATCGCCTACGACCGGCTGATCAACGGATCGCCGAACGTCGATTACTACACGACCTTCGACAACTACCAGGTCGGCGTCCAGCAGGCTACGTCGTTGCTGACCGGCATGGGCGTGCTGACCGAGGACGGCAAGGACAACCCGGACGCCAAGAAGGAGTACAACGTCGAGTTGTTCGCCGGCAGCCCGGATGACAATAACGCCAAGTTCTTCTGGGACGGCGCCATTGACACCCTGCAGCCCTACATGGACAAGGGAGTGATCAAGGTTCCGTCGAAGCAGACGGAATTCGAGCAGGCCGCGATTCTTCGCTGGTTGCCGGAAACCGCGCAGAAGCGGATGGAGAACCTGCTGCAGCTTGATGGTGACACCAAGCTCGACGGCGTGCTGTCGCCTTACGACGGACTGTCGATCGGTATCATTTCGGCGCTGACCTCTGGCGGATACGAGAAGAACGCGCTGCCGACCATTACCGGCCAGGATGCCGAAGTCGGCTCCGTGAAGTCGATCATCGCCGGCGAGCAGTACTCGTCCATCTACAAGGACACCCGCGCGCTGGGTGACCAGGCCGTGAAGATGGTCGACGCCGTGCTCAATGGCAAGGAGCCAGAGGTGAATAACACCAAGGACTACGACAACGGCGAGAAGGTCGTGCCGTCGTACCTGCTCGATTCGGTCATCGTCACCAAGGACAACTACCAGAAGATCCTGGTTGACAGCGGCTACTACAGCGAAGACGACCTGAAGTAAGACAGTTGGTGGGCGGGGGAGCCGCGGTTCCCTCGCCCACCGACCCCTTCCGCCGGTACGATTTGTCGTATTCTCCGGCCGGTAATGACCACAATGAAGTGAGGCAGGGAATGGCAGACCGCATTCTCGAGATGCGCGATATCACCAAGACTTTTCCCGGTGTGAAGGCGCTTGCGAACGTCAACCTTGATGTGAGACGTGGCGAAGTACACGCCATCTGCGGGGAGAACGGCGCAGGCAAGTCGACCCTGATGAAGGTGCTCTCCGGGGTGTATCCGCATGGCTCCTATCAGGGCGACATCGTCTACGAGGGTGAGACCGTCGAATACAAGACGATCCGCGACAGTGAGTCCAGCGGGATCGTGATCATCCACCAGGAGCTGGCTCTCAGCCCGTTCCTCTCGATCGCCGAGAACATCTATCTGGGCAACGAGATATCGAGGCGTGGCTTCATCGACTGGAACGCGACCAACCTCGAGGCCGCGAAACTGCTGGAACGCGTCGGCCTCAAAGACAATCCAGCCACCAAGATCACCGAAATCGGCGTCGGCAAGCAGCAGCTGGTCGAGATCGCCAAGGCGCTGTCGAAGAACGTCAAGCTACTGATCCTCGATGAGCCGACCGCCGCACTGAACGACGAGGACTCCGCTCACCTGCTCGGCCTGATCCGCCAGCTGCAGGAACAGGGCATCACCTCGATCCTGATCAGCCACAAACTAAATGAGATCAAGGCGATCGCGGACCGGGTGACCGTCATCCGCGATGGGCAAACCATCGAGACCCTCGATCTCAACACCGACGACGTATCCGAGAACCGGATCATCAAGGCGATGGTTGGCCGGGAACTGGACAACCGGTACCCGGATCGCTCGCCCAACATCGGCGATGAGGTATTCCGGATCGAGAACTGGACTGTGCACCACCCACGTGAAACCTCGCGCGTCGTCATCGACAACGCCAACTTGAACGTCCGGGCCGGCGAAGTCGTCGGCATTGCCGGCTTGATGGGCGCGGGACGCACAGAGCTCGCCATGAGCGTCTTCGGGCGGAGTTACGGTTCGCACATCAGTGGCAGCGTGTTTCTCCGGGGCAAGGAGATCAGGACCCGGTCGGTCGGCGAGGCGATCGACAACGGAATCGCCTACGCCACGGAAGACCGAAAGTACTACGGCCTGAACCTGATCGACGACATCAAGCGCAATGTCTCCGGTGCGGCACTTAACAAGCTGGCCCGCGGCGGCTGGGTCGACAGCAACCGCGAATACCAGGTTGCCGACGAATACCGGCAGAGCATGAACATCAAGGCGCCATCTGTCGGCTCGATCACCGGACAGCTCTCCGGCGGAAATCAGCAGAAGGTTGTGCTGAGCAAGTGGATGTTCGCCGACCCCGAGGTGCTGATTCTCGACGAGCCGACCCGCGGAATCGATGTCGGAGCCAAGTACGAGATCTACACGATTATCAATCAGCTGGCTGCTTCCGGGAAGGCCCTCATCGTGATCTCTTCGGAGCTGCCGGAACTTCTCGGCATCTGCGATCGGATCTATGCGCTGGCGCAGGGCCGGATCACCGGTGAGGTGTCTGGCGAGCAGGCCACGCCGGAGAAGCTGATGCACTATATGACCAAGGAGAAAGACTAATCATGGCAGCTGTCCCAAACGCGCTGGCCTTCCTGGCCAGCCGGCTACGACAGATCGGCATCTTCATTGCCCTGATCGTCATCGTGGTCCTGTTCCAGATTCTGACCGACGGCGCTTTGCTGCAGCCGGGCAACGTCTCAAACATCATCGTGCAGAACAGCTACATCCTGATTCTGGCCATCGGCATGGTGATGATCATTATCGCGAGGCATATCGATCTGTCCGTTGGATCGGTGGCAGCCTTCGTCGGTGCGCTCTCCGGCGTGATGATTCAGTCCTGGGGCTTTCCCTGGTGGGCTGCGATTATCGCCTCGCTCGTCGTCGGCGCGTTGGTGGGCGCCTGGCAGGGGTTCTGGATCGCCTACGTGGGTATTCCGGCGTTCATAGTCACTCTGGCCGGCATGTTGATTTTCCGCGGCCTGACCCAGATAGTGCTCGGAAATCGGCAGATCACGCCGTTCCCCGAGGAGTATCGGGAACTTGGCGGTGGATTCCTGCCGGACATCGCGCCAAACGCGCCGTTGGAATGGCTCACCGTCGGCCTGGGCGTCCTAGCTACAGTTTTCCTGATCGCGCAACAGGTGAAGACTCGTCGTGACCGGGTCAAGCTGAATCTCGAAGATGAGCCCGGCACCTGGTTCGGCATCAAGCTGGCGTTCACCGCTGTGATGGTGCTCGGATTGACCATCCTATTGGCGAGATTCCGGGGCACGCCGGTTGTGCTCGTCGTGCTGGCAGTCCTTATTCTTGCGTACACCGCAGTGATGAACCGTTCGAAGTTCGGCCGCCACATTTACGCCGTCGGCGGCAACCTGCACGCGGCGCAGCTGTCCGGCGTGAACACGAAGCGCGTCGACTTCTTCCTGTTCGTCAATATGGGCGTGCTGGCGGCGCTCGCCGGGCTTGTCTTCACCGGCCGACTGAACTCTGCCGGGCCCGGTGCGGGTAACCTGTTCGAGCTGGACGCCATCGCGGCAGCCTTTATTGGTGGCGCCGCCGTTACCGGTGGAATCGGGACCGTGACCGGCGCTATCACCGGTGGTTTGATCATGGGTGTGCTCAACAACGGCATGTCGCTGTTGGGAGTTGGCACCGACTACCAGCAGTTCATCAAGGGTCTGGTCCTGTTGCTCGCGGTGGCTTTCGACATCTTCAACAAGAACCGCACGGGCCAGTCGAGTATCTTCTCGATGAAGCGGCGTGGTGCCGGGGATGTTGTTGCTGCAGCCAAGCGGCAGACGGGCGAGAAGACGGAGGACGGCGCGCAGGACGGCGTTGCGCCGCAGCCGGGGAGCGCCGGCAGCTCGGCTGTCGAGCGTCCGGAAGATGTCGAGCGTCCGGAAGACAAAGCGCCCACTCGGTAGAAATCCTGATCCAATATCAGTCGCGCGTTATCAGTCGCGCGACTGACGACGGGAGCGGCGGCCCGGACTTAGCGTGAAGCTATGAACAAGTTCACCAACCGAGGCCACGCTCCCGTTGTCACGCCTGCGGGTGTTGCGGATGCTGCGGCGGACCGGCCGCAGGTCGTCGGCCTGGCGCGGCCGGTTCGCGTGCCATGGCCGGCCGTCGTTGTGTTCGTTCTGACTGCCTGCGCGCTTGCCTGGTTGGTGGCGATCCCGCTCTGGACGAACGGCAAGGGCCTGGGCGATGCCGTGATGGTTCAGGTTGTCGCGGCGGTCATGATGTTGACGCCGGCGCTCGCCACGATCGTTGCATTGATAGTGCAGCGCCGCGGGAGCGATGGTACTCGGATAGCGAAAGCTCGCTACCTCGGCATCTGGCCGCTGCGGTCGGCCAAGCGGGTGGTCTGGATGACCGTGGGCACGTACTTTGCCGTGATGGCATTCGTGTTCGTCACCATTCTGTTCGCGGGGGCGGTCGGCTGGGCCGACCTCGACCTGGCCGGCCTTTCTGGATTTCGCGAGTACTTGGCCTCGACCGGCGCTATTGATCCTGGCAAACCGTTCGCGGCGGTGCCGTTCGCTCTGATCGTGGCGATTCAGCTTGCGAGCATCCCGTTCAATGGCTTGTTCACCGCTCTGTTCGCTTTCGGCGAGGAGGTCGGCTGGCGTGGTTGGCTGCTGACCAGCCTGCGGCCTCTTGGCACCTGGCCCGCCCTGGTGATAACCGGTGCCGTCTGGGGAGTATGGCATTCGCCGCTCATCCTGCTTGGCTATAACTTCGGTCGCACCGACATCGGTGGCGTGGCGCTGATGACCGGCGGTTGCATCGCCTTCGGCATCCTGCTCGGCTGGACTCGGCTTCGAACCGGGTCGGTCTGGCCGGCGGTATTCGGCCACGCGGCTCTGAACGTTTCCACCGGGCCGCTGATTCTGCTGACCTACCAGGCCGGTACCGTTCCGAATGCCAGCACGACGAGCGCGCTCGGCTTCTCCGGCTGGATCGTGACGGCCGTTATCGTCGCGGCCCTGCTGCTGACCGGTCAGTTCAGCAGGCAGGCCGAACTGGCGCCGGCGCGGCCCCAGGCGGTCCGGTCCGGATCCCGGCAGGAGCAACTGCGCGCCGATTAAATCTCCTCGGCCGTGGGTATGGATCCCGGTAATTGCCCAGATGAGGAGAACTGGCCATGGCTGAAGCAGATGTCGGCGAGCAAGTACCCAAAGCGCGTGTTTTGGTCAGAAGGGTGGGGTGTCTGGTAGGGCGAGGTTGAGGTCGTGGAGGGGTTCGCTTTCTAGTGGTTCTGGGGTGACCCAGTATTGCCGGTGGTGTGGGTCGGTCCAGCGGAAGACGCCGTTTTCTGGCTGTTCGAGTTTCCATTGTCCGAATGTTTTTAGCCGGTGATGTCCGCGCGAGAGCGGGCCCATGTTCGCTGCGGTGGTCCGGCCCACCGGAAACGGAACAGTGTGGTCCAGGTCGCATTTGTGTGCCGGGACGGTGCAGCCGATGAAGATGCAGTGTTGGCTGCGGGCTACTACGTAGCGTTTGAGTTCTTCGGGTGGGCGGTATTCGTTGCTGTCGATGTGGAGGACGGTTCCGTTGATGGGGTCGGTGATGATCCGCCGCCAGGTGGCGTCCGCGGCTAGTCTGACTGCGAGTGTCGGTGGGATCACGCCGTATCCGGCCAGGATCGCCGCACCGGCTGGTTCCTCGTCACTAGCCGGCCGGGCCTCGGTGGGTGGGCCGGTCGCGGTCGCGTTCCTGGAAGCGTCAGCCCCAGCGAAATCGCCGCGAGGGACATCCGAGCTGCTGCTAGAGGTACCGCTCGCACCGGCTGCGCTGCCGCTGGCGGTCGCGCCTCCCGCAGTTGAATGCGCGTCGTTGCCGCTGCCCGTCATGCCGTCGTCCGGCCGACCTCCCACGGTGCCCGTCTGATCGTCGCCACTTCCAGCCCCGCCAGAGCCAACACCTGTCCTATCGCCACCTTCGCGGGCGGCGAGGTCGTCCAGTGTTTGGGCTAGGAGGGTGGCGGGGATGGTGACGTTCAAGGTCGTGGTCAGTGCTCTGCCGGCGGGGTCGGTGTAGCCGGCGAGACCGGCCAGGGCGAGGTCGACCAGGGCATCGGCACGCCGTTGCGACACTGTGGTCTCCGGCGGGCCGGTGTGGGCGAATGTGGTCAGGCAGTTGTACACGATTTCCGCGGCATCGGCGGGCAAATAGGCTTCCAGGATCGCCATCCCGTCCGGGCAGGCCTGTTTCTTCACGCACCGGCGTTGGAGGGCTTGTTCGAGTCGGTCGCTGAGGATCTCCGGGCACAAGTTCGCGCAATACCGTGCCGCGAGGCGCCGGGTTCTCGCTACGGTGAGTTCCGGGATTTTCGGTAGCAGCCACATCTCGAACGCTGCGGCCTGGTAGGCGTCGAAGTCTTTCGAGTTCTCATCCAGCACCGCGACCTGGCTCGAGCTGAGTGCTGCGGCTCGGTGCAAGACGTGCGTACTCGGCAGCCGGTCGATCACCCGGGACGCCTGATCGATCCGGCGTTTAGCGTGCCCATCGGTCCATTTCAGGGCGGCGGTGACTTCCATCCGGGCGAACCGCTCCAACTCATCCACCCCAGGCCGGGTACTCCCCGCTGCTTGGGCGCGGTACACCCGGGCCGCGGCAGCAGCGGCGTTCGCCCGGTGTTCCGCCAGCTGGTCGTCCTGGCGGGCCCGGGCGCTGGCGGAAACGCGCTCCCAGGCCCGGATCACATCAACCCGGAGCTCCTCCGGCAGTTCCTCCGCCTCATCCAGCCGCTCCAACAAGACGACGTACTCACCGAAGTCACAAGCCAGAGACCGGTCCAACACGCTCCGCAACAACCTCAAAGACTCCGCGCTCACGGTCCCGGACACCGCCTGATCGACAGCCTGCTCAATCAACAATTGAGGGCCGTCGACCGGCCGAGCGACTCTGCTCTTCCCTTCCATAACCCCATGCTCCCACCCAGCACTGACAGTCACCCGGCGTCCGCTTTCCCTACCGACGACGTGGCCTCACCAGGTCGCGGCGAGCGCGGGCCCCCGGGTGAGCGTGACGGCCGCTGGCCTCACCGGATGGAGCGGCCTCATCAGGATCGGCGAGCGCGATGGCCCGCGGCCTCAACGAGGTCGGCGTCCGCCTTCCCTACCGGAGGTCTCACCGGGTCGGCAAGCACGATGGCCCCCGAGCGCGACGGCCCCGGGGGCACCGGGCACCGGCCCCCGGGGGAGCGTGACTGCCGCCGATCTCATCGGCCACCACGGCGCGACGGCCCACTGCGGTGCTGGTCGGACGCGGACCTATCAGGCGGCATAACCGCGGCTCTGAGATCAGGCGATAGAACGCGAAGCGCTGCTAGTCCTCAACTCCGGTGGCCACGGGGCGGCTGTCGTCCGAGCACCAGCCGGACCAGGACGCAGGGTACAAGGCGGCATCGACGCCGATCGCCGCAAGTGCCAGCACCTCGTGGGCGGCGGTGATTCCGCTGCCGCAGTAGGCGCCAACTTTCGCGGAGTCGGTCACACCCAGATCCTCGAAGCGGGCTCGAAGCTTTTCGGTTGGCAGGAACTCCTGACCGGAAACATTCTCGGTAGTCGGAGCGCTCGCGGCACCCGGAATATGTCCGGCCTTCGGATCGATCGGTTCCGATTCGCCCCGGTATCGCTCGCCGGCGCGGGCATCGAGCAGGACGCCGCTCTGACCGTAGGCCTCGGCTTCTTCGGCCGAGAGTGTCGGCATCTGGCCGGCGGAGAAAGACACAGTGCCGGGTTCCGGAGATTCAGGGGCGGTGTTCGAGGCACCGTTGTGAGCCAGCCAGGACGGGTACCCGCCGTCGAGCACCCGAACCGTTCTCAATCCGGCCCAGCGCAACAGCCACCACAACCGAGCTGCGGCCATGCCGCTGGTCTGGTCATAGACCACAACGTCGCTATCGTCGCTTATTCCCCAACGCCGGGCGGCCGCCTGGAAATCTGAGACGTCCGGCAGAGGATGTCTGCCCTCGGACGCTGACCGGCCATGCCCGGTGAGTTCCGATTCGAGGTCAACGTAGATCGCGCCCGGTATGTGGCCGGCGTCGTACGCTGCGCGGCCGTTCGGGCCGCCGAGCGCCCATCGCACGTCCAGCACCACGGGGACAGTAGCGGTGCCGGAGCTGAGCTCCTCCTGAAGCTGAGCCGCGGAAATCAACACTGACTCGCGGACACTGGTATCGGTCATGGGGCAACCCTAACGTCCGCGCCGATAAGAGGTCGAACCATAATGACAACCTGCTTGCCGCGAACTTTCGTGACGACGATTGTCGCCTCTTCGCTGCCCTCCAACCGCAGCTGCTTGCGCAGCTGTTCGGGGACGATCGCACTCCCGCGCTTCTTGATGGTGAGGATGCCGATATTCCGTTCGCGCAGGTAGCCGCGGAGCTTCTTCAGACTGAATGGCAGCACGTCCTCAACCTGCCAACCGGTGGCCAGGGGAGTGGACACCGCGACATCTGAAGTCACGTAGGCGATCTTCGGGTCGATCAGCCGGCCGGTGGTTATCGGTAGAAGCGCGGTAACCAGACCCGATCGGATCACGGCGCCGTCCGGCTCGTACAGGAAACCACCGATCTCACCGACGGCCTGTTCTGGCAGGTCGATATCGGTCGCCTCAGCGACGCCGCCATCACGACCGATGACGAGCGCAGCCCGCCGCACACCCTTGCGGGCGGTGGCATTCCACCACAGGGCGACCTCGACGACGCTCCCGCCGACGGACGTCCACTGTGCCTCGGCCCCGAGCGGAATCTCTTCATGCGGTAGTGCGGGCCCCAGCTTCGCACCCAGGGCGGGCAGGTCGGCCGCAAGCGATGTCACGAACGACAGTGGAGGAGAAAAAGCTTCGGGATCGAAAATCCTGCTGGTTCGCCCCTGTGAGTCGCTGCGGCCAGGTGATCGGCGGGCCGGATCAAGCCAGGCGCCGTCGAACCCGGACAGATCGGTGTCCTCGGCCCGGGCATGACGCACGGTCGCAGTAGGCAGGTGACGGAGGTTCACTGAGGCGATAGCGGCGGTGACTTCATCGGCATCAACTGCCAGCACCTGTCGGTCGAGGGCGGCCATCGCCATCGCATCGGCGCCGATTCCGCAGCCCAGATCGGCAATCTTCTCGATCCCGGCCTGGGCGAAACGGTTGGCATGCCGCGCCGCCACGGAGAGCCTGGTCGCCTGTTCCAGGCCGTCAGCGGTGAACAGCATGTCCGCGGCGAATGCGCCGAACTTTGAGGTCGCCTTGTCGCGCAGTCGGGATTGAGTCAGCGCCGCAGCAACCAGTTCCGCAGGGTGTCCAGCTGCGCGCAGCTGCTCGGACAGCCGGAGCGATTCCGATTCGTCGTAGGGAGGCAATTCATTCAGCAGGGCGAAGCCCGCCGGATCGAGTAGCAATTTCAGGCTGTCGGCATCCACCCGTCAAGGGTGACACAACCAGGGGCAGCAGCCCTAAGCCCGCTGCCCGGAGCCGCCCGCCGACGCCAAGGAAACAGAGCGCTGGAGCCGCCCGCCGACGCCAAGAAAATAGAGCCAAGGAAGCAGAGCGCCGGAGCCGTTAAGCTCTGGGGGTGACAGATTCTGTGCAGAGTGGCGGCGCCACGGACGATTCAAGGTTGCTCGGCGCGGCGGACATCCGCAGGCTGGCCGAACGGTTGGACATCCGGCCGACCAAGCAGCTGGGCCAGAATTTCGTCATCGATCCCAATACAGTGCGCAGGATTGTCAGAACCGCACGCGTGCAACCTGGTGAGCACATCGTCGAGATCGGCCCGGGTCTCGGCTCGCTCACCCTTGGTTTACTTGAGGCCGGCGCAACTGTCACCGCGGTGGAAATCGACCCGAAGCTCGCCGGCGAGCTGGCGAAAACAGTGCACGGCTACCAGCCTGAGGCCGACGGCCGTTTCAGGGTCGTCAATCAGGACGCACTGCGACTGCAGGAACTGCCAGGCGAAGCGGGACCGCCGGTGGCGCTGGTGGCTAACCTTCCATACAACATTTCCGTCCCGGTGCTCCTGCATTTTCTCGAACTGTTTCCGCAGCTCGAGCGGGTGCTCGTAATGGTTCAGGCAGAGGTGGCCGACCGGCTAGCGGCCGCGCCCGGCTCCCGAATCTACGGCGTTCCCTCGGTGAAGGCCGCCTGGTATGCGGATGTGAAGCGGGTCGGCGCCGTCGGACGCCATGTGTTCTGGCCGGCGCCGAAGGTGGATTCGGGACTCGTGTCCTTTACCTGCCGCACCGCGCCGATCACCTCGGCGAGCCGGCTCGAGGTTTTCGCCGCCATCGACGCTGCCTTCGCGCAGCGGCGAAAAACCCTGCGTTCAGCACTGTCGTCCTGGGCGGGGTCGGCCCAACTGGCCGAAGACTGCCTACGGGAGGCGGGTATCGATCACCGGCTGCGGGGCGAGGCGATCGACGTCCATGACTTCGCTCGGATCGCCGAGGCAAAACAACGAGTCGCCGCCGCGCCCCAATGAGACTTACGCGTGCTCTGTCGCTTAGGTTAGGGCTATGACGGTCAAGCCGGTGCCAGACAGCCTCACCGTCAGCGCGCGCGCCCCGGGAAAAGTCAATCTTCACCTCGGGGTCGGGCCGCTGGGCGACGATGGATACCACGATGTCGCGAACCTCTATCAGGCGGTCTCGCTGTACGAAACGGTGACCGTGACTCCAGCAGATGGTTTCTCGGTTGAGCTCAAGGGCCCGTTCTCGGACCGGGAGATTCCGACCGACGGCAGCAATCTCGCGATCAGGGCAGCACGTCTGCTGGCAGACCATTCCGGGATCGCCGGCGGTGTGCATATCACCGTGACGAAGAACGTACCGGTTGCCGGTGGCATGGGTGGGGGATCGGCCGATGCCGCCGCGACCCTGGTTGCCTGTGACGAACTGTGGAATCTCGAACTCGGCAAGCAGGAACTGTGCGAGATCGGTGCCGTGCTTGGCGCCGACGTGCCATTCGCCATCATCGGCGGGACAGCGATCGGCCTCGGCCGCGGCGACGAGCTCACGCCGGCGCTGGGACGCGGCGTCTACCACTGGGTGATCGCGACGTCGAAAGGGGAGTTGTCCACGCCGATCGTTTACTCGACGCTGGACAAGCAACGTTCAGGCCGGAGCGTTCCGGACCCGACCATCCCGGACGGCATAATGCATGCTTTGCGCTCGGGCGACCCGGAAACGCTCGCGCAGGCCATGCACAACGACTTGCAGACGGCAGCAATGGAACTGAAGCCCGAGTTGCTTCGGGCACTCGACATTGGGGAACAGGTCGGTGCTCTGGCTGGTATTGTCTCCGGGTCAGGGCCGACGCTCGCGTTCCTGGTCTCGGACGCCGAGCAGGCTCTGGAAACCGCGCTGATGCTCTCGGCATCCGGCGAGATCGACCAGGTTTACCGGGTCACTTCTCCTGCCGGTGGCGCGCGAGTGATCCGACCGCACGATGAACATCCCTCCGCAACCCGAAAGACAACGTGACAGCACAGAACACCCCGTTGGCCGATTGCGCCGCGAATCCGGGCGGACTCGCCTAGATGGCCCCGCTGATCAACGCAGAAAACCTCAGTGTCACCTTCGTCACCCGCACAATTCTGGATGGCGTCTCTCTCGGGGTCGAGGAAGGGGAACGAATCGGCGTCGTCGGCCGCAACGGCGACGGGAAGTCGACTTTGCTCCGAATATTGGCCGGCCGTGCGATGCCCGATTCAGGCCGGGTATCGCCGCAGCGCGGCCTGTCGATCGGCTTCCTTGATCAGCAGGACGTCCTCGACGGAACCGACAGCGTTCGGCATGCGGTTGTCGGTGACGTTGACGACCACGTGTGGGCCACAGAAGCCCGGATTCGTGACGTCATTTCCGGCCTCCTCGCCGACGTGGACTGGGCCTCCCGCGTCTCCACGCTGTCCGGCGGTCAGAAGCGAAGAGTCGCTCTGGCCAAACTACTGATCGGCGACCATGACCTGCTGCTGCTGGACGAGCCGACGAACCACCTAGATGTCGAAGGCGTGGCCTGGCTGGCCAGGCACCTGAAGTCGCGGTGGCCGGCGCAGCGCGGCGGCTTCGTCGTCGTGACCCACGACAGGTGGTTCCTCGACGAGGTAACGGCGCGTACCTGGGAGGTGCATGACGGCCTCGTCGACATCTTCGAAGGTGGTTATGCCGCCTACGTGCTGGCCCGGACGGAACGAGATCGTGCCGCTGCCGTCGAGGAAAGCCGCCGGCAGAACCTGATGCGCAAGGAATTGGCCTGGCTCCGCCGCGGCGCCCCGGCCCGGACGTCCAAGCCGAAGTTCCGGCTCGACGCGGCCGCCGAGCTGATCGCGAACGAGCCGCCGCCGCGCGATTCCGTCGCGTTGCACAAGATGGCGACCGCGCGCCAGGGCAAGGATGTCGTCGACGTCGAGAACGTGAGCTATTCCCTGGATGACGGCACGGTGATCTTCGATGACGTGACCTTCCGGCTCGGCCCGGGCGACCGCTACGGTGTGGTCGGCGTCAACGGCGCCGGAAAGACAACGCTGTTCAAGCTGATCACCGGCGCGCTGAGCCCGGGGAGCGGCCGGATCAAGCGGGGCAAGACGCTGCAGCCGGCAATGCTGAGCCAGGAAGTCCGCGAGCTCGACGACGTGATGCAGCTGCGCACCGTCGAGGTAATAAGGGCTGAACGGGAGTTCTTCACCATCGGCGGGCAGGACGTCTCGGCCGGCCAGCTGGTGGAACGACTGGGCTTCACCCGGGAGCGGGCCTGGACACGGGTCGCGGACCTCTCCGGCGGTGAGCGTCGGCGGCTGCAGATGCTCAGGCTGCTGGTCGGCGAGCCGAACCTGCTGCTGCTCGATGAACCGACGAACGACCTCGACACCGACACGCTCGCCGCGCTGGAAGACCTGCTCGACGGCTGGCCGGGCACGCTTCTGGTGATCTCCCACGACCGGTATCTGCTGGAACGGGTCACCGACCGCCAGGTGGCGCTGCTCGGCGATGGTGCGATTCGCGATCTGCCCGGCGGCGTGGATGAATACCTCAGCCTGCGCGAATCGGCGATGGGCGGGGCGCGCAAGGACGGCCACGCACTGAGCTCGGCAGGAAGCCGTGCCGCGACGACGGAGCAGTCGACGACCGCGAACGCCGGAGCGACGTCCGCCGCCGACCAGCGGACCGCGCGGAAGGAGCTCGCCCGGATCGAGCGGCAGCTGCAGAAGAGCGCGGAGCGCGAAGAAAAGCTGCACGCGGAAATGGCCGAGCTGGCCCAGACCAGCGATTTCGAGGCCGTCGCTAAGCTCGACGTCACGCTGCGCGAGCTGTCCGCGAGCCGGGACGCCCTCGAAGAGGAATGGCTCATTCTTTCCGAGGCTCTCGACTAGGGTTTGTTCGATTAGCCGCCTTTTTGGAAAGGAAGCGATGACTGAGCTGGAATTCAGGCCCTGGCAAGACCGCGATGACCTGAACCTGAACGAATTGTGGGGCGACGCGCCATCCCCGTCGGCCAGTGCCGCCCGCGCCCTGTTCCGGCCGGAATCCGATACGCCGGTGGTCCGCACTCTGGTAGCCGAACGGGAAGGCATCCCGGTGGCCGCCGGATACATTGTCGAGGCTTCGATCCATCCCGGTCGTGCCTGGGCCTACGTCGAGGTGGCGACGCAGGAGCGAAGGGCCGGCGTCGGGACTGCGCTGCTTACCGCATTGCGCGAAGCCGTTGCCGGGACCCGGATCGATGGACTGCCGCTGCGTGCGAAGGTCGCTCCCGGCGCAGCCGGCGAGGCGTTCGCGCAGGCAGCCGGCTTCCGGACGCTGCAGCGCTCGCGAATGGTTCAGTTGGAGGCCGGCGCGCTCCCAGCCCCGGACGTCGACGAGGCTAGGGACGCCGCGCTGCATATCGAGGTTGTCGCGACCGGATCAGTGGAGCTCACGACCGCGCTGTGGGACTGGTATGCCGCAGCTCACCAGGACTGGGACCCGGCGGCGAATCCCGGGATCGGCCGGGTGAATGCGATGTTCCTCGGCGAAGCGTCCGGTGCCCGGGCCGCCGCCATCCTGCGCCGGAACGGGAAGCTCCGCGCGTTCGCGATCAGCTACGCCGAGGAGGGTGACGAATCGCCGGCGGAACTACTGGTCGGCACTTCGGTGGCCGAAGGGGCCGAGGGCGGCAGTGACGACGTCAGGGCCCTGATCGGCCAGCTCATAGTTGATCATCCGGTCGAGGTGGAGGTCGATGATTCTCTGGGCTCCGTTGCCGAGGTGGTCGACGAGGTGGTTGCCGCAGGAAAGGGCCGGGTGGTCAGCGAAACGCTGGTGATCGGTACCTGACCCTAGCAGCGGCCGACGGCAACAGCTCAGGCAACGCCGGCAGCCACTTTGGGAGCGGTGGGAACAGCTTCAGGCAACGCCGGCCGAGCTGTGGTCCAGCTCGAAGTTGCTGGACAGCTTCCGCAGCAGATCGGCGAGCCGGCGCTGCTGCGGGTCGGCGAGTTCGGCCAGCAGCTCGTGCTCGATGTCGAGCAGGTCCTGCAATGAGCCGTCGACCTTGGCCCGGCCGGCCTCGGTCAGCTGCACGAGGACGCCGCGCCGGTCGGCAGGATCCGGATGCCGCTGCACCAGGCCCGCGGTGACCAGCCGGTCGATCCGGTTCGTCATCGTGCCCGAGGTGACGAGTGTCTGGGTAAGCAGTTGGCTCGGCGACAGTCTGTACGGGTCGCCGGACCGGCGAAGGGCTGAAAGCACGTCGAAAGCCCAGACCTCGAGGCCGTGCTTGGCGAAGGTGGATTTGCGGGCCAGGTCGAGGTGCCGGGCCAGGCGGGAAACCCGGGAAAGCACTTCCATTGGCGCGACGTCGAGATCGGGCCGTTCCCGGCGCCAGGCCGCTACAATCCGGTCAACCTCATCCATGAAAACAAGTTTACTCTTGCGTCAAGGTTCTTGACGTCAAGTTTCTTGATGTCGACTTAACTTGCCTGCCGCCGCTGTCCGTGACTACCGCGACTTCACTGCAGATGCCGGTGTGCGCTTGGTCGCATTTTCGCCGGTAAACGTGCGTGGATCCCGGTTGCGCACTAAAGTTTCGGATGGACTGATTGATGATGATCGCCAAACAGAAAGAAGAAACTCGTGGACCTGTTTGAGTACCAGGCGCGGGACCTCTTCGCCAAGCACGGTGTGCCCGTGCTCGACGCAGTCGTCGCGCAAACCCCGGAAGAAGCGCGCGAAGCCGCGCAGAAGCTAGGCGGCGTTGTCGTCGTTAAATCCCAGGTGAAAATGGGCGGTCGCGGCAAGGCCGGCGGCGTCAAGGTCGCCAAGAACCCGGACGAGGCGGAAGCCCGTGCGAACGACATCCTCGGTCTCGATATCAAGGGGCACATCACCAAGAAGGTCATGATTGCCCAGGGCGCCGACATCGCCGAGGAATACTATTTCTCGGTTCTGCTCGACCGGGCAAACCGCAGCTACCTGGCCATGTGCTCGGTTGAGGGCGGTATGGAAATCGAGCAGCTTGCCGAGGAACGCCCCGAGGCGCTAGCCAAGGTGCCGGTGGACGCCATCCACGGAATCGACGAGGCCAAGGCTAAAGAGATCGTTGAGACCGCTGGTTTTGACGCGGAGACCGCTCCCAAGGTGGCGGCTGTGCTGATCAAGCTGTGGGATGTCTTCAAGAACGAGGACGCCACGCTCGTCGAGGTTAACCCCCTGGTGAAGGTTGCCAGCGGTGACATCATCGCCCTTGACGGGAAGGTCAGCCTGGACGAGAACGCCGAGTTCCGTCACGAGGATCACGCGGCACTTGCCGACAACGAATCCGCTGACCCGCTGGAACTCAAGGCCAAGCAAAACGACCTGAACTACGTCAAGCTCGACGGCGAGGTCGGCATCATCGGAAACGGCGCCGGGCTGGTGATGTCCACTCTGGACGTCGTTGCCTATGCAGGTGAGAAGCATGGCGGCGTCAAGCCGGCCAACTTCCTCGACATCGGCGGTGGAGCTTCCGCCGAGGTGATGGCCAACGGACTCGACGTCATCCTCGGCGACGAGCAGGTCAAGAGTGTTTTCGTCAACGTCTTCGGCGGAATCACCGCCTGCGACAAGGTCGCCGACGGGATCGTCAAGGCGCTGGGCATCCTCGGCGACGAGGCATCGAAGCCGCTGGTGGTTCGCCTGGATGGCAATAACGTGGAAGAGGGACGCCGGATCATCGAAGAGGCCGCGCATCCGCTGGTCACCCTGGTCGGCACCATGGACGACGCGGCCGACAAAGCCGCCGAGCTCGCTGCTGCAGCGAAGTAAGGGGACTACAACATGTCAATCTTCCTAAACAAGGATTCCAAGGTCATCGTCCAGGGCATCACCGGAGGCGAAGGCACCAAGCACACAGCTCTGATGCTGAAGGCCGGCACCCAGGTCGTCGGCGGGGTCAACGCTCGCAAGGCCGGCACCACGGTGACGCACGGCGATGTCGAGCTTCCGGTCTTCGGCAAGGTGAGCGAGGCGATCGAAAAGACCGGTGCCACGGTCTCCATCGTTTTCGTTCCACCGGCTTTCACCAAGGACGCGGTAATCGAGGCTATCGATGCCGGGATCGAGCTGCTGGTCGTCATCACCGAGGGTATTCCGGTACAGGATTCCGCCGAGTTCTGGGCTTACGCCCAGGCAAAGGGAAACACGACGCGGATCATCGGACCGAACTGCCCCGGGATCATCACGCCGGGCGAATCGCTGGTCGGCATCACCCCGGCAAACATCACCGGCAAGGGCCCGATCGGCCTGGTGTCGAAGTCGGGAACCCTGACCTACCAGATGATGTTCGAACTGAGCGACCTCGGTTTCTCGACCGCCATCGGTATCGGCGGCGACCCGGTGATCGGCACGACGCATATCGATGCCCTGGCGGCATTCGAGGCCGATCCGGAAACCAAGGCCATCGTGATGATCGGTGAGATCGGTGGCGACGCCGAGGAGCGCGCGGCTGACTTCATCAAGGCGAATGTGACCAAGCCGGTCGTCGGCTACGTTGCCGGCTTCACCGCGCCAGAGGGCAAGACGATGGGCCATGCCGGCGCAATTGTGTCCGGCTCGGCTGGTACCGCCCAGGCGAAGAAGGAAGCGCTTGAGGCTGCCGGTGTCAAGGTTGGCAAGACGCCAAGCGAGACTGCTCAGCTGATGCGGGACATTCTCGCTTAAAAGCACGACTGAACGCGTTTGCTGGCCCGGTGCCCCTGTAGTAGGGGTGCCGGGCCATTGTGCTGCGCTCGGGCCGTGCGGGGATGCTTACGCGGTCAGGCTTTGACGGTGGTGACCGGCACGGTAGCTCGTAGCAGCACGGACTGTGCCACGCTGCCGAGCAGCAGTTTGCCGACGGGGGAGCGCTTGCGGATGCCGAGCACGATCAGGCTGACCTGGTGCTTTTCGGATAGCTCGATGATCTCTTCCGCCGCGTCCTTGCCGCGGATGTACTTCCTGACGTCGTAGCTCAGCGGGGTTTCAGCCAGCCAGGTGCGAATCCGGTTCGCCTGCTGCTCGTCGATCAGCCGCAGGTCATCGGCCTGGGTCTGTTCGGCGGCAGCATTGACGACGAGCAAATCCTCCGCGAAGAACTCAGCCTGCTTGATCGCGTAGTCGAGGGCTGCTTCGCCCTCTCGGTTCGGGGTGTAGCCAACAAGAATGGTCATTTTCACACTCGCTTTCGTCTCGCCAAAGACTACCGGCGGTTGAGGTGTTGGCGCTGGAGGCACTGCTCCAACCTGTTTGGGGCATTGTTCGAGACTCTACGTCGCCACCTTCATTTGGCCGCATCATTAAGGAAATCCCGTCAAAATCCACCGGTTCCCAATGATGTCCATGCACCCTAAACTCCAAGCGTTGCTCGTTTGCAGCTGAATAGACCATGATTGCGCGGCCCTGACCGACCATTTCGACAGCTCGCTGCCACAACAAATCCCGTACCCGGGTCGAGACGCGGCCCACAAATACGCCCGCTGAGATCTCAAGCAGCCAGCGCGTGAGCTGTCCGCGAAGTCCGACGGGGCAGGCGGATAGCACCAGCACGACCATCAGAAATCCACGTCATACGAAGTGCCCGCAGCGACGCTTCTTTGTGATCCGTCCCAAAGCTGGACAACGTCGTGACCCAGATCGTCGGAATCCTGTACCTCATCGTCGGGCAATAGTAAATGTCGGATGTCCTTCACGCATTGATTGAGGAATGCGCTGCCGTGAAATTTATCGCGCAAAGCGAGTCGCGCGGCACGCCCCAAGTCTTCGATTTCTTTGCTTGCCAAGTCGAAGGCTAGCGGAATCGTGAGATCTGCCTTGTACAAATCGGCAATATCGTAGACAAAGGATCGGATATGCCCGGTGTGCACGAAGCCTAAACCGGGCGAACAACCGAGAGCGACAATGACGGCATGTACAACCCCGTACAGGGTTGTGTTCGCCGCAGAAAGTCACCCACGTCACCGAACGCCTTGTTCACGGGATCATCCCAGCGGTTGCGGGAGCACGGCAGGCCATACAGAGCGAGGGTGTACGGATCGGGATTATCCCCGCGGTTGCGGGGAGCACCTCCCGTATGCGCCTCGCGGCGCGACGAAAGAGGGATCATCCCCGCGGTTACGGGGAGCACCGAATCGTGTCCCAAGATCGTCCATCGGGCCTGGGATCATTCCCGCGGTTGCGGGGAGCACGTGCCAGCCCACGAGTAGGCTTTGGTGGGCGCGGGATCATCCCCGCGGTTGCGGGGAGCACCATCACCATTCACCCCGCCCGAAAAGGTTGCTGGGATCATCCCCGCAGTTGCGGGGAGCGCGCGGAACTCAGGTTCGCCGCTTTCGTGTATGAGGGATCAGCCCCGCGGTTGCGGGGAGCACCAGAAAGCCTACCGATATTACGACGACGGCAAGGGATCATCCCCGCGGTTGCGGGGAGCACGTCAGGTAGTCCATTTGCGCCCAGAAGTGGTCGGGATCATCCCCGCGGTTGCGGGGAGCACCACGGCAGTCCGCACCAGACGAGACCCGCATTGGGATCATCCCCGCGGTTGCGGGGAGCACCGAACCAACTATGCGTCCAACCCCGGCTGCGAGGGATCATCCCCGCGGTTGCGGGGAGCACCGAACCAACTATGCGTCCAACCCCGGCTGCGAGGGATCATCCCCGCGATTGCGGGGAGCAACCCGAAGCTCTGCTCGACGTCGGGCCGTGGCGGGGATCATCCCCGCGGTTGCGGGGAGCACACACGCCCGGCTCACTTCCTACTGGTCGGATTGGGATCATCCCCGCGGTTGCGGGGAGCACGCGGCGAAGCTCGGCGAAGATCTGGAGTATTTGGGATCATCCCCGCGGTTGCGGGGAGCACCAGCCCCTTGCCTGCCTGCCGCTGCAGGGCCTGGGATCATCCCCGCGGTTGCGGGGAGCACCACATTGACAGCGTCGTCCGGGTCGGCCAAAAGGGATCATCCCCGCGGTTGCGGGGAGCTGAGCACACTTGCTGACCTGGGACGACGATATCAGCGGGCAGCTCTTCCCTTTACTTTTGAAATCCCACCCGGCGTCGTTGCAGCGCTCCTGACCTTGCCGTTCAAGAGGCTTGAACTGCGCCGACCGACTCGGAATTAAATGACGGAACGCCCAAGAGTTAACACGAAATGTCCCGGCAGACCCGGTAACAAACCGCCCTGAGTGCAGTTGACCTACTTGATTGGGGCGACACCCGCGTTCTGGTCGAGGAAGTCTTCGGCCCAGCCCTGCCACTGTGCGTAGGCATCCGGGTAGGCGGAGCGCTGCACTGCCTGCGCGGCTTCGGTGGGCGCCATGTCTTCCCAGCCATCGATGTCCGTCAATCCTGGGTTAGAGGTCACATCGGACACGCCATAGAACGACTTGGCGGCGGTTTCAGGATCGGTGATCTGGTCGGGCGAGCCCCAACCCATCGCCGGCCGCTGCTGGAAGATGCCAAGCGAGTCGTGGTCGACAGCCTGCTCGTAGTTCTTGAACTGCGATTCCTGCCGGGCGGTCATCAAGGCGATGACGATGCCCTCGTTCGAGATGCCCGCGCCTTTACCCACGGCGATGACGGTGCGGGCGTTCTCGACCTCGTCGAGCGCCAATGAAGCACCGGCGACCTGGTGCGCAGCCGCGGTATCCGGCGTTGTTGCATGCGCCATTCCGGGTGTCAGTAGCAGTGCGCCACCGGCGATGATGGCGGCGGCGATGGTTCCGCGTGGCGAACGATGAGTAAGCGGCATAGAAGAGTAGGTCCTTACGGTTGGCGGTATGGAGTGCAGGAATCTGCTGCCGGGAACGCCGTTGGCGTGTCGACTGGGCGGATCCGGTTGAACCCGGCGGACGGTGTAGCTCCCGTGTACCTGCGGCAGCAAGCCTCTGGTCCGACTGCCTCTGGATCCGGCTGGCGTTGGCCAACTCCTGGCGATGGCCAGCTCGGCGGCGCTAGGTCGAGCGCGCCGTTATGTTTTCGTTATCAACGGTACGAGGTAACGAATGGGTAACGCAAACTGCGCGCAAATGAGGCCCGGCTCCACAGAGGGAACCGGGCCTCAATCGGCGGCGGGATCAGCTACGAGATATTGCCTTCGTAGTCGACGTCTCGAGTTTCCTTGCTCAGGAAGAGCGCGATCAGCGTCAGTAGCGCAGATCCACTCAGGTATAGCCCGACCAGCAGCGTGCTGCCCTTCATTGCTTCCCAGAGGGCGATGGCGATGAACGGAGCTACCGCGGCACCGAGGATGCTCGACATGTTGTAGCTCACCGCGGAACCGGTATAGCGCACATTGGTCGGGAACATCTCGGGCAGCAGCGCGCCCATCGGGCCGAAGGTGAGCCCCATCAGGGTGAAGCCGATGACAAGTACGGCCAGGGTGCCGATCAGGCCGCCGGAGAACAGCGGCACCCAGAGGGCGCCGAAGACGAGTATGCCCAGCGTGACGAGCATCAGCATCTTCCTGCGGCCGAACTTTTCTGCTAGCGGCCCGGCGACCAGGGTGAAAATTCCGAAGAAGACGACACCGAAGATCAACATCAGGATGAAGTCGGTTCGTTCGTAACCAAGGCCCGGAACGAAACCTGCCGGGTCGAATGGTTTGCCAGCCTTTTCGGCTGCGGCGGCCGCGGCATCCGCCGAGCTCGGTGTGGTGCCGTAGGTCAAGGTGAACGCCGTCATCAGGTAGAACAACACATAGGTGGCCAGCATGATGAAGGTGCCGAGAACCAGCGGCTTCCAGCTGGTGCGGAAAACGCGCGATACCGGGAGCTTGGCGACCTCACCTTTATCCAGGACCTTCTGAAAGGCGGGCGCCTCGATCAGTTTCAGCCGGACGTACAGTCCGACAACGACGAGCAGCGAGCTGAGCAGGAACGGGATACGCCAACCCCAGGCCGCGAAGTCCTCTGGGGTCATCGAGAGGTTCAGAGTCAGGAAGACGCCGTTGGCGATAATGAACCCGATCGGGGCGCCCATCTGCGGGAAGGTGCCGTAGATGGCCCGCTTGCCCTTTGGCGCGTTTTCGGTTGCCAGCAGGGCCGCTCCGCTCCATTCGCCGCCCAGGCCGAAGCCCTGTGCGAACCGCATCAGCACCAGCAGAGCAGGGGCAAGGAATGCCCAGCCTGGCGTGTGCGCCGTCGGAAGGCAGCCGATCAGGAAGGTGGCGATGCCCATCGTCAGCAGCGAGGCGACCAACGTGCCCTTGCGGCCGATCCGGTCGCCGAAATGCCCGAAGACAATCGAACCGAGCGGGCGGGCTACGAAGGCAGCCCCGAAGGCCGCGAACGATGACAGTAGTTCAGTGGTCGGGTCCGCGTTCGGAAAGAACAGGGCGGGGAAGACGAGAACTGCGGCTGTCGCGTAGACGTAAAAGTCATAGAACTCGATTGAGGTGCCGATCAGGCTCGCGAAGATCACGCGGCCTCGGGTGTTTTGCGGCGCGCCGGTCGGCGCTGCCTTGGTAACTGACATGAAGGGGAGCTCCGTTTGCAATCGGTCTGTCGCTTCCGCATGGGCGGCAAGGGAATGAGTCGTTGGGTAAATCGTATGCCGCCGGGTCTCAGTTGGTGGACATCCTCCTGAAGTTTGAGCGGGGGTGCTGTAGATCACCTGCTCCTCCGGCGGCGTTGCCGTGGCCGCACTCGTGCCGCCGGTTCGAAATAACGGCGGCGTTCTACCGGCCCGGGTACCTCGCTAGGATTTGTTTGAGCCCCCCGATTCGCAAGGATTCCTGACGATGCCCCAGAGACCCCAGCGCAGCTATAAAGGCACTGGCTACTGGACAACCCAGATCGCCTTCTGCGCATTGATGACGCTTCTCGGTTTTATCGGTGGCGGCTTCTTGCTCTTCGAAGCGAACGCAGATGGCGGAAAACATGCCGAACCGGGGCGGGGCCTCATGCTGATCCTGATCGGTATCGCCTTCCTGATCACACTCATTTGGCTAATCGTGCAAATCGCGAGCAGCACCAAAGAACAGCGTGCCGTCTATGCGTGGGCAATAATGCAACAGCACTCGCAGAACATCCACGACGGTAGGCCCGAAAACAGTCCTCGCGCCGTTACAGATGACATTGTCGCAATGAACGTCGCGACAAAAGCGCGCAAGGGAGAACTGACGCGGGCCCAAATCGAGCACCTCCAGTCTCTGCGCCCCGAGATCCCTTACCCAGGTCGCCTCCCGGACGTCCGGTCCCCATGATGGGCGTGTCCCATCCTCGTGATGGCGCGTCCGTGCGAAGTAGCACTGTTGCCCAACCGCCCTTGCGGCCGAGCGAACTTCCGGACGGAGTCTTCCTAGTCCCGCGGGACGCCCGTCATTCGTGTACCCCGTCGTGCGAAACAATGGCGGGATGCAGGATTATCTGAGCCGCCTTCGCCGCTACCCGGATCGGGAATCGACCGCGTTGGTTGCGGTCGATGCGAGCGACCGGCTGATTCTCGATGAGTCGCGGTCGATCGTGCATTCCGTTGCCGCCGGCGAGATCGTGGTGATCGAGGACCGGTTTGGGGCGTTGACGCTCGGCATCGCCAAGCTATTCCAGGAAGCGCAGGGGGATCGCCCGACCGGCATCCGGGTCTACCAGGACTCACGGATCGGGGAGCTGGCGCTGGAGCACAACGCACATGAATACGGTGCGACGGACGTTTCCGCTTCGATGCCAGGGATTGGCCCCGAGCTGCTGAAGGGCGCGCGATTGGTGCTTCTGCAGTTGCCGAAGAACCTGAGTGCGCTTGAAGAGATAGTCGAGGCGGTTGCGCGCCACGCCGCCCCCGATGTCCGGATCATCGCCGGTGGCCGAATCAAGCACCTAACACCGGCGATGAACGGGGTGCTGGGCGAACACTTTACCGATGTTTCGGCCAGCCTGGCCCGGCAGAAATCCCGGGTGCTACGCGCCTCCGGCCGCCGAACTCCGGCCAATGAATCAGGCTTTCCGCGCACCGAGTTCCACGCCGACCTAGCCCTGACCTTGGCCGGGTATGGCGCTGTGTTCGGCGGCACCAAGGTGGATCTCGGTACCAGGTTCCTGCTCGAAGTTGTTGACGGCAAACTTGGCAACCCGGAGACCGTGGTCGATCTGGGCTGCGGCAACGGACTTATCAGTGTGTGGCTGGCCTCGCAGCATCCGGCTGCAACGGTTATAGCCACCGACGAGTCGCGCGCAGCCGTGAACTCGACCCTGGCCACACTGCTGGCCAACGGGTTCGGCGACCGGCTCGCGGCCGGCACGGTTAATACGTTCGGCGCTTCGGGATCCGAGGGAGCGGCGGGCGACGTTCCGCCAGGGTCTGGGCTGGACGGTTCGCCGGGTTCCGGGCAGATCAGGGTCATCCGGGACGACGCGATGTCGTCGTTCCCGGCCGACTGTGTTGATGTCGTGCTGTGTAACCCGCCGTTTCACAACGGAACCGCGATCGATGCCGGCATTGCAGCCAAGCTCTTCCGGGCCGCGGCCCGGGTGCTCATCCCGGGCGGGACCATGTGGACCGTGTTCAATTCGCACCTGCCATATCGGCAGGAACTGAGACGCCTGGTGGGGCCGACGGAGCAGATCGCGCGGAATCCAAAATTCACCGTCACCCGCACGGTCAAGGGGTAGCGGCTTGCGGTGGCCCTGATCGGGCCCTCGGACGTGTTCCACTGCCACGTTGGGTGCGAAATTTCTCAATCGCAACGTCCCTAAGCTGTCAGTCGAGGGCCAGGGAACAGGCTATCCGGCGACCGAGGGTACCAACCTAGACCACGCGAAAGCCCGCCCCGGTCCGAAGACCAAGGCGGGCTCATTGTGAAAAATGTCGCGACTCATCACAATCGTGCGCGAGGTGGTGTGTAGTTTCAGGACATAGTTGACAGCTGAGTCGGGACATCCTTGACAGTGATGCTTTGCCGGTGAGTCGAGACATCGTTGACACTCGGGGTGGGCAACGATGTCCTATGTCGAAGCAGAAAGTCATCGTTCTTGCCGTTACCGAGCAGGGGTTGAGCCATTCCCAGGCCGCAGCCAAATACGCCGTCTCACGGCAATGGGTCCATGAGTTGATCCGCCGCTATCGGGCCGGCGGCCTGAGTGCGGTCGAGCCACGTTCCCGACGACCAAATTCAGTGCCACAGCGCACCCCGGATGACATCGCCACCAGAATCGTCCACCTCCGAGGCACGCTCCAAGCTGCCGGGCTCGACGCCGGCCCGCAAACCATCGCATGGCACCTACAACGCCAAGGACACGCCACCCCCTCGACCTCGACCATCCGCCGCATCCTGCACGCCGCAGGACTGATCACCCCGGAACCGAAAAAACGCCCCAAAGCCTCACTCCACCGCTTCGAAGCAGCCCAACCAAACGAGACCTGGCAATCAGATTTCACCCACTGGTCCCTGGCTGATGGCACCGACGTAGAAATTCTCAACTTCCTCGACGACCACTCCCGCTACCTACTAGCCTGCACCGCCTACCGGCCCGTGACCGGAACCGTCGTCGTGAACACCTTTGCCCAAGCCTCCAGCTATTACGGGCTCCCCGCCTCCACGTTGACCGATAACGGGCTCGTCTACACCGCCCGTTTCGCAGGCGGCAAAGGCGGACGCAACGGCTTCGAAACGCTCCTCGCAGCCCTGAACATCACCCAGAAGAACGGCTCACCCGGACACCCGCAGACCCAGGGCAAGATCGAACGCTTCCACCAAACCCTGAAGAAATGGCTCACCGGTCAACCCGCCGCGCACACCCTAATCGAACTCAACGACCAACTGGGAAAATTCCGGCAGATCTACAACCACGAACGCCCCCATCGCGCCCTGGACCGACGCACACCCGCCAACGTTTACAACAACGCCCCAAAGGCACTGCCCCTCAACGCCCGGCAAGGCGGCCACTGGCGGATCCGCACCGACCGCATCGACACCACAGGAAAAATCTCCCTGCGCTACAACGCACGCCTACGCCACATCGGCATCGGACGCGCCCACGCCCACAAGCCCGTGCTCATGCTCATCCACAACCGCGACGTAGTCATCACCGAAACCACCACCGGAGAAATCCTCCGCGAACTCACCATCGACCCCGACCGCGACTACCAACCCAGACAATAAAAGAGCCCGCCCCGATCCGAAGACCAAGGCGAGCTCTCTATGTCAACGATGTCGCGACTCATCCGTAAACGATGTCCCGACTCATCACAATCGTGCGCGAGGTGGGACTTGAACCCACACGTCCGAAGACACTAGGACCTAAACCTAGCGCGTATGCCAATTTCGCCACTCGCGCAACAGCTTTCAACTATAGGGCACCCCGGAGCGAAATCAGAATCACCGAATGGCATCCACCGAGGCCGCTGAACAGGGTTAGTCCAGGCCGAGTTGGGTGCGCAATCGGGCAACGTGACCGGTGGCCTTCACGTTGTACTGGGCCAGCTCGACCTTGCCGTCACCGTCAACGACAACTGTGGAGCGGATGACGCCCTGCACCACTTTGCCGTAGTTCTTCTTCTCGCCATATGCGCCCCACTCGGAGAGCACCTTCTTATCGGGATCGGAAAGCAGCGGAAACGTGAGTGCATCATGCTCGGCGAACTGAGCCAGTTTTTCCGGCTTGTCGGGTGAGACGCCAAGCACCGCAAATCCCGCCGCCGTCAGTGAAGCGATCGAATCGCGGAAGTCGCAGGCCTGCGTCGTGCAACCCGGGGTCATGGCTGCGGGGTAGAAGTAGACAATCGTGCGTTGCCCGCGGTAATCGGACAGCGAGACCTGGCTCCCATCGGCGGCGGAAAGCGTGAAGTCGGGCGCCGGGTCGCCAACGCTGAGTCGTGAATCTTCGGTTGCCACGGTCTTCTCCTCGGTATCGATCGATGTCGTCTTTTCCGAGCTTACTGGTCGGAGTTTAAATAACCGATCGGGCCGTCGTCGGCGGGCCAGCACTGTTTACGATAACGTCAGGTGTAACTGCTGGGACGCCGTCATCGCCAAGGAAGCGAGTATTAATGAGCCACTCTGGAACCAACCTGGCCCCTGACTTCACACCATCGAAATCGTCCAGTCCTGAGGAACTGGAAACGGTCATCAAGGCGCGACAGGAGCGTCTGGCCGCCAATGTCGATGAGTTCCTTGGCCGGGTGCATCCAAAGGCCGTTATCGCCCGGAGCAGCCAAACGTTCCAGGAGAAGGCGAAGGATACGTTCTTCACCGACAACGGCGACCTTCGCGGTGAACGCGTCGCCGCTGCTGGTGCGGTCGCCGCCGCCGCAGTTGCCGCGCTGATCGCCCTCGTGATCAACCGAGGTACGAACAAGAAGCGCAAGGTGACGAAACTCAGGCAGAAGCTCGCCAAGCTCGATCGCTAGGCACTGGCCACCGGGGATACCCGGACAAGCAAGTACACTTGGCTTTCGTTATGAGCAATAGTCCTGCATCGCCATCCGGCCAGCTGCCCATCCGCATGCTGCACGACCGGATCCTCGCCGCCCTTGACAAGGATGCCGGCGAACGAAAGTCCTCAGCCGGCATCGTGATTCCGGCAACCGCAGCCATGGGCAAGCGCCTCTCCTGGGCGGAAGTCGTTGCCACCGGGCCGCACGTCCGGCAAACCTCGGTGGGCGACAAGGTCCTTTTCGACCCGGAAGAACGTGCCGAAGTCGAGCTACAGGGCAGCACTTATGTGCTGTTGCGGGAGCGCGACGTCCATGCCGTGGCCGCACCCGAAGTCGAAGACGGAGCTACCGGCCTCTATCTCTGATCTCGGCTGTCACTAGCTCGGAGATCCGCCTTCGCCGGGTACGCCGAAGGTCCAAGTTAGGTAATGCTAAGCTGGGCCGGTGTTGGCGCAACTGGACGGATTACCGTTTTCCCTGGTGTATCTCGCTCTGTTTGCCATTGTCTTTGCGCGGGCGCAACTCACCTATTGGCTTGGACGGCTGGCCGGGGTCGGTGCCCGGCGTATCGGCTGGGGCCGTCGGCTGCTTGATCGGCCGCAGGTTCAGTTGGCCGAGCAGCGGTTGAATCGCTATGGCGCACCGGCGATCTCGCTCTCATTCCTCACCGTGGGACTCCAAACCGCGATCAATGCGCTGGCCGGCGCTGCCCGGATGCCGTTCCTGAAGTACCTGCTGGCGATGCTGGTCGGCTGTGCGGCCTGGGCGCTGGTGTATTCGACGATTGGGATCGCGGCACTCTGGGCTTGGGTGGCGATTGCCGCCGAATCGCCGTTCGGCGCCGCTGTGATCGCCACGCTCATCGTCGCCGCCGTGGTCTCCCTGGTCGTATGGCGCAGGCGGCGTGCGGGCAGAGAAGCACCGGAGGCCATTGATGCGGACGAGCAAGTTGTCCGCGGCCGGGCGCAGGTCTAGGCGGCGCGAAGAACGGCGTTGCCGGAGACCGGACGGCGCTGGGACCCGACGGCCGCAATGTCGCCGGAGGAGCGGAGAGTAATCACTGTCGCTTCCTCCTGGAAGCGAAGCTCCGAGAGCAGGCTTCTGAGGTCAAGGTGTAGCGCCCGGCAGATTGCGGCCAGAATTTCTGACGAGACCTCTTTGCGTCCCCGCTCAATCTCCGACAGGTAAGGAACCGACACTCGGGCGGTCCCCGCAACCTCGCGCAGTGATCGCTTCTGCTCGACACGAATACGTCGAAGCGCGTCGCCGAGAATTTCGCGAAGAAGCAGCATCGTCATCCTTGAGCTCGTTGAACCGGGGCACTTTGACCCTACGCCCAGACCGGCCCATAACCGGGCAGGATTCTGTCTGCCCTGAGCGAAGACATCCCGGAGTGCCGGTGGGGGAGGCTGTTGCCTCTACCGGACCGGTGCAGATACGTCTATGTGCAAGGTCGCACAGAACTCGATCAGCCACTCCCGGTCGGCGCCTGCGAGGAAGATGTGACCATGTTCGCGATCAATTCGCAGATCTTCCGTGGCAACCCGGTCGCCTCCGAAAAGAACGAAGGCTCGATCGGTGTTGCATTTGGCGCTCATCCAACTGATTCCGTCGAAGCCCGCGCTGTAAGCCGCTTCCGCCCATCGGACTGTGCGGTCGTACTTGGTGGGAGGCGTATCGGTGAGCTGGGCCTGCGTCACCTTCAAGCGGCGCAGCCCGGTTCCATGAAACTTGGCCAATCGCAGGTTGCGGGTAGGTCGAATTCCTGCGGCAGCTGACCGGTCGACGTTCGTCGTCAGCAACTGGCCGCCCTCGACCGGCACGTCGTGAAGTAGCGTCTCGCACACCGCTGCCTCCAAGGAATCGGCGGCATACAGGATCGGCACACGAGGTTGCCCAAAGAAGCCGAATCTTGTGACGCTTCCATAGCCGGGATTGAACGAGAGGGCACCCCTACCCGCCGCCACGGTGAACACGCGAAACAACAGTGCGTCCCGTTTAATGATCTCTTCGAGCGGCTCAAACGGCTCGGGCGGGGCCGGGACGTTCTGGCTCACCACTGGGTGTCGAACACCGAGTGCGCGGCCTCGACGACGAGTTCCGGGACGGAGTCGAGATGATCGACCGGTCTGCCGTCATTGGGGAACCAGCGGGATTTTGAAACGAACCAGAGAACTACGTCTGATTCGTGTGCACCGGCTTCGTTGGCGATCTCGGCTACCTTGAGCACGATGTCTCGCACGCCGCCTCGATCGTCGAACTGATACCCGGGATAGAGGTAGTCGCGCCTGCCCCGACGGAAACCGAGCAGCTTTCCGAGCCGCCGCTGCTCGGAGGCCCACTGCCTGTTGACGGACTTCGTGCCGACCTGTTCGGCGACCTGCGCGCTGGTCAACAAGCCAAATTCGCGGTTGATCTTGTCAAAGGCGTTTTCGGTGGACAGCACCGAAGCAGCCGAAGCCCTGCCTTCATCCGGGACCGACCGCCATGCCTCCCCAAGGGCTTCCAGACTTTGCAGAAGAGCCTCGCGGGATCGGGCAAGGGAGTCAGCCTTTGCGACACGGGATGACGACGCCTGAGCTAGAGACATTGGGCTCTCCTTCCTGATTAACTTACGTTAGCTCCATTATGTCAGTTTTGTCAGCCGCCTGGGGCGTTCGGAGAATGTGAGTTGCCGTGAAGCCGTTACGACCCTTAATCAGTGGGTTCTGGGTTCAAGTTTCGTAAGAGACCAACATGATGAGCCGCGACATCGTTGAGCGCGTCGCGCTGCTTCGGGGCGTCGGGATCTCGGATGGGAGTCGGGGTGGGCGCGCGTCCTAAGCCCTGTGCGGGAATGCGCCTTGAATGCGGCCTGACTAGGAGCTCGCGGTCCAACCGGTTCGGGGGAACGAGAAAGGCCTCCGATCGGCATAGCGGCCGGTCGGAGGCCTTCGTTTGGTGCACCCCCTGGGACTTGAACCCAGAACCCACTGATTAAGAGTCAGTTGCTCTGCCAATTGAGCTAGAGGTGCGCAACGACACGTAACTCTAGCAGCAGTTATGCCTCGAACAAAAATCGAGGTTTTCGGCCCGTTTAAGCACCAGGAAAAGGTGATCGGGGTCACTGAAAACCGGGCCGGGGAGTGCCCGAATCCGAGGCCACGGGACGTTCGCCTTCACGCGTAGTTGCTGGGGGAATCGCGGCAAGGAACTGACGTCATCGCCCATTGCCGAGCGCACAAACGGGGCCTTGTTTCTATCCGCCGCGGGTGAAGCCGGCGGGGGAGACGTGAGCTGCGCCGCCGGGCCTCCTGCGTGCCCCTGCCCTGCGGTGTGCCAATCCTCATCCGCATTTGGGGCTTGGGCATCTGATTGGGTACACTCGAACACGCTGCAGTGCAGAACGGGACCGGATCCGGCACCGATCTACACGGCACATGGTGGGTATAGCTCAGCTGGCAGAGCGCCTGGTTGTGGTCCAGGAGGTCGCGGGTTCAAGCCCCGTTACTCACCCCAACGAGACGGTCTCGGCCAAAGAGCTGAGGCCGTCTCGCTTTTCGCGTTTGCCCTGATCATTAGGCCTTCTCGGCCTGGTGCGCGATGGTGATGCCAGCGCTTCGTCACGACGTACCAGCGACCGCGTGACCGTCGTGTGTGCGACGCCAAGCCCGCGTGCGATCTCACCGACACTGGCTCCGTCGTCCATGGCCGCGCGAGCTGCTCGTACGTCCTCGTCGGTCAGCACGCAAAGGCGGGCCACGAGTGTCGACACCGGCCTGAATGAGGCGCTTTCGAACGGTCTGACCGTGGAGTCCGCGCTTCTTCGCAATCTGCACTTGAGTCAATACCGTCTGCGCACTCGCGTTGGCAAGGCCGGATCATCGAGATGGTCACCTACCGCACCGCGCGTGTGCGCGGAGCCAGCAACACCGTCGGCCAACGCGAACTGGACGTCTATCTTCGTGCGCTGGAACGCTCTGACTTCATTACTCAGATCAGCTACGGCAACTACGTCGCTCGGGTTGCCACGGTTCCGCTCGCGACTGCCGGCCGTCGTCAGCCATCCTCAGCGGCCGTTGATGGTGCACGACGGAGCCGAGCAGTACATCCCTGACGCACGGTTCATGGCATCAGTCGCTCGCCGCAAAGAGATGGGTTTTCGACGTCAACGTCGCCTCGCACGAGGTCGCGTCCCGATCGGACTCGTCAACCCCACCAATGGCTATCGCGCAGGCAATCTCGCCGGCGAGCAGACCGACGGCGTCGGCAACCACTGTTGGTACCAGATGCAGCCCTCCGACCCTGGTGCCCGCGGCGGGAGTTCCCGGCAACAAGGGCGCTAATCGGGATACCTGCACTGCCATTGTCTTGAAGTATGACATTGCGACATGACGGTCGGGATGTAGTACAGTGATCCATATGAGTCAGAACCCCGTAAAGCTCAGCATCACCGGCAAGATCAGTTACGAGGACGAGATCACTATCGCGCAAGCGGCCAAGATCATCACATTCCTCAATGCCGACGAGGGCAACGGCGCGTCCCTCACCGGCGACAGTGCCGAGGTCCCCGGTGATCTCGGCGGCTCTGACCCCAAGAATCGGGGGAACGCGATCGCCAGCGCCCGCGAAGCGCTCGACATCTCGGGGGCGAAAACCAATCCGGAGAAGATCGTCGCCCTTGGCCAGTACGTCATGCAGGACGGTGGCGATACGTTCAAGGTCGAGGACGTGAAGACGCGGTTCCGCCGGGCCCGCGAGACCCCGCCTGCAAACTTCACCCGCGATCTTGGCGTCGCTGTGAGGGAGGGCTGGCTGGCCGAGGGTGACGACGGCGAGTACTACGTCACCAACAAGATTGACGGCATTTTCGATGGCGGCTTCAAGTTCCCGAAGTCCGCGTCGGGTGGCGGAAGGACGCGCAGCGCCGCCAAGACGGCGAAGGAGAAGCCTGAGGTGTTCTCCACGATCGACGAGTTCCCGACGCGCATGGACGGCGTGGCCAGCTACGCCAAGATGAAGTCCGAGGGCAACCGGGTGTTGTGGGCGCTGCAGTTCGCGAAGAACCGGGGCATCAGGGGCCTCAGCAACAAAGACATCGCTTGGCTCACCGACCACCTCGGGGCGGGCGTGCCCAGTGGCAATATCGCCGGGGCAGTGCGCGGTCCCCGGTCCTCCGGTTATCTGAACCCCTCTACGACGGACAAGACAGTCCGCATCACTGAAGACGGCGAGGCTTACCTGAAGACCGTCGGCGCTGAGTCG
Source organism: Saxibacter everestensis (assembly GCF_025787225.1). Lineage (NCBI taxonomy): Bacteria > Bacillati > Actinomycetota > Actinomycetes > Micrococcales > Brevibacteriaceae > Saxibacter > Saxibacter everestensis. The sequence continues at coordinate 816,501 of NZ_CP090958.1, forward strand.
TGACCGAGGGCCACGTCGACCAGGTCGCGCTGCGCCTGCAGCGGCTTGACCTGCAGCTCCAGACCCTAATCCTCAGCGAACTGGCCGCGGGCCGGTGCGCCGACCGTACGTTCTCCCCAGGCGACGTGGCCAGACTATTTTATGCCTTCGCACTGCCAGCGCCGGGGAGAATCGGGAACGTCTTCACCGCGTTGTCAACCAAGCGGTGGTTAACCAAGCAGCCGCAACGGGGCACGTACAGGGTGACGCCCGAGGGGCAGGCCAGGGTGCGCGAGCAGATGACGAACCTAGACCTGGTCGCCCTCGTCGCCGAGTCCGCGCACGAGAACGCCCCGGTGCTCGGTCACACCGAGCACGCGCTGGTCCCGGTACACATGGCTCCGCCGGCCGTCATCCAGCCGCTGCGTGGGTTCCTCGCCGACCATCCGTTCAACACCAACGTCTTCGGTATGACCCGCTTCCCGGACGCCAAGGCGGGGACCGCTGACCCGGTCGGCCGTGCTCTAGCCGTGGTGCGAGAGGTGTGCGCCGACGCCGGGCTGGAGTTTCACCTCGCCTCCGACCGGGCGATTGTGGATGATCTGTGGGACAACGTCACTGCGCACATGTGGGCGTGCCGCTACGGCGTCGCACTGTTCGAGGATCGGGTGGACCGGGGGGTGAACCACAACCTGCTCATCGAGGTCGGCGCGATGATCATGAGCGGCCGCCGCTGCGCGCTCCTGAAGGACGGCTCGATCGAGAGGATGCCGACCGACTTCATTGGGATGATCTATAAGTCGGTAGACCTGTCGGCCGAGGAAACCGTGGCCGAGATCGTCCGCGGCTGGATCAGCAACGACCTGGCGGTGGGTAGCCTGTAGCCCGCTGACGGGAACGAGGACAGGCCGAACTACGCACCTCTTAAGGGCGACTCCGCGCCCAAAGTGCCCTTCCGCTCCTCTGCTGTTGGGGTGAAGCTCCTAGATGGTTGCGCGGCGCTGCCGTCATCTGCCCCGTCGGTGGCGATTCCATGGTGATGTTCGCGAGGCGCTCTGCTGATCTTGCGAACGCGAGAAGCCTGGCGAACGCGGCAGCGGTATCTTCCAACGAAGCCAGCAAGGATCATAGTTCGTCAGTCGACGGTCCTGATTCGACTGGGGGCTTTCGCTTCTTGCTCATGCAACCAGGCTCGCACTGCCCTGCTCGGAGGCTCGCTCACCTTAGCGTGTCGGTAGTGGGATCTACGGTCATCGTTATGAAAGCCGGTATCTACATCGATGGCCACAACCTCTACTACGGAGGTTGTGGCATTTGCGGTCGTTCGACCCCGGAGTGGCGTTGACTCGATCTTCGGGCGCTTGCCCTTGACATAATCACAGAGCACTCGCGCTGGGATGACTCCGAGATCGAAAGCATCACTTACTGCACCGCGCGGATCAGCGGCGCGAGTAATCCGGCCGGCCAGCGGGAATAAGACGTCTATCTCAGAGCATTGGAGCATTCGGGATCGGCTTCTGTCATCGGCTATGGCAACTACGTTTCTCGCGTGGCGACAGCCCCGCTGGCGATCGCCGGTCGCAACGGGAAACCAATGATCTCCCATCCCCGGTGGCCGGTGATGGTGCTGGACGGCGCGGAGAGAACGATGTGCCCAAAGCGCGCTTCATGGCTTCAGTCGCTCGGCGGGAGGAGAAGGGGGCCGACGTCAATGTCGCCTCGTACCTGCTCATTGACGTGCTTAATGGCGTGGTCGAAACCGCGTGCCTGTCGGTCTGATCAACCCGACCAAGGGCTACCGAGCCGGCAAGCTGGCCGGGCACCCCTCGGATGGAGCCGGCAACCACTGGTGGTACCAGCTACAACCTTCCATCTGTTACGAGCACACCAGCTTCCACCCACGCTCGGCGCCCGGATCTCGAAGCCACCGGAGTGGTGATCTCTGCTGTGATTGGATTCACACCAGCCTTCCCTCAGGGGTTTTCGCGTTGCTGATCCTCTGATCGATTCCGCAGGGGCTACCCTTTCCTCATGCCCTCGCTAGTCGACATCATGAGTCAGGTCTCCGCGCAGTTGTCCGCCTCAATGGAAGCAAGCCGAATGGCTTTTTCTCATAACCTCACTAAAGGTGAAGCTGTGGAGGAGGCTCTTCGCCAGTTTCTGCGCAACCACCTCCCTGCCTCGATTGGAGTCACACACGGACAAGTGATTGATAGGCATGGCGCAATTAGCAAACAACTTGACGTGATCCTCTATGATGCTCAACGAACACCAATACTGTTCTCCGACGCCGCGGCCAACAATCAGATCCTCCCGGTCGAAGGCGTGGTTGCCGCGATCGAGTGCAAGACAAATTTACGGACGTCAGAGGTTCCAGATTTGGCGCAGAGTGCGGAGTTGTTAAAGAGCCTCGACAAGACGGCCTACTATCTGCAAGATAACCCAGTCATCCGCTCCGTTAAGACCGCCTACGGGAAAGAGTGGGATGCACTTCCTGTCTTCTACTTTGTATTCGCTTTTGATGGGCCTTCAATCGATGTGATCGGGAACGCGGTCAAGGTTGAGCACCAGAATCGAGAATTAGAAGAGCGTATCGATATGGTCTGCGTAATGAACAGCGGAGTCGTGGTAAATGGGAACCTTCCGTTAAGCGGCATCGACGCAATACCTTTTCCCGGATCACATGTACTGAGTTCACAGACGAAGCACCCTCTCCTGTTCTTCTACATCCTCATGTGTCGCTATGTTCTACAGGCTCAAGTCCCTCCAATCGCCGTTCAGCGATACATCCCGGACGGGTTTGCTTTCTAGCTCGGTGGTTTGATCGCCGATGCTTCGAGCAGCGCATGCCGTACGGCTTTGCGGCCCACTCCCATGCTGTGCGCAATCGATCGCATCGACACACGTCCCAAGCGAAGCTTCACGCCTCGGCCGCTTCCTGGACACCCAAGTCGGGAGTCCGTCGATGCCACGGTGAATCAAGTGATTCGAAACCGTAGCCCGATGCACGCCGTACCGCTCGACAAGCTCGTTGAGGCTCGCTCCGCTGCGATAATCGTCTATGAGACAGTCGACCTCGGAGGCGGTGAGGAAAGGTTGAAGATTTTCGATCCTCCGCACCACGGGGCCACGCGAGTCCCTGATCGGGGCGGAACCCGGACGCTGCGCCATCCGCAAGACAACCCGCTTCAACCGTGGACCAGGGTGTTAGACCTGGGGCAAAGTTGACGAACTTACTACGCAGGCACCCCAGCGAGACGGTCTCGGCCAAAGCGCCGAGGCCGTCTCGCGTTTCCCGTCTTCCCAAGCCATACCTAGCCTGGCGTGCTCGGCATTCACTCAGCTCCCGCCGGCTCCGTGCCATACTGAGGCCCACCAGGCCGAGCGCTCCCCAGCCCGGCCGAGGCAGCTGGAGGAGATATGCCGGTCGCGGATCTCGTTCTTGAAGGCGGCGGGGTCAAGTTGCCGGGACTGATCGGCGCGATCGACGCCCTTGCGGAGGCGCCCGACCCGTACTCCTTCAATCGCATCGCCGGCGCATCGGCTGGTGCCATCGTGGGTGCCCTGGTGTCTGCGGGTGCCTCCGTGGAGTCGATGAAGGCGACAGTGCTCCGCCAGGACTTCACCAAGTTCCAGGATCTTCCGCCCTGGTCCCGCTTCACGCCGTGGCTCGGCAAGGGGCTCGGGCTTATCTTCCACAAGGGCATGTACCGCAACGACGCACTGCATGCGTTCCTCACCGCGGCGCTTGCGACGCACGGGGTGCACACATGGAGCGACCTGCGGCAGGACGATCCCGACAGCTCGCTGCCGCCGGAGCGCCGCTACCGGCTCGTCGTCATCGTCTCCGATGTCTCCCGTGGACGGATGCTGCGCCTGCCCTGGGATTATCGTCCCCAGCTCGGGCTCGATCCGGACACCCAGCCGGTCGCCGATGCTGTCTGCGCCTCGGCGGCAATCCCCTTCTTCTTCCGCCCTGTCAAACTGCCGGCGAATCCCGCCGTGGTCGGCCACCGGTCGGTGCTGTGCGTCGACGGCGGTCTGCTGTCGAACTTCCCGGTCGGCATCTTCGACCGCACGGACTCCGCGCCCGCTCGCTGGCCGACCTTCGGTATCAAGCTCTCGGGCCGGGAGACGGCGAGAACCGGCTGGCGGTCCAACCGCAACACGGTCGAGTTCGCCGTCTCCCTGCTGACAACGCTGATCAATGCTCGCGACCGGATCCACATCGATAACCCCGAGGTGGCCGCTCGGACGACCTTCGTCGACACCAGCGATTTCAGCAGCACCGATTTCGACCTCTCTCAGCAGGACAAGCTCCTACTGTTCGAGAACGGACTGCGTGCCGGAAGGAAATTCCTCAGCACCTGGGATTGGCAGCGTTGGAAGGATACCTATCGGCCGCGGTGAGGATCGTTTACTCCCGCGCGGCGGTTGGCTCCCTCGTGGTAGAGCCCGGAGGCTTTCGCATGGGCGTCGACAACGAGTCCTGCACCGAGACCCGGATGTTGTGTCGCCGAACGGGAGCTGGAATCATGGGTGAATCCTGGAGCGTTTCGGCCAGGTCTCGGACGTCGGCTCCAGCGCAGTGGTCGCCGTCGGTCTAGGTGGACGTGAGAAAGAATTGAACCGTGTCGAGCCTGCCGCACGGTTCCGCCTCGAATGTCCTTTGGTGGCGACCCATCCGGCCGACCGCATCTCCGTTACGCAGTCAGTCCACCTGTCCGAAGAACTCCTCAGCCTGCCGGCGTATCCGTGTGAGCCTCTTGGAGACTGCGCTGTGGTTCGCGTATCCCAGCACCTGTGCGATCTCGGTTAGTTTGGTGACTCCGGAAGACAGCAGGACGACGACCTCTCGATCTTTTGCGTTGAGCAGCGCGAGAAAGTCTCCATGCACGATCGAGCCGACGACCTGGGTCTCTGGGCCTTGGACCGGAATTGTGTCCGTGAGCTCAACGAATGTCACCTTCACCTTGGAGCGCTTGTGGTACAGGCGGCGCTCAAAGTCTTCCTTCTCGAAGGACCAGAAGTCGGAGAAGTCGTCGACGACTCTATTGGAGCGCACCGCCTCCAGAATCGCTCGCAACTGGCCTGTGGTGTCGGCCCGATGGACCACCTCGGCAAGGACATCTTTTGCATCGGCTTCGCCCCTCCACAGATCTCCACCCTTTCGTGGGGACTCTACCGTCACACCCGGAAGTACTGAACTGTCCAGGAGCCTGGCGGTGGGGGAGATTAGCTCTTGGTCCACGGTTGGGAATGTTCTGAGGATGTCCTGGATCACCTCGGTGGCAGCTGGCAACCAGTAGTCCAGGTTATGAGCGAGGAGACGGAGGGGGTCGTCCTTGCTGAAACCGCGCAGAGGCGAACCGGGAACCATGTGCCGCCAGACAGTGGCCGCCCATGCTCGTGCCAGGCGCTTTTCGAAGTCCGCGGGTAGGTAGTTGTCAATGTCCACCGTCCGGATGCTGAAAGGCCACTGACCCGCGGTCAACTGTGGCAAACCGAACAACTGAAGGGTCGAAGTCGGGAGCAGGTGGAACAGCGGAGCGTACTCGTAGTAGCGCGAACGAGTCCTGGGCACGAACACGATGTTGTTGTCGCCTCGATCGGCGATCCGGTACAGCCGAGGAGGTAAGTCCTCCGCGCCGAAGACGCGTCTACGGTACTGCGCCGACTCCCACACGGTATTCCACTTTGCGACCGCCAGCTCGAAACGAAGTGACTCCCCGTCCTCAAACGATGGGGACGGCATTGGCAGAGTCAGGTACTCGGGTGCAGCCGGGTCCTGGGTGTGCAGCGTAGCTGAATACATGAAGCCAGCCGACATGTTGAACATCCGCGGATATAGGTCAGGTCCAGACTGGTCCGTGGAGGCGAACACCTCCTCCTGGCGCAACACCTCGATCTCTGCCTCCGTAGGTTCGGTAAAGTCCTCGTTACACATAGGCACAGTCTCTTTGGCGGTTTTCTGATCAGTCATATCTCTTATACGACAAGCCGTGGCGATTCCGTTCCGTGGAGCCACGATATCGGCGAGTGGTATTGAGCCGGCGCTCAATAAGACGGTAGCTCCCGGCCGGGTACTGATGGATAGATCAACGGGAGACACACGCCCTGCCACACTTTAATGAGCAGGTGGCTTGTGAGGCGCTCAGTAGGGAGATGCCAGCCACAGGAGCGACTCTTGTCCGCCGATGTCGATCGGCACCGAAGTAGCGGGTGAGCATCGAGCTAGGTGACGACGAACATGATTGTCGCTCTTAGCAGCGGCACGCACTGCTTGAGCCGCCTCGATTCGTCCCACGATCGGCCCTCGAACGTCCTTCAATCCAGGCCCGTCTGCCTACTCGCCATGCCGAACCGACTCATTCAAACCCAACATGTCGTCTAGCTTTCACGAATGACGTGTTTGATCATTGAACGATCTACAACGTCATCGTCGTTAAGTAACTGCATAAGAATTGAAATTCGCGCCTGTTTCGCTTGGACTGAATCTTCGTCCTCGAGCTGCTTGAGAAGACTTGAGATGGTGCTCCAGGACTCGCTCCGGGGCGGGTAGTAGAAGCAGTTCGATAAGGTCGCGCACACCATAAACAGAAAGCCGATAGGAGCGACAACAGCAAGTAAGACGTCAATAAATATCCTGCTGGATGACCGTCGAGTTGGCTCGCTTCTATCGCGCGGAGAATTGTTTTGCTGAAGTCGTTTCAGGCCCCAGTTGCCGATACAAAGAGCGCTGATCACTACCAACACCCAGACAACTGGCATCAAACTCTTCGCTGCATCCACGGCGAGCAATGTGAGAACTAGCCCCACTGTTGGCTGAATGGAATCTGCTTTCGAGGTTGCCCCAAGCAAGAAGAGGAGTGAGGCCAATGGCCAGAGATACGGAAGCAAAGCAAGTCCATTGGCTTCGTACCAAGCGAGGCCTGTAGTAAGCCAATAAGGGTTCAAAATGTGGAGGTTCGCAAGGGATGACTCGAAGGATTCCACCGGATAGCGGCCCGATGTTAGGTAGTCGGTGAACCAGGCCGATGCCAATCCGTATGTTAAGAACGTCACTGCCAGGGTCCATTTTGCGCCAATCGCATCAGTCCACCATCCACGAATTCCACTGACTGTTGCGTTGCTGTGATTACTCATGAAATCAGCGTTGCTTATGGCACTGACAATGGACATCTCCCATGGAACTGGCAGTGAGATCTTGACGTTGCCCAGGCCCCGCCTCCGCTTGGATGTAGGGAGTGGTGAGACGCCAACCGCAAGGGATGACCTAGCGCCACAGGCGCCGACGCCTGTGCCTAAATAGGACGAGCCAAGGAAGTGTGGCGTCCGCGGGGCACGTCCCAGACGGAGCAGGCCCGCATCCTGGAGGCGAGAAGGCTGAGAGAGCGCCACGCAATGCCAGATAAGCGACCTCCGGCCGCTGCGCCTTCGTAGCCTCGTCCGCAGTCGTCTCGTCGTGGTTGACAAGGTCCTTCATCTTCTGGAAAGGAATACGCGAACGTTCCTCCCGCAGCGGCGACGCCAGCGACCTACCGGCGCTGAGGATCGCTCACTCCCGCTCGGCGTCTGGCTCAGCCGCAGCACCCTGGTTCGTTGCCAGCTTGGGACTGTCAGCGAGTTTGAGCCAGACGACGCCGCCGATGATGACGGCCAGCCACAGCGCACGGACGGGAGTGAGTGTCTCGTCAAAGAAGACCGGGCCGAGCAGGGCAGCACCGACGGCTCCGATGCCCGCCCAGACCGCGTAGCCGATCCCTACGTCGATCTTCTTCAGGGCGACGCTGAGGCAGTAAAGCGTCAGCAGGAAGAAGATCACGGCGGAGGCCGACCAGCCGAGGACGGTGAATCCTTCACTTCCTCCGACGCTGATGGCATAGCCAACTTCAAATACTCCGGCCAGGAGCATGACCAACCAGGCTCCGGTATTGCTGGTGTCTTTCGTCGATGTCACAGCAATGGATGTCACAGTCATTTTTTCAGTCCTTTTGTAATGGAGAGAATGCCGAGGTTGTCACGCGGCTCCGCTGAGCTGAAGCCCAGCGACGCCGATGATGACCGCGAGGATGCCGAGGAACTTCTTCCAGTTCAGTCGCTGCCCGAGGAACAGGGCGCCGACGATGGCGATCCCGACGCCCGCGACCGAGGTCCAGATCGCGTAGCCGACACCGACATCGAAAGTGATCAGCGCCAGGCTCAGGAAGAAGGTGGCGATTCCACCGCTGACGAGTGTTGCGATGGTCCACCACAGCCGGGTGAAACCTTTCGCATTGCTTGCGCAGAGCGCGACCGTGATCTCGAAGATCACAGCGATTCCCAGGTAGAGCCAACTCATGATGTGCCTTTCGGGTGTGTTGATGAGGGCGGCCGCGTGCTGATGCCGCGGTGCCTGAGGTCCAGATATCGTTCGAACGGCGCAAGTCCGCGCGCGACCGGTATGCGGTGGATGATGCCGGCCAGTTGGGCGCGGTCGATACCGAATGCGGCGTAGCTGCCGCCGTAATCGAATCCCTGTCCAGTGACAGCGTCGCCGTCCACGGCGACGTAGATCCGGTCGGCTCGATGGTCGAGGGCGAAGCTGTAGCACAGACCGCACGGCTCTCCGGTAGCCAGTAGCCAAGAGCCCTCCAGGTCGGAGCGACCGAGGTCATGCATCGCCGTGCGCATCGCCACGATCTCGGCATGAGCGGTCGGGTCTCCGGTTCGAGCCACCTCATTGACGCCAAAGTCGGAGACGTAGCCGTCGTCACCGACGAGTACGCCAATGAAGGGAAGGCCGCCGGCCTCGACGTGGTGCAGACTGAACTCCACAGCGTCCGCCATCAGACCCGCGATCTCCGCCTCGGTCCGGCTCATGACACCGGTTCCGACCGGAGCGCGTCGTCCACGGCGTTCTTCAGCTGGCCCGCGTCCAATACTCCGGAGTAGAGGCGGCCGTTCACCCGGACGCTGGGAACAGCGGTCACGCCCACCGATTCGACCGCGTCCCGCTGATCGGCCATCTGACGCGCGCTGCGTTCACCGCTCGCGAGCGCTAGTGCGACATCGGATCGGTCAAGCCCGACCGAACCAGCGACCTCGACGATCACATCCTCCGCACCGATGTCGAGGTCCTGCTGGAAGAACGCACGGAATATGGCCGTGGAGTACTCCTCGCCGACACCTCGTTCCTTCGCCAGCTGCAGCACCATGAACGCCTTTGCCGTCCGCGGCTGCGGAGAGATCGAAGGCAGCACGATGTCTACTCCCAGGCGGTGCGCCATCGGGTAGACAGCGCCATCCCAAACTCGAGGGAGGTAGTCGTCCTCCGGCTTCAACGTGGGCACCGGATCGGGCCGCAATTCGAAGGGCCGGATCTCGACCTGCACATCGCGGTCACGCTTGAGCTCAGCTACCGCGTCTTCCACCAGGAAGCAGAACGGGCACACGTAGTCCACGAACACCTCGACTTTCGTACTCATCCTGAATTGCACTCCTCTCGTTATTTCTGTATGTACATACATGTATTTAGCTACGAATCGATGGCTTGGTCGTCTCAATTTGGCTTTTACGGGTGGATCAGGTTACCGATGTCACTGAGGGCCCTGCTCAGGCGACGCGCGTCCAGATGTGGAAAGTGCGTCGCCGCGTTTTGCAGGAGATCACGGATGTGCTCTTCGTACGGGGTGCGTGCGTCTCGGAGTAGTGCTTCCCCTTTTTCGGTGATGACGGCGTAGACCCCGCGCCCGTCATCGGGGCAGATGTCGCGATTCGTCAGCCCCTTTGCCTCCAGGCGCGAGACCAGGCGAGTGACGGAACTTTGATTCAAGCCAACCTTCTGGGCGAGGTCGTTCACCCGCAGTTCCTTGTCGGGAGCCTGGCTGAGATATGCGATAGACCTATACTCCGTGAGCCCAATGCCGTGACGTTCCGTCAGCCACTTGCCAAGGCTCGCGTCAACCGCCGCAGCGAAGACGGCGATCTGAGACCAGTCTGAACTGACGTCGCGATCCATCGCGCATCTCCTGAACTCTGAGACTGTATGTACATGCATTTAAACTATAGGCACCCCGGCCGTTTGGCAAACGCTCGCACTGTGGTGGGGCGCTTGCACCGCGGCCGGCGCCCGCACTGCGGCGGCGCCCGCCTCCACCTTGGCAGCCGGCGCTACGCCTTCGCAGCCGGCGCTACGCCTTCGCCTGCTCGGCGGCAGCCGCCTCGACACCCTCGCCGATCCCAGCCCCCGCGCCCACCGACTGCTGGTACTTCCCGGCAATCTTCCGTGCGGTGGCGGAATCAGGTCCGGGCTGCGGAACGAAAATTGCCTCGCGGTAGTACTTCAGTTCATCGATGGATTCCCTGATGTCGGCAAGCGCGCGATGTCCGCCATCCTTCTTCGGGCTTTGGAAGTATGCCCTGGGGTACCAGCGACGGGCCAGCTCCTTTACCGACGACACGTCGATAATCCGATAGTGCAGGTAGTCGGCAAGCTCCTTCATCTCCTGGACCAGGAAGCCACGATCGGTGCCGACGGAATTGCCGCCGAGCGGTGCCTTGCCCGGCTCCGGCACCCACTCGCGAATGTAGGCCAACACCTTGTCCTGCGCCTCGGCGGCCGTCACGCCGCCGGACAGTTCCTCAAGCAGTCCGGATGTTTCATGCATAGAACGCACAAAGTCGTTCATCTGGGCGAGCGCCTCGTCGCTTGGCTTGATCACGATGTCGACCCCGTCGCCGAGCACGTTCAGCTCGGTGTCGGTCACCAGGCAGGCAACCTCGACAAGCACGTCATTCTTGAGGTCCAGACCGGTCATCTCGCAGTCGACCCATACAATTCTGTCTATATTCGGCACGGTACTAACCTAGCCGCCACGGCTGACAGGCGCGATTCCCGAGCTGGCAAATGGCTCCGAAGTATCGGCACCGGCGCTTCCCGACTCGGTTTTTGAGCCTGCGACCACTTATCCTTGAAGTTTGGTGCGGTCATGGTCGTAGCGGAGCTACGCACCCGTCCAACGTCAGCTGATGAAATGAGGATCTTCACGTGCGGTATGCCCTTGCAGTGTTTCTGATTGTCGCCGGGTTAGTTGTCGGCGCTCTCGGGTACCTGCAGCGAACCCTGTGGGCGCCATCGGATACCACCGTCGCAAGTGCGACGTTGAATGAGCCTGGCTCCGTGGTGGTCGTCGAGCCCGGTGTGATGAACCTCTACGGCAAGAACTCCACCCTGAACGTCAAGGGCGAGGGCGCCGTCGTCGTGGCGCTTGCCAGCGACAAGAATATTGAGGCGTGGGTTGGAGAATCCGCGCACACCAAGGTCACTGGGCTGAAGAGCGCGTCCGAACTGGCGACGGCCAAGGTCGACGGCGAGCAGAAGACGCCGAACCCGGCCGGAGCCGACCTGTGGGAGAACCAGATCACCGGCGATGGCGCGGCCACAGTGAATTGGGACCGGGACGCGAACCGGACGGCGTTGCTCATTGCCTCGGACGGCACCCAGCAGGCGCCGAAGGAGATCAGCATCAGCTGGCCGGCAGACAGCTCAACGCCCACGGCTATCCCGCTCATGATCGGCGGCGGGGTTTTGCTCATTCTCGGGCTTCTCCTACTGGTCATGGCGATGAATGACAGCGCGCGGCGAAAGAAGCGTCGAGTCGAGCGGACCGAGCGGCGGAGGAAGGCGGCCACCGCCGGGACCGCAATGATGATCGTCGGCGCGCTTGCCTTGACGGGGTGCGCCAGTGAACCAGAGTTGCCGAAAGCTGAGCCTTCAGCGGCGCCGTCAACCGCGCCGCCAGTGGTCAGCGAGGCCCAATTGAAGCGCGTGCTCGAGCAGATCTCTTCGGACGTCGCCGAAGGGGATGCGGCCAACGATGCCAGCAAGATCGAAGACCGGGTCACCGGCCCCGCGCTTGAGCTTCGTAAGGCCGCCTATGACATTCGGAAGAAGAAGGACGACTTCCCGCTTCCGACGGCCATCGCCGCCTCGCCGATGAAGATCAACTACACGACGGCCAGCGATTCCTGGCCGAGGGTCACCTCAGTGGTCACCCAGGCGGAGGGATCAGACGTTCCGCAGCTGCTGAATCTCTTCCAGGCCGACGCTCGCAGCTCCTATCAATTGTGGTCGGCCACCGACCTGCTCCCGGGGGTTACCGTCCCCGAGACACCGGACCCGCGTTTTGGCGCCGAGCTACTCGCCCCCGATCAGGGAAGCCTGCGGGTGACCCCTGAGGATGCCGCCAGCCAGTACGCCGATGTGCTGCTGAAGGGTGACGGCAGCAAGTTCAAGGATGTCTTTGCCAAGGACCCTTACCGGACCCAGCTGCAGACCTCTCAAAGCGAGCAGAAGAAGGCAGCCGACAAGGCCAAGGCGACATTGAAGCTGAACCAGAAGCCGGATGACGGCCAGCTGATCGCGACGTCAACAGCCGACGGCGGCGCAATTGTCACCGCATACATTAAGGGCAGCACGCAGATCACACCCGAGAAGAAGGACGACCAGACCGGTAAGATCAGCATTCCTGAGACGGCCGCGAAGATCATCGGTAAAACGGAGACATCGAAAGGCGTGAAGACCGAAACCGGCACGGCCGTCACGTTCTTCGTGCCATCCTCGAAAGACGAGCAGGTTCAGGTTCTGGGCATCAGCTCGTCGCTGATCTCGGCGACCGAAGTCTGACGGGCGTTGACAACCGCGTAAGCCAAAACCACATAACGGAGAGTAATTCCTCGATGAGCCAGCAACCATATGGTGCACCCGACGGTCAGCCAGCAGCGACGAATCAGCCGCCCCCAGGTCTCGACCTCTCGGCAGTGCGTACGCCACGACCGGCAACCGGAGGGCCTGCCGGAACCGCCGCTGCCCCCGGCCAACCTGTCGCCGGAACTGCCCCCGGCCAACCAGGCCAGGGCGCCGGAGGGCCGGTGGTGCCATCACTGGTCTTCGATACGACTGAGGCAACGTTCAACTCCGTCGTCGAACTGTCGGCGAGTGTTCCCGTGGTCGTCGATCTTTGGGCCGACTGGTGCCAGCCCTGCAAGCAGCTGTCCCCGATTCTGGACAAGCTGGTTGACGAATACGCAGGACGCATCGTTTTGGCCAAGGTTGACGTCGACGCCAACCCGCAAATCCAGCAGTTGTTCCAGGCGCAATCCATTCCGACGGTTGTGGCAATCGTCAAGGGCCAGCCGGTTCCGCTCTTCCAGGGAGCGCTGCCCGAGCCGCAGGTGCGTCAGTACTTCGAGGAGTTGCTGAAAGTCGCCGAGACCAACGGGGTCAGCGGAACAGCTGTCGTCGAAGGACAGGCAGCCGAGGAGCAGCCGCTGCCGCCGAAACATCAGGAAGCGTACGACGCCCTGGAAAGAGGCGATCTCGACGCTGCGGCCAGCGCGTTCTCGTCAGCGCTCGCAGAGGCGCCCGCCGATGCAGACGCCAAAGCCGGACTGGCCCAGGTCGGTCTGCTGCAGCGCACCCGCGGTCTGACTCTTGAGCAGGTCCGGCAGGAAGCCGCCCAGGATCCGACCAACGTCGATGCGGCCCTGCGGGTAGCCGACCTCGACGTGGCAGGCGGGCATGTCGAGGATGCCTTCATCCGGATCCTCGATCTGATCCGTCGTTCCGCTGGTGATGACCGGGAACAGCTGCGGTTGCGGATGCTGGACCTCTTCGAGGTCGTCGGCACCGCGGATCCTCGGGTCAATAAGGCCCGCAGCGCGTTGACCAGGGCGTTGTTCTAGGGTAGCGCCGTGATCAGACTTATTTCCTCGGTGATCCTGGCTATCCTGGCGATAGGCATCCTGTCAGTTGCGGGAGCCACGGCGGCGAAGGTCGGAACTGACGAGGTAATGCGCACTCCGGCCGTGCAGGTCTCGGAGCAAAGCCGCGCCGTCGTACTCAACGAGGCGATAGTGCCGTTCGCGCACAGCAATGCGTCTGTCACGGTTCAGTCCGACCAGGAAGTCTTCATCGGGACGGGCAACGGTGTCGATGTCGCCGATTACCTGAAGGACAGCAGCCATCAGGAAATCACCGAGGTCGACTTCAACGACAAGTTCGTGCTCCGGGACATCAGTGGAGCGGGGGACCCGTTAGCGGATCCCGCGAGTCTGGACTGGTGGACGTCGAGCAAGAAGGCGGCCGGTTCGTCCTCGGCAAGCTTTGATCTGGATGGCGAGCCTGAATGGATCGTCGTCACGTCTGCGGACCCTGAGCAGAAGCTGGACGCGACGATCAGTATGGGCATGCAGGTCAAGGGTGTCCTCGGTTGGTGTGTGCTTGGCGCAGGCGTGGCGGTACTCCTGCTCGGGCTTGCTGTCTTCCTGGCTCTTGGTTGGTGGATGAATCGCTTGCGCCCGCCGAAGAGGTCGCGGTCGTCACGATCAGGACCCTCGGCCTCCGCGGCCGTCAGCACTGCGGGTACCAGCGGCAGCGGAGGGGTCGAGACCCGCCGGCCGAACGTGCCGGAGCCGGCCGATGACGCCACGGACAGCGACGATGACGCGCCGCCGGCTTCTGGGGCCGATGTGCCCGCAGCCGGTACCGGCGACCCGACGACCCGGCGCGGCGCCCGGCGCGCGGCGCCATCCGACAAGCCGTCGCGGCCAAAGGTGACCAAGGTGCTTGGCAGCGCAACCAGGAAGAAGCCCGGCCAGAAGAAGAGCGGTCGCAGGGCAGCCACTTTTGCCGCACTGAGCGTGGGAACTGTCGTCCTTTCCGGCTGCGCGATGCCGGTGCAGCCGAGCAAGGTCGAGGTGACGCCGCCATCGAAGGTGGCGATGTCGAAGGGTGACGGCCCCGAGCTGATCGCCTCATACACCGAAAGCCTCAACAAGTCCTACCAGGACAACCTGGCCGGCATCGATGACCTGCAGGGCGAACCGCTGCTGACGCGTACGAAAGCCGACCAGATCATTCGGGAGAAGACCGGAGAAAAAGCGACTGTGTTCGGGTACTCCGACGTCACAGTCGCCGCGCCACGGCTCGATGAGTATCCGTTGTGGGCGATCGCCAGGGCAACGCCGAATGGCGCCGAGAAGACATCCCAGCTCCTGCTGGTCGTCAGGGAATCGTCGACCTCGGACTGGAAGGTTCTGCAGTCGGTCTTCGGCCCGAAGAACGACATCCCTGCCTTCATCGGAAAGCAGGACGGAAGTGTTGCTGTCGCCACCGACGCCGACGTGGAGGCGATCAACGGTGCGGTGAACGTTGCCTCGGACTTCCTCGAAACCGGAAAGAAGCCGGAACAGGGCACTTCGGTGGATGCCGCCGCGTTCGCCGATTACCGGGACTACGTGTCGAACTTCAAGAAGAAGGACAGCGGCTTCAGCTCGGTAGAGACCCGATGCGAACCGTTCGCCGACGCCGATCTGACCTCACACGCGATCGAGGCCAAGGACAATGCTCTAGCTCTCGCCGAGGTGCGTTGCACGCTGACTGTCAAGGTCGACGAATCGTTCAGCCTTGATCTCGGCACCGCGATCGAAGCGCTTCTCGGCGACAAGAACGAGGGGAGCACGGTTGAAGTGACGACCAGCCATCCGCTGGTCGTCTGGGTCAACGACAAGGGCGAGGCGACGCTCGGCACCGACGACTGGTCCCTGATCGGCGCTAGCACCAAGTGATCGTCCGCGGCCAGGCGAGGGACCAGCTAGGCGAGGGGCCGGGGAGCGCGCGGCTAGGCCGGGGAGTTCGCGGCGGTTCTGCTCACCTTGCGCAGCCACAGCAACCCGAATACCGGCAGCACCAGTGGCACGAATCCGTAGCCGATGCCGAAGAGCGACCACACCGTAGGATGCTGGAAGGCAGCCGGGTCGACGATGCTGAGCACACCGACCACCAGCACCCCGATCAACTCGATTGTGCACGCCGCCACCGCAACGTGGTGCGAAACCCGGGATGCACGAACCATGCTGACGGTTGCCACGATGTAGACCACCGCGGCAATAGCGGACAGCGAATAAGCCAGGGGAGCCTCGTCGAAGCTCCTGATCAGCTGGACGCTGGCCCTCGCCGTCGCCGAGAGCGCGAGAATGCCGTAGACGGCGATCAACAGCCGTCCCGGCCCGGACCTCAGCGCGCCGTATCCGTTGCCTACTGAGCCCATATCTGCACCATTCTCTCAACCATAATCGCCGTCGTCGCGCAGCCGATGGTCAGTACGCCGGCACCCCAGCGGCTGGTTTCGGCCAGCGCCCAGAATCCGGCGGCGGGAACGATGATTATCGCCGTCAGCAGGTAGCCGAAGAACAGTACGCCGTCGGCGTCCGCACCCTGGCTGAACAGCACAATTGCGACCACGAGCTGGATCAGCAACAGCAACTCGACAAGGGCGAGTCCGAAAAAGACAGGTAGGCCGGTGGGCTTGTTGGCAAACGTCAGCACCAACGCCCAGAGGGCCATGAGCACAGAGGCGCCGAGCAGCAGCCAGGTCAGGAGATCGATCACGTGACCCAACTCTATCGTGGGCGTTGATATCACTTCTGTCACAAATATTCGCCGGTTCAGTCGCATTGCCGGTTGGGCGCTCCCGGTCGGATAGGTTTTGGTGCTATGACCCGTGAGACTCAGAACACAAGTGCGGCGCTCGTCAGCCTGAAATCTGTAAATAAGCACTTTGGCCAGCTGCATGTTCTGCGTGACATCAATCTCGAGGTGGCGCACGGTGAGGTCGTGGTGGTTATCGGTCCTTCGGGATCGGGAAAATCCACGCTGTGCCGCGCTATCAACCGGCTGGAGACGATCGACGACGGCGAGATTTCGATCGACGGCGCCCGACTGCCGGAAGAAGGCGCGCAGCTGGCCAAGCTGCGTTCGGACGTCGGCATGGTTTTCCAGTCCTTCAACCTGTTCGCGCACAAAACGATCCTGGAGAACGTCACGCTCGGCCCGATCAAGGTACGAAAGGTCAAGCCGGAGCAGGCGCGCAAGGACGCAATGGACCTGCTCGAACATGTCGGTGTGGCCAACCAGGCAGATAAGTTTCCGGCCCAGCTTTCCGGCGGGCAGCAGCAACGTGTCGCGATCGCCCGCGCATTGGCGATGAAGCCGAAGGTGATGCTTTTCGACGAGCCGACGTCCGCGCTCGATCCGGAGATGATCAACGAGGTACTCGACACCATGGTCGGCCTGGCAAAAGAGGGTATGACCATGATCGTCGTGACCCATGAGATGGGCTTCGCCCGCAAGGCAGCGAACCGGGTCGTGTTCATGGCCGAGGGCCAGATCGTCGAAACCGCCGACCCGGAGACCTTCTTCACCAGCCCCAGCAGCGACCGGGCAAAAGACTTCCTTTCGAAGATTCTTACCCACTAACCACCGTGGGCTGACGAGTATCGGCAGTCCCACGGACAAACCCACAAGGAGAGATATGAAGAAGCTGAGAAATCTCGCGATCTTCGCCGTCATCGGGGCATTCGCCCTGACCGGCTGCGGACAGAGCGGCACACCAGAGGCCGAAAGCGGCGCGGAAGAGCCAACGGCTGCCGCTCCGGAGTACTCGGTGGCGTCTGATGTCGACCTCAAGGACAGCCCGACCTGGGAGAAAGCCGACAGCGCCGGAAAGATCCGGATCGGCGTCAAGTACGATCAGCCCGGCCTCGGCAACAAGAAGGCCGGCAGCGACGCTCCCGAGGGATTCGACGTCGAGATCGCCAAGATGATTGCGGCATCACTTGGCTTCAGCGCCGACCAGATCGAATGGAGCGAGGCCCAGTCGGCCAACCGCGAGCTGTTCCTGAAGAACGGGCAGGTTGACTTGATCGTCGCAACGTACACGATCAACGACGAGCGCAAGCAGCAGGTCGACTTCGCCGGCCCGTACTACATCGCGGGCCAGGACCTTCTCGTGAAGGCCGATTCGGATATCGCCGGCCCGGAGGACCTGGCAGGCAAGAAGGTCTGCTCGGTCGATGGCTCCACCCCGGCCAAGCGGATCGCCGACGAGTACCCGGATGCCGAACTCGAGCAGCTCGGCGGATACTCCGAGTGCGTCACCAAGCTGGAGAGCGGCGAGACCGACGCGGTCACCACGGATGACGCCATCCTTCGCGGCTACGCCAAGCAGTACGGAGACCAGTTCAAGGTGGTCGGAAAGCCGTTCAGCGAAGAGCCTTACGGCGTTGGACTGCCCAAGGGTGACGACGCGCTCCGCAACGCGGTGAACGATGCGCTGGAAGCCGGCGCCAAGGACGGCACCTGGAAGAAGGCCTTCGAATACACCCTGGGAAGCTCCGATGGAGTCACCGCACCCGAGGTCGATCGCTACTAGGTCGATCGGCATCAATTTGCTCGAACCTACCGTCAGGTGCGGCGCCTATCCGGCGCCGCACCTGAACGCTGCTGCGAGGAAGGACCGCACGCGTGGAAACCTCTGACCTGGTGGCCCTATTCGCCAGTGGCTTCTGGGGCACGATCAAACTGGCGTTTCTGACGCTGATCGGCTCCCTGATATTCGGCACGGTTCTTGCGGCAATGCGTGTTTCGCCGACACCGATTCTGCGTGGTGCCGCCACGGCATACATCAACCTGGTGCGGAACACGCCACTGACGCTCGTGATGTTCTTCTGCGCCTTCGGCTTGCCGTACCTTGACATCCGCTTCGGCGAGTCGACGTCAACCCGGGCGTTCTACTACGCAGTCCTGGCGTTGACCGCGTACACCTCGTGTTTCATCGCCGAGGCAATCCGGTCCGGCATCGCCACCATTGCCGTCGGGCAGGCCGAAGCTTCCCGCGCGATCGGCCTGACATTCGGTCAGTCGCTGCGGTTCATCATCCTTCCGCAGGCCATCCGGACAGTGATTCCGCCGTTGGGCAACCAGATAATTGCCATGGTGAAGAACACCTCGATTGCCTCAGGGTTCAATAACCAGGAGCTCATCTCGGCGATGAAGAACACGATCGAGTTCCGCGCCGACATCGTTATCCCGGTACTCTGTGCGACGGCGGCGGCCTACCTCATACTCAGCCTCGGCCTCGGCCAGGTGTTCCGTGTGCTTGAACGGAAGGCGGCGATTGTGCGATGAGCGCCCAGCAGGTACTTTTCGACGCACCGGGCCCGAAGGCCCGCCGAAACAATGTGATCATCTCCATCCTGGCCGTGCTGGCGCTGCTTGCGGTCATTGCCTGGATACTCTGGCGCTTCTACGACGCAGGGCAGCTCGACCCGGCCAAATGGACCCCATTCACCTACACCCAGATCCAGCTGGTCATCCTCGGCGGGATATGGGCGACGCTCAAAGCCGCAATCGTCGCCACGGTGTTCGCCCTCGCTCTCGGAGTCGTCTTCTCGGTGGCGCGGTTGTCGGAACGCAGATGGGTCAGCGTCCCGGCCCTGATCCTGCTGGAGTTCTTCCGCGGGCTGCCGGTGCTGTTGCTCATTTTCGCCGCGTTCTTCCTCGGCAGGGGATCGGTCAGCCCGTTCACCGCAGTGGTTATCGGACTTTCGCTCTACAACGGCATGGTGCTGGCCGAAATCATCCGGGCCGGCATCCTCGCCGTTCCGAGGGGCCAGTGGGAAGCGGCGTCGGCGATCGGGCTGCGCAAGTCGGCAACGATGCGCCTGGTGCTCATTCCGCAGGCCGTGCGCTCGATGTTGCCGACGATCATTGCCCAGATCGTCGTTCTGCTCAAAGACTCCGCCCTCGGATATCTGGTCACCTACCGGGACCTGCTTGCCGAGGTCCGCAACATCGGCCGGGACTATCAGAACCTGCTGCCGACGTTCATCGTCGGCGCGGCGGTCTACATCGTGATCAACCTGCTGGTCGCCGCCCTGGCCCGCTGGATCGAGAAGCGCGGCAGCAGTAAGACGGCCGGCAAGGTGGGCGTAGGCTCAACCGCGGATTAAGGGCTCCGTCACCCACCTGATTAGGAGCGGGTCAGGCATACCTGAGTATGCTTCAGGAGGCAGAGCAGTTCGAGTAACCACGGCTAACTTTGCCGGTAAGTTACTCGCCAGTAGCATGGATAGTCACGATGCTTGCGCTAACGAAGGTGCCAAGCGAATAGGGAGGTAGTACCTCAGTTATGAAGATCGTTGTCTTCGTAAAGTACGTGCCCGACGCCCAGTCCGACCGGACGTTCGTCGATGCCGACAAGACCACTGACCGCAGCGTTGACGGCCTGCTCTCCGAGCTGGACGAGTACCCGCTGGAAGCGGCGCTGAAAATCGTAGAAGCCTCCGATGGCGAAGTCATCGCACTGACCGTCGGCCCGGATGACGCCGTGGATGCCGTGCGCAAGGCGCTGCAGATCGGCGCGAACTCCGGCGTGCACATTCTCGACGATGCGCTGCACGGTTCAGACGCCTCGGCGACCTCACTCGTTCTGGCCAAGGCCATCGAGAAACTAGGCGAGGAATCACCGGTCGACCTCGTGCTGACCGGTATTGCGTCCACAGACGGATCGACGTCGCTGGTTCCGGCGCAGCTGGCGGAACGCCTCGGCTGGCCGCAGGTCACCTTCGCTTCGACGCTTGACGCGACGGACTCTGGCGTGACGATCCGCCGCGACGGTGACGTCTCCTCCGAGACTGTCGAGGCTTCGCTGCCGGCCGTCGTCAGTGTCACCGATCAGATCAACGAACCGCGATACCCCTCGTTCAAGGGCATCATGGCGGCGAAGAAGAAGCCGCTCGACGAGTGGACGATCGACGACCTGGGGTTGAACGCCGATCAGGTCGGATTCGCGGGATCGTGGACCGAGGTAACCGACATCGCCGCCCGCCCGCCGCGCCAGGCCGGCGAGATCATCACGGATGAAGGCGACGGCGGAACGAAACTTGTCGACTTCCTGGCCGCTCAGAAACTTGTGTAAGGAGAACACCAATGGCAGATGTACTAGTTCTGGTAGATCACACAGACGGCAAGGTTCGTAAGAGCACGCTTGAGCTGCTGACCATCGCACGAGGACTCGGAACCCCGGCGGCTGTATTCGTCGGAGACGGACTGGACGCCGCGCAGGCCACGCTTGCGGAATACGGCGCGGAGAAGATCTACGCGGCCAGCGGCCCCGAGTACTCCGAATTCCTGGTTGCGCCGCACGCCGAATTGCTGGCGCACCTGGTCGGAACGACCGCGCCGGCCGGCGTCCTGCTGCCGTCGTCGTTCGATGGCAAGGAAATCGCTGCGCGGCTGGCGATCAAGACGGAATCCGGCGTAATCACGGATGCCGTTGCCGTTGGCGCTGGTTTTGAGACGACACAGTCGGTATTCGCCGGCTCGTACACGGTCGGTGCTCGCGTCACCAAGGGAACCCCCATCGTCACGGTCAAGCCAAATTCGATATCCCCGGAGGCCGCGCCGGCCACCGGCACGGTCGAGAACGTCGACTTCCAGGTGTCGGATGCCGCCAAGGGCGCCAGGGTGGCCAAGCGTGAAGAGAAGGCCGCCTCGGGCCGCCCGGAACTCACCGAGGCTTCGATCGTTGTCTCGGGCGGCCGGGGAACCAATGGGGACTTCGCTCCGGTCGAGGCTTTTGCCGATGCAGTCGGTGCGGCGGTTGGCGCCTCACGTGCTGCCGTCGACGCCGGCTGGTACCCGCACTCATCGCAGGTCGGCCAGACCGGGAAGACGGTTTCGCCGCAGCTCTACGTGGCCGCTGGCATTTCCGGCGCCATCCAGCACCGGGCCGGAATGCAGACGTCGAAAACGATCGTTGCGATCAACAAGGACGACGAAGCTCCGATCTTCGAGCTCGTGGACTACGGCGTCGTCGGCGATCTGTTCACAGTGCTGCCACAGGCCACCGAGGCTGCGGCGGCCCGCAAGGGATAACCGGCAGAACCAGCAGAACGAGGGCCCCTGGGGTAATCCCGGGGGCCCTAGCTCTGTCCTGGCGGCTGTGCTCTGATGCTGGCGGCTGTGGGTCGAAGTCTGGTCGCGCGCATCAGCGGCTGAGCTTGGGCAGCACTTCCTTGCCGAAAACGTCGATCCATTCCTTCTGGTTGCGGCCGACATTGTGCAGGTAGATCCGGTCGAAGCCCAGGTTGACGAACTTCTGGATGTACGCGCGGTGGTCGTCCGGATCTGCGGAGATCACCATCCGCCCGTCGAAGTCCTCAAGCCGGACCAACTTCGCCATCTCAGCGAAATCGTGCGGTGAGCGGATATCCGCCTTGGGGAACCTCATGCCGCCGTTAGGCCATTCCACCAGCGCGTTTTGCTGAGCTTCCTCATCTGTCGCGGCCCAGGACATATGCAGCTGAAGCACCTTCGGCATGGTGTCCGGGTCCTTCCCGACTGAACGGGCACCCTCGGCGAACTTGCCGAACAGCATGTCGATCTTTTCCAGTGGAGCGCCGACGGTGATGATCCCATCGGCGAACTTGCCGGTGCGCTTTGCGTTGAAAGGCCCGGCGGTTGCCACCAGAATCTCCGGCGGTACCTCCGGCATTGTCCACAACCGGACGGTCTCCATCTGGAAGTATTCGCCCTTATGCTTGACGTCCTTGCCGGTGAAGAGCTTCTTGATCAGCTCGATCGCCTCGAACATGCGATGACTGCGCTCTGCGGCTTCGGGCCAATAGCCGGAGATCAGGTGCTCATTCAGTGCCTCACCTGCGCCGATGCCGAGCCAGTGCCGCCCGGGATACATCGCGGCCAGCGTCGCCGACGCCTGAGCGACGAGCGCCGGATGCCACCTGAAATGCGGGGCGATGACCCCGGGGCCGATATCACCGGTGGTTCGCTCGCCTAGGGCCGTGAGCACGTTCCAGACGAAGGCGGACTGGCCCTGTTGCGGCACCCAGGGCTGGAAATGATCGGCGGCCATAACACCGGAGAAGCCGTTCTGCTCGGCGTACTCGCTGTATTCAACCACCTCGGTCGGGTGGAACTGTTCCAGCATTGCGGCATAGCCAATAGTCAGACTCATGCCCCAAGGCTATATCGACGCCGCAGAGCATTCGGCTAGCGCGCGACCGCGCCGGCTAGCTGCGGCGGATCCGCGCCCACGGCTTCTTAGCGCGCGAACGCGGTCGCAATCCGATGCCTGGTCCACCAGAGACCCGCCAGTGCGAGCAGTGCCCCGAAGGCGAGGTATGCCGAGATGCTCGTGGTGGAGCTGTCGAATGTCTGCAGCAGCCAGGTGGCGATTGCCGGTGAGAAGCCGCCGCCGAGCACGGCGCCGACCTGATAGCTCAGCGAAACGCCGGTGTAGCGGACCTGCCCATCGAACAGCGCCGCGTAGTACGCCGCCATCGGTCCGAAGATTACGCCGCCGCCGGCATAGCCGAGCACAATCGCCCAAGTGACAAACGCGGGGTCGGCTGTCTGGAACAGCCAGAAGTACGGGAAGGCGAAGAGCACCAGGAAGATGCCGCCGGCGACCATGACCCGGGTGAGGCCGATCCGGTCGGCCAGCCGTGAAGCCAGCAGCACTGTGACCAGCATGCTCACCGACCCCAGCAGGCCGGCATTCAGCAGCGTCGACCGTTGCATTCCAAGCGTTTCGGTGCCATAGGAAATGCTGAACGTGTTGATGATGAAGATGAACATGTTGAAGCCCATATTGACCAGGATTCCCGCCACGATGAGCCCTGGTGACGTGCGCAGGACCTGGCCGAGCGGAAGTTTCACGGTTCGATTCGTCCCGCGCAGTTCCTCGAATTCCGGGCTTTCTGTCAGGCCAAGTCGCACGTAGATGCCGACCAGGACCAGGATTGCCGAGAGCAGGAACGGCACCCGCCAGCCCCAGGTCAGGAACTGGTCGCCGGAAACTGCGGACATGATGGTGAAGATACCGATACCGAGGAAACTGCCGACCGGTGAACCGGATGTCGCCCAGCTGCCGTACCAAGCCTTCGTGCCGGGGCGGGCGTGTTCGGTAACCATCAGGAACGCCCCGCCCTGCTCGCCGCCCATGAAGAATCCCTGCAGAACACGCAAGACCACCAGCGCGACCGGCGCCAGCACGCCGATCTGATCGTACGTGGGCAGCAGACCGATCAGCGTCGTGCAGGCGCCGGTCGCCGTCAGGGTGAGCACGAGCATCTGGCGGCGGCCGAGCCGGTCGCCGAAGTGACCGATGACTAGGCCGCCCAGTGGCCGGGCGACGAATCCAACACCGAAGGTGGCGAAGGCCAGCAGCGTGCCCACTATCGGATCGCTCAGCGGAAAGAACAGCTTGTTGAAGACCAGGGCTGCGGCGAGCCCGTAGATCAGGAAGTCGTACAGCTCGATCGCGGTGCCGAATCCGCTGGCGGCCGCAACCTTGCGGATGGCGGATTGTTCCCGAGCGCTCGCCGGGGCCGTTGGGGAGGTAGGGGAGGGAGAAGTCATAGTGGGCGTGATCATATGCGAAACCGCCAGCCTGCCGCTGGGTGGACGAGAATGTGAAACGGATCAACAAATGGGCGCCCCCAGCGGTTAGGTCCTACACTGAATAAGTGCGTGCATATTTCGATCACGCCGCGACAACCCCCATGCAGCCGGATGTGCTCGCGGCATACACCGCCGAGCTGGCAAGGCTCGGGAATCCGTCATCCCTCCACGCTTCAGGGCAGGGCGCCCGACGCCGCCTCGAGGAGGCCCGCGAGGAGATTGCCGACGCGGTGGGTGCCAAGACGCCCTCAGAGGTGATCCTGACGTCCGGCGGAACCGAGGCCGACAATCTTGCGGTCAAGGGACTGTTCTGGTCGCGCCGGTCGGCCGATCCCAAACGGACCAGAGTACTGGTCAGTTCGATAGAGCATCACGCCGTCATGGAGCCGGCAGAATGGCTCGAATCGCATGAGGGCGCCCAGGTGACGTGGCTGCCGGTTGATGGGCAGGGGCGAGTCGACCTTGGCGTGCTGCGTGCCGAACTGGCCGAACACGCAAGCGAGATCGCGCTGGTTTCGATCATGTTGGCCAATAACGAGATCGGCACGATCCAGCCGATGGCCGAAATTGTCGCCGCGGCGCACGCGAACGGCATCCCGGTGCACACCGACGCAGTGCAGGCACTTGGCCAGCTTCCGCTGAATTTCGCCGAGCTGGGCGTGGACGCGATGAGCCTTTCCGCGCACAAGATCGGTGGCCCGGTCGGCATCGGCGCGCTGATCCTGGCGCGTCACCTAGCGCCGACGCCGGTGCAACACGGCGGAGGCCAGGAACGCGGGGTGCGCTCCGGCACGCTCGACGTGGCCGGCGCCGTCGCATTTGCGGCAGCCGCCCGGATTGCCGTGCAGGACCGCGAGACCGAGTCGGCCAGGCTCGGTGCGCTGCGTGACCGGCTGGTGGCCGGCATCACCGAAGCCGTGCCCGAGGCGCAGCTCACCGGAGCCAACAGTGCCGACGGAGCTAACAGCGCCGAACGGCTGCCGAACAACGCTCACTTCGTCTTCCCGGGCTGCGAGGGCGACTCACTGCTGTTTCTGCTCGATGCGCGGGGGATCGAAAGCTCGACCGGCTCGGCCTGCCAGGCTGGCGTTGCCCGGCCCTCGCACGTCCTGCTGGCGCTGGGGAAGACCGAGGACGAGGCGAGGTCGGTTCAGCGTTTTTCGCTTGGCCACTCGACCACCGATGCAGAGGTTGACCGGCTGCTCGAGGTTTTCCCGGATGCCTGGCGGCGGGCGAAAAGCGCAGGCATGGTGTCCCAGACTCCAGCCTGGAAAGCGGCGGGATGACAGGCCAGACGGCAATGGCCGCGCCGACCAGCCCGGCACAACTGACATTTACTAAAATCACCGGCACGAATGACGACAGGAGGCGGTAATGCGAGTACTTGCGGCAATGAGCGGGGGAGTTGACTCCGCGGTCGCGGCCGCCCGAGCGGTCGACGCCGGACACGAGGTGGTCGGTGTGCACCTGGCGCTGTCCAGGATGCCCGGAACGCTCCGCACCGGATCCCGTGGCTGCTGCACTATCGAAGACTCACGCGATGCGCATCGGGCCGCGGACATCCTGGGCATTCCGTACTACGTGTGGGACTTCTCCGAGCGGTTCAAAGAAGACATCGTGGACGACTTCATCGCCGAGTATTCGGCCGGTCGCACCCCGAACCCCTGCATGCGATGCAATGAACGGATCAAGTTCGCCGCCCTGCTCGATAAGGCGCTCGCGCTCGGATTCGACGCCGTGGCGACAGGTCATTACGCCGAGGTGAAATACGACGCCGAGGGTAACCCTGAGCTGCACCGTGGCGCGGACTGGAACAAAGACCAGTCGTACGTGCTCGGCGTGCTGACGACCGAACAGCTTCGGCACTCCTACTTTCCGATCGGTGCATCGGCATCGAAGGCCGATGTGCGGGCAGAGGCGGCCGAACGAGGCCTCGCGGTAGCGAACAAGCCGGACAGCTACGACATCTGTTTCATTCCGGACGGAAATACCAAGGCCTGGCTGGCGGACAAGATCCCGATGCGACCCGGTGCCGTCGTAGATGAATCGGGCGAGCAGGTGGGCGAGCATGACGGCGCCACCGCCTACACAGTCGGACAGCGACGCGGACTGCAACTCGGCCGTCCGGCCGCAGATGGCAAGCCGCGCTACGTGCTTGAGGTGCGCCCGGACGACAACACCGTCGTCGTGGGGCCGGAACGGCTGCTCGCCGTCGACGAGATGAAGGGTATCCGCACCAGCTGGTGCGGAACCGTTCCGCGCGATATCGGTCAGGGCGAAGCGAGCGCTATTGAATGCCTGGTGCAGGTGCGCGCTCACGGCGATCCGGTGCCGGCCCGCGCCTGGCTCGATGGCGAACCCGAAACAGCCCGCACCGGGCAGCCTTCCGCTCAGGAACCCAGCCCGGCTACGGCCGGGGAAGCGGACCCTGACGATGAAGCGATGCCGAGGGAGCGGAGCGCCGGCCAGCGAATCGTTGTGCGCCTGGACGAGCCGATGCGCGGTGTCGCACCGGGGCAGACTCTGGTGTTGTACCAGGGCACGCGCGTCCTCGGCCAGGCAACGATCGACGCGGCCCATTCGCTGGAGCGGCTCGGGGCGTAGCCGTTTCGGCGGGATCGCGTGTCCGCTGGACCGCGTGTCCGTGGTGCCTGACCGCGTGTCGGTGCATCGCGTGTCGGCTGTGAGCGAAGTCGGTGCAGTTTCGGTTCGCGGCATCCGTAAGCTGGAGCAATGAGCGTCAAAGCAGCCTACGGATCGTGGAAGTCACCGATTAGTGCCGCCGATCTTGCCGGCAGCGGACACCCGGTCGGCGGAGGGGTATTTGCCGGCGACGAGGTCTGGTGGGCAGAGCAGCGACCCAGCGAAGCGGGCCGTACCGCCATCCGGCGTTTCGCTCGGCCAGGGGACGTCGGTGAGGCGCGGCCAGGGGAGTCCCAGGACGCGGGTGAGGCTGGTGAGACCGTAGCCGTCGACGTACTCCCGGCGCCATGGAATGCCCGCAGCCGGGTGCATGAATACGGCGGCGGTGCCTGGGCTGTCGTCCAGGATGCCCGGCCGACACTCGTATTCGCCGAGTTCAGTGACCAGCGCCTGTACCGGCTCGATCCGGGAGCGGCGGAACCGGTCGCGCTGACACCCGCCGGTCATGGCTTCCGGTTCGCCGAACTCGCCGTGCATGGCCAGCTGATCTGGTGCGTGCGCGAGACCCATTCCGATGGAGAACTGGTTCGCGATATCTGCACGGTGCCGTTGGACGGAGCCGCCGCCGACGACCCGACATCGATACTGTCTGTTGTCTCCGGTTCGCGCTTCCTGGCTTTTCCTCGTCTGTCGCCGGACGGTTCGAAACTGGCTTGGATCGCCTGGGATCACCCCCAGATGCCGTGGGACGGCACCGAGTTGCGCGTTGGCGCGATCGGGCCGGACGGTTCGGTTGCCGAACCGCAGGCGCTGATCGGTTCGGCAACCGAGTCGGTGCTGCAGCCGGAGTGGATCGACGACGATTCCCTGTACGTGATCAGCGACCGCAACGGCTGGTGGAATCTATATGAGCTCGAACTTCGCCCGGAGTCCTTCGATTACGAGCATTCGCTTCGACCGCGTTACGAACTCCCGGCCGAAATCGGCGGTCCGCTGTGGACGCTCGGCAGCCGGTGGTACTCAGTGCTCGCCGATGGGCGGGTGCTGCTGACGAAGACCCTTGGCACCAGTCAGCTGGTGCTGCTCGACCCGGAAACCGGGACGGCCAGCGACCTCGCGGCCGAACTGACCAGCGTTGCCCTCGCCGATGTGAGTCCCGATGGGAGTTCAGCGCTTGTGCTCGGTGGAAGCGCCAGACTTGCGACTGGTCTGTACCAGCTGAACCTGGCCAGCGGGGTCGCAACGCTGTGCCGGGCCGGCGTGGATGACCTGCCTGATCCCGGGTATCTGCCGGTCGCCAGGCCGATGACGTTCCACGGCGGCCCGGAGCGGGGTGATCGTGAAGTGCACGCCTTCGTGTATCCGCCGCGCAATCCGGGCTACCAGGGGCTCGACGACGAGCTGCCGCCGTATATTGCCTTTGTGCACGGCGGCCCGACCGGTCACGTCTCCGAACTGCTCAGCATGACGTATGCCTTCTTCACCTCGCGTGGAATCGGCGTCATCGACATCAATTACGGCGGCTCGACCGGCTACGGCCGGGAATATCGGGAGCGGCTGAGGGGACAGTGGGGCATCGTCGACGTGGAAGACACGGTCACTGCGGTGCTTGGCCTAGCGGAGGCCGGGCTTGCCGACCCGCGCCGCCTCGCGATTGAGGGCGGCTCAGCCGGCGGTTGGACCGTGCTGGCCGCGCTGACGACCTCGGACGCGTTCGCCTGTGGCGCCTCGTACTTCGGCGTCGCGGAGCTGGAAAAGTTCCGACTCGAAACCCATGACTTTGAATCTCGTTACCTCGACGGGCTGATCGGACCGTGGCCGGAAGCCGAGGAACTGTACGTTTCTCGTGCACCGCTGAACAACGTCGAGAACCTGAGCTGCCCGGTGTTGCTACTGCAGGGACTGGACGACCCGATTGTGCCGCCATCGCAGGCCGAAAGATTCAAGGAAGCGCTGGAGGCGAAGCACATTCCACACGCTTACCTTGCCTACCCGGGAGAATCACACGGCTTCCGGAAGGCCGAGAACATCATCAGCTCGCGTGAAGCCGAACTGTCGTTCTACGGTCAGGTGATGGGCTTTGTGCCGGCCGACATCCCGGTTCTGGAGTTGTCCCGATGAACGGATTGCGGAACGCTGTTGGCGCTGGGGCGGGCTCTGCTGGCGCTGACGCGGGCTCTGAGACGAGTCTTGCCGCGGCCGAAAAACGAGCAGTGGTAACGGCCGACGGCTCATGGCCGGGAACGGACGTCCGAGAGGCGCACAACATCGTCTTCGGTGAGCTTGGCGCCGGTGTGCCAGTGTCGGAGAGCGCTTATCCGATGCCGTTCCTGCCGCGGCTTGAATCCCGCGGGCCGGGTGCGGACCTCGCAGGTTATGCCGCAGGACTGCTCGTCGACTTGCACGTGGATATGCAACCGCACGGCTGGCGGATCGTCGACCATGCCGGGAAGGATGCCAGGCGCACCGCGGCGATCCGCAACCGGGATATCGACACTCTGGCCGAGTTCGCCGAGGGGTATGCGGGACCGCTCGGACTGACGGTGCTCGGGCCATGGTCGCTGACGGCGAACCTCTGGCTGGGCCGCGGCGAACGAGTCGTCGTGGATCCGGGAGCCAGGCGAGATGTGCTGCAGTCATACGCGGAAGGCGTTGCGGACTTCATCAGCCGGGTACGAAACGCGGTGCCGGATGCCGACATCGTTGTGCGGTTGGAAGAGACGGCGCTATCGCACGTTCTCAGCGGACGCCTGCCAACCGTCTCCGGGTTCGGCCGGCTGCCTTCGGTTCCTGAGCAGCACGCTCAGCTGGGTCTGCGCTCGGTAGTGAAGCGGTTGCGGACCGCCGGCGCCTCAACCGTGGCGATGCGGCTCGCGGGCAGTGCCGAGGCACTCGAATGGCAGTCCGCCGACGGTCCGAGGTCGATGATCGAGTTCGCCGCAGGCGCCGACGCGGATGCGATAGCTGTTGATTTGCCCGAGCTGAACGTTGCGCGCTGGGAATCGGTCGCCCGGATAGTTGGATCCGGAACCCGGTTGTGGGCAGGCATACCGAGCGGAGAGTCGAACCCGAAAACCGCAGTAACCGCCGGTGTCGACGCTGTGCGCCGGCCCTGGCGGGAGCTGGGTCTGCCGCTGATGCTGCTTGACGACATCGTGCTGATGAACGCCGGATCCTTGGCCGCCGGCAGCGTCCCAGCGGCTCGCCGAACCTTGGCAGGCCTTGTCGCTGTGCGCCGGGCACTCAGCGAAGCCGCACACGAGGGGTAGGCGCGACAGTTTGCTCCAGCCGGGGGCTGCGTTCTTCTAGAGCCGGGCGATCGGGGCCAGCCGGGGGCTGCCAGGGCGGTGTTTGCTAGAGCCGGGCGATCCGCTCGATGTCGTCGCGGAATTGCTGTGCGACCTCGGCCGAGACCGTGGTACGGGTTTGAGCGATGGCTTCCAGATAGTCGTCGTTGGACGGCCCGGCCGCATTAGCCGTGCTGCCGCCGTCCTGCTGCCCGTATACGGCCTTCTCCAGGGCATGTTGCGACGCCTTCCGTGCCGCAAACTCGATGTCTGCCGGCGAAAAGCCATCTGTCTTGGCAACCAGCAGGTCCAGATCTACGTCGGCGGACACCCCTTCGGGGGTATAGCGCTGCCAGATCGCATAACGCGCGGCCTCGTCGGGCAGGCCGATCGGGATGACATAATCGAACCGGCCATGGCGCAGGAACGCTGAATCCAGCGCGCGGATGAAGTTAGTCGCGCACACCAGCAGTCGGCCGGGCTGGTCGCGGAACGCCGGGATGATCTTCAGTAGCTCGTTTGTCACACCCTGCAGTGGCGAAGGCGGTTCGCCCTGACGTTGGGCGGCGATCTCCTCAACCTCGTCGATGAAGACGACGGCATGCTCCAGACCGGCGATTTCCAGGAACGTCTCCCGCAACGCTCCGGCAAGTCCCTTCGAGTCGGCGGCCAGCCGGGATGGAAACACTTCGACGAACGGCCACTCGAGCCGGGATGCAATCGCCTTGGCGAACGTCGTCTTGCCGGTGCCGGGCGGACCGAAGAGCATAACCGCGCGCGGCGGCACCACCCCGTACTGCTGGGCCAGGTCGGGATTGGACAGCGGCAGGACCAGGCGCCGTTCGAGCAGTTCCTTTTCCCGCTGCATTCCCCCGACGCCGTTCCAGAGGTTCCGCGGCATCAGCCTGCCGCCGAGTTCACCCAGCAACCCCATCTCCTGGCCCTGGACTGGGATTTCACGCTCGAAATAGCGGAGATGCTTTTTGTCCTGGAAACCAGCGTTGAGCAAGGCATCCAGGCGCTGTTCGGTGTCCGGCATCAGGATTGACAGCTTTGCGAGCCCGTGCGGCGTCATTCTGCTCTCGACGGCGGCAAGCAAGGCACTGCCGATTCCCCGTTTGCGCCATTGATTGTCGATGCCGAAGAACACGATCCAGCCCTGGTCATGTGCCGCGCGAGCCACCGCGGCGCCAACGATCAGATCGCCGTGCACGGCTACTACGGCATGGTCCTTCTGACACGACGCCACCACCTCGGCCAGTGCGTACACCGGCTCGGCTCCGGCCGAGCGAGATTCCTCCCACAGCCGCAGGATCGCGTCCATATCGGCCGAGTGGAAGTCCCTGATGTGCCACCCTGTCATTTAAGAACTCCTCCGATTGCCGCTGCCGCTGCCGATTGCCGCTGCCGCTGCCGATTGCCACGGCCGATTGCCGATCATGTGGAAGCATCATGGCACAGTCGGCTCGCGGAACGGTCCACCGTCTCGAGTCGAGGACGACGCCGTGAATGTCGATCGCGCGGGACAGTGGACCGTTCTGTTTGCGTCTGGTTGGTCGGATTCCAGTTCGTGCTCGGGCCTGAGTGCCCAGGTTCGGGGCTGGCCGGGTTCGGGGCTGGGTTGGCGTGTTCGGACCGCGCGACGGTCCGCAATCACGACGAGGACGGCGCCCACCAATGCCGGCCTGCGGGAGTTCACGGGCCGTTTTTGTGTGCGGTTACTTGTCATCGCTCCCATAGTTGGCCAGCGGGTCCTCCGCCAACACTACCGAGTTCGAGGCGACTGTCAGTGTCGTGTCGTACGATTAGCAATAGAACACAAGCAGACAAAACAACGGTCTCATGCTGATGAAGCTATTAGCCAGGTTTTGAGGCACTGTCAGTGCTGAAGGATACGTTTGAAGTAGAAGTAAGGGACCGTGTTTCTACGGGCTGGCTTCGATGGCGGGAAGGGGGTGAGGGCAGTGACGGCTGGGCAGGTGGCGGGCGGGTCGCCGTTTGCTGTCCTCGCGCGGGCGTTAGCTGATGAGGTGTCTCGGTCGTCTGCCGTGGTGATGTCGTCTTGGGATCGGGGTACGCGGCGGGACGCGCTGCGGGTGGTTGGGGAGATGGCTGGGTTGTTGGAGTTGGTGCAGGCACGGCTGATCGCGGCCGAGGAGCGCTCCGGTGACTGGCAGGGCGACGGCGAGCGGTCTATCGAGTCGTGGCTGGGGAAACAGACGAAGTCCGGGTACGGGAAGGCGAAGGCGGATCTGGCGGTGTCTCGTGTGTTGGCGGAGCTTCCGGCGTTGGGGGAGGCGTTGGAGTCCGGTGAGGTGAGTGGGGAGCATGTCCGGGTGGTGTCCCGGCAGTTCGAGCACGCCTCTGCCCCGCAACGCGCCGCACTGACTAGCCCGCAGGGCCAAGTAGAACTGCTGCGAGGCGCGAAGGGTGCGGATGCCGGGGTGTTTGGTAAGTCGTTGAGGCATCGGCTGGCTGCGGTGGATGTGGCGGCGTTGCAGCGGGGTCAGGATGCGGTGCGTGAGCGTCGGTATGCGCGGGTGTTCAAGCGGTGTGGCGGGGTGGTGTTGGAGGCGTTGCTGGACCCGGTCGCGGGGGAGAAACTCGCGGTCGCGTTGAATGCGGCGTCGTCGCGGCCGGGGGCCGGGGATGGGCGGTCGCCGGATCAGTTACGGGCGGATGCCTTGGAGACTCTGGCGTCGGCGTTGTTGAATCTTGGGGAGTTTAAGCCGGGTGGGCAGGTCCGCCCGCATGTGATGGTCACCCTGACCCAGGGCCAGTGGGCCGCGTGGCAGCACTGGAAACACCGGCAGAAACACCAGCAGGCGCAACGCGCGACCGCCGGTAGCGGGGCGGCAGGAGTGCCGACCGGCGGGAGCGATGTCGCTACCGGTAACGCCGCTGCTGCAGCGGCTGGCAGCGCGTTCATGCGCCCGGCTACTGACGCCGATAACGCAGCCACCGCCGCTACTGCCGGGGCTGGTGGGGTTCCGGTGTTGGGTGATGGGGTTCCGGTGCCGCCGGTGGAGTTGGATGTTCTACTGTGTGATTCGGTGGTGATGCGTGCGGTGCTGGATGCGGAGAATCAGCCGGTGAATCTTGGCCGGGATTCCCGGACGTTTACCGGTTCGCTGCGTAAGGCCCTGCATTTGAGGGATGGTGGGTGTGCGTGGCCGGCGTGTGGGATGCCGGCCCAGTTCACCGACGGGCACCACATTGACGAGTGGGCGGCCGGTCAGGGTTCGACGAGTGTGGATAACGGGATGCTGCTGTGTTCCTTTCACCATCACCTGATCCACGCGACCAGGACGGTGATCACCCCGGTCCCGGGTGGCTTCCGTTTCACTAGCGCCGATGGTGTGTTGATCGGCGAACACCAGTTTCGACACCATGCCAGCCGGCAACAGCCCCGAAAACCCAGAGGCAGCCCAGACGATGATCGGGTTGGCGGTAGTGATACCGGGGAAGTTGACGCAGGCGTCGGCAGCAGCGATGGCGGCGGAGTTGACGGAGACTGCGTTGGAAGCAGGACTACCGGTGACGGGCGCGCGGGCGACAGGATTACCGGTGAAGGGCGAGCCGGGAGCACCGCTACGAGAGATTCACTAGCGGGTGACCGGCGAGCACGCCAGAGTGGTAAACGTACCGGACGCTCTCGTCGCCGGAGCGAAGGCCCAGCCCCGCCGGCCGAACTGCCGCTGGAATGAGTCCGTCGCTGGAATGAGCGAACAGCTGGAATGAGGCAGCTGAACTGCCACTGGTATGGCCACCGCACGTCCGGGAGACGGAACTGGGGAAGGAATCCACGGCAGTGGTGCAGAGGCGGAGACTCAGCCGTTGCACCCTCGGATCGTCAGTGCCATGCGGCAGTATAGAACCGTGGCTGAGAATAGAACCGTTGCTGAAATTGAATTGAAGGATCCGTCCGTCGAAGTCCGCCAGACGGCCCAGCGCCTTGCCGAGCAGATAACGCAGCATCGTGAGGCGTACTATCAGCGGGCGGCGCCGACGATCAGCGACTCGGAGTTCGACGAGCTGATGCAGAAGCTCGAAGCCCTGGAGGACCAGTACCCGGCACTGCGCACACCCGATTCGCCGACCCAGAACGTTGGTGGCGCCGTCGACCAGTCGACGTTCGCCGCGGTCAACCATCTGGAACGGATGCTCAGTCTCGACAACGCGTTCTCGCTGGATGAGTTGGCCGCTTGGAACGATCGCGTCACCCGCGAGCTGGGTGATGCCAAGCGCGACTACCTCTGCGAGTTGAAAATCGACGGCCTCGCCGTGAACCTGCTCTACGAAAACGGCGTGCTCACCCGGGCGGCGACCCGCGGCGACGGCAGGACCGGCGAGGACATCACGGCCAACGTCAAGACGATCTCCGACATTCCGCACCGCCTCACCGGTGAGGGCTATCCCAGTCAGGTGGAGATCCGCGGCGAGGTGTTCTTCCCGATCGAAGCCTTCGGCGAACTGAACGCTGGCCTAGTCGAACAAGGAAAGCCGCCCTTCGCCAACCCGCGAAACGCCGCTGCCGGTTCGCTGCGCCAGAAGAACCCGGCGATAACAGCCAGCCGCCCGCTGCACATGCTGGTGCACGGCATCGCCGCCTGGGAAGGTCAGCCGGGCCAGCCGCCGCTGGACCGGCAGTCCCATGCGTACGAGCTCCTGGCTGAATGGGGTCTGCCGATCAGCGAGTACTACAAGGTGGTCGATTCGCTTAAAGACGTTGATGCCTTCATCGAGTACTACGGCGAACACCGCCACGATGTGAGCCATGAGATCGATGGGGTCGTCGTCAAGGTCGATGAGCTCAGTCAACAGCGCAGGCTCGGCACCACGAGTCGCGCGCCCCGCTGGGCAATCGCATTCAAGTACCCGCCGGAAGAGGTGACCACCAAGCTGATCGACATCCAGGTGAATGTTGGCAGGACTGGTCGCGTCACACCGTTCGCCGTTATGGAGCCCGTGCGGGTAGCTGGTTCGACAGTAGAAATGGCGACCCTGCACAACGGTTACGAGGTCAAGCGCAAGGGAGTGCTGATCGGCGACACAGTTGTGCTGCGTAAAGCCGGTGACGTCATCCCTGAGGTGCTTGGACCGGTTGTGGATCTGCGTGACGGCGCCGAACGCGAGTTCGTCATGCCGACTCACTGCCCCTCCTGCGGCACCGAGCTTCGGGAAGCCAAAGCCGGCGACAAGGACATCCGCTGTCCGAACGCACGCTCCTGCCCATCGCAACTTCGTGAGCGGCTGTTCTACGCGGCATCGCGTGCTGCCTTCGATATTGAAGCCCTCGGCTGGGAAGCCGCCATCGCACTCACTTCGCCGGCCGAGCCCGAAACTCCGCCACTGGAAACCGAAGCGGGACTGTTCGACCTGAAGATCGAAGACCTGGCCGACGTGAAAATCGAGCGGGAGGTGCGGAAGAAGGGCGTTTTGACCGGTGAGAAAGAACTCGTGCCGTACTTCTACTCCCGCGGCACCGATAAGAAGCCCAGCGCACCCAACGCAAACACCCGAAAATTCTTCCAGGAACTGCAGAAGGCCAAGGAACAACCGCTGTGGCGGGTGTTGGTCGCACTATCGATTCGTCACGTCGGACCGACTGCCGCGCGGGCACTCGCGGAGGAGTTTGCCTCGCTCGAGGACATTCGCGACGCCGATCAGGAACGGCTGAGTGCGGTTGACGGTGTCGGGCCGACGATTGCCGCCGCAGTAGTGGAATGGTTCACGGTGGACTGGCACCGGGAGATCGTCGAACGATGGGCCGCTGCCGGTGTCCGGATGGTCGACGAACGAGATGCTTCGATTCCGCGCCACCTCGAGGGTCTCAGCATCGTGGTGACCGGAACCTTGCCGACCTACAGCCGCGACGACGCGAAGGAAGCTATCGTGAGCCGCGGCGGGAAAGCGGCGGGAAGCGTCTCGAAGAACACCTCCTTCGTCGTGGTCGGGGACTCGCCCGGCAGTAAGTACGACAAGGCGATCGAGCTAGGCATTCCGGTGCTGAACGAGGACGGGTTCCGCGTGCTGCTGGACGACGGTCCGGAAGCAGCGAACGCGGTCGCGGAGAATCCCGTCTGAGCCACGGGTGATCACGACTTTCAGCAATTGCACGGGCAATTGCCCAGTTCGTTCACATCATCACTTGAAAGGTTGGGTATTGGAAGGTCGGTATTACCACCGGCCCCGCGGATGAGAAGTGAGAAATCCTGCCATGAAGCATGAATCGGCGATGCACAAGAGCCTGATCGCGGCTCGGACCGTGAGCAAAGGAGTGATAGCCGCCTGCGCTATCGCTGCGGTAACCGCTCTGGCCCCCGCATCGACGACGACCGCCCGGCATGTTGGCCAGAGCGAAGTCCGCCCCGCGGGGCAAAACCGCACCGCCGAGACTACCGCCGAGACCGCTGTCCAAGTCGCATCCGTACGGGCAGCAGATCGCCCAAGCCGCCAGAGGTCGAACGCCTCGGCATCCGCGCGGCTCAGCGGTGTCGAGGAGGACCTGGCCAGGGCGGTCTATTTCGGCCATGTCACCGCGGAGCAGGCTCAACGATTCCGCAACGAGATCGCCGGCTACATCGGCTGAGTTAGGATCTGGCTGAGTCCGGGCTACATTGTCTGATCCCGGATCTGGCTGATCGCTGCGCTGGGCTTGGACTGCTACGCTGCGCTGGGCTTCGACTGCCTACGCTGCACTCCCGCCAAGGTACGCGGCACGAACCTCCGGAAGCTCCACGAGTTCCGCGGGGCTTCCCTCCAGCACGACCGCACCGCGCTGCATCACGATTGCCCGGTCGGCCACGCCGAACGAGGCGCGGACATTTTGTTCCACGAGCAACACCGCCAGATTCGACTCGCTGCGCAGCTTTCCCAGCACGGCCATGATCTCCACGACCACCTTAGGCGCCAGGCCGATGCTCGGCTCGTCCAGGATTATCGTGGTCGGATTGGACATCAAGCCGCGACCGATGGCGAGCATCTGCTGTTCGCCACCGGAAAGCGTGCCCGCTGCCTGGGCCAGGCGTGGCTTCAGCCGGGGGAAGAGCTCAAGGATCTGTTCGAAACTCCCCAAGCCGCGCTTGGACCAAGCGCCGAGCGTCAGGTTGTCCCGCACCGAGAGGGTCGGAAAGACCAACCGGTTTTCCGGCACGTGAGTCAGCCCGAGCCCGGCCATCCGCTCGGCGGGCTTGCCGGTGATCGGCTGTTCGTCGAGCTCGACCGATCCGCTGGTCGCCCGGATCAGACCGCTGATCGCCCGCAGCAGGGTGGTCTTACCCGCACCGTTGGCGCCGACCACCGCAACCATTTCGCCATCGGCCACCTGCAGCGAAACATCATGCAGCACGTTCAGCTGGCCGTAGCCGGCCTCAAGGTGTGACACAGCGAGGCTCATGACAGTTCCTCCAACTCGGATCGCGCTTCGTCGACGTTGTCGGTTCCCAGGTAGGCCTTCATGACCTTGGGGTCGTTGCGAACGGATTCCGGATCACCGTGAGCGATCAGGACCCCGTCGTCGAGCACGGCGACGGAATCCGCCAACGACATGACCTGGGCGACGTCGTGCTCGACCAGAACAATTGTCAGACCGGCGTCGCGCAGGCTGCGGAGCAGGCCGGCGAGCATATCCCGTTCGTGCCCGGAGAGCCCCGCCATCGGCTCATCAAGCAACAGCAATGCCGGCTCGGCGGCGAGTGCTCGGCAGACCTCCATCATTCGCTGCCGTCCGAAAGGCAGCGAGGCTGCCTCCGTGCCGGCGACATCACCAAGCCGCATGGCATCGAGAATCGACGTCGCGGTGTCCCGGTGTGCTCGCTGCTCGGAGCCCTGTAGCCCCAGCATCCCGCGGACAATGCCGGCCCGGCCCAGCCGGTACCGGCCCATATACACATTGCCGAGCACATCGGTCGAGCTGAAGACCTGGAGGTTCTGGAAGGTCCGGGTCAGGCCGCGGTTGGCCGCGATGTGCGGCTTATGACCGGAGATGGTCTGCCCAAGGAAGGTGACCTCGCCGGTGGTCGGCGCCAACGCACCGCTGATCATATTGAAGCAGGTGGTCTTTCCCGCGCCGTTCGGCCCGATCAGGCCGAGAATTCGGCCGGCCGGCACATCGAAGCTCACATGGTCCACGGCGGTGACCCCGCCGTACTGCTTGCTCAGATCGCTGATTCGTAAAATGACTTCGCCGGGTTCGAGCGGTGTGCTGATCGTGGGCAGGCTCGAGGCGATATCGGCATCGGCATCGGCCGACTCTGCGTGCTTCGGAGTGGATGCCGCGTCCGGCGACGTGGCGCCCGGATCGTCCGGCGAAGTGGCGCCCGAAGCGGCTCCCGACGTGGCACCCGGATCGTCCGGCGACGTGGCTCCCGAAGTGGCGCCCGTCGACGTGCTGCCGGTGGCTGCCGCCGGCCTACGGGAGTTCTTCGCGCCGCTCCCGCCATCCGCTCCCGATCGGCGTCGTTTCAGCAGCGAGGTGACCGCCTGATGCAGTCCGCCAGGCAGCAGGATGATCACGATGATCAGCACCAGGCCATAGCCCACCAGCTGCACCTCGCCCGAGGCATTCGGGATCAACAGCGGGATGACGTCGCGGAGCCCCTCGCCGAGCAGCTCGACCACGAAGGCACCGGCCAGCGCTCCCCAGACCGAACCGAGGCCACCGATGACGACCATCAGGAGCATCTCGACCGAATAATGGAAGTTGGCGATCTCGGGGCTGACGATCGTCACCTGGTAGGCATAGAACACTCCACCCAGCCCGGCGAGCCCGGCGGAGACAACCAGCACTTTCAGCCGCAAGGCGTATGTGCTGACGCCGAGGCATTCGGCGGCGAGCTCGGAGTCGTTGACCGCGGACAGTGCCCGGCCGGCCCGGCTGCGCGACAGATTGAGCGCCAGAATCAGGGCCACGATCACGAACGGGGCGACGAACCAGAAGAACAGTCCGTTGCTGGAGATCACCAGGCCGAAAACCTCCGGACGTTCGATGCCGTAGATGCCGGTTGTCCGCCCGGTGAACTCGGACTCCCGGACGGCGATCATCACGATGAAGCCGAGCCCGAGGGTGGCCAGCGCAAGATAGTGGCCACGCAGCCGCATCAGCGGCAGGCCGACCAGCAGTGCGATCAGCATTGCTACCACGACCGCGATGAGTGCCGCCAACGGTCCCGGCACGTCGTACTTGGTCAGCAGGATCCCGTGGGTATAGGCGCCAACGGCGAAGAATGCCGCCTGGCCGAGGCTCACCTGACCGGCGAGCCCCATCAGCAGATTCAGCCCGATGGCAGGAAGCGCGAAGATCAGCGTGAACACGGCGATGTTCATCAGCGACGGCGTCACCACGAACGGGATGACGACGATGACGACCAGCAGAATGCCGAATCCGATCAGGTTGCTGCGTTTTGCCCGTGACCGCCCGGCGCCAAGACTCGGCGGCGCCTTGGTCAGCTTCGGCGCCTCGGGGGAGAGATTCGTAGTCATTACACCCTCGCTTCGGCACGGCGGATGACGAGTCCGGCCGGGCGAACGATCAGCACCAGGATCAGGATGAAGAAGGCAACGCCGTCGCGGAAGCCCGAATCGACATAGCCGGCGACGTAGGACTCAAGCATTCCCAGCAGCAGTCCGCCGACCACTGCGGCGCGAAACGACACGAGTCCGCCGAGCACGGCCGCCACGAACCCCTTCAGCCCGAGCAGCAGGCCGCCCGACCAGCTGGAGAGAAAGATCGGCGACGACACGACGCCGGCAACTGCCCCGCACAGCCCAGCGATCGCGAAGGCCGCGATCGACGCCAGCACGGGCGAGATGCCAACGATCCGGGCCGCAACCGGTTGCTCGGCGCACGCTCGCAGGGCCTTTCCGAATCGGGTTTTCTCATAGAACAGCAGCACGCCGCCACCGACCACGACCAGGGCTCCGAGCATCCACAATTCCTGGGAACGGATGCTGACCCCGGCCAGGTCGATATTGGAACCCGCGAAGGCGGGGAGGCCCCGGGCCTCCGGTCCCCACAGCAGCAGCATCAGGGCCTGCAGCAGCGTCGAAACACCGAGCGTCAGGATGATCGAGATCAGCGTCGTCATGTTCTTGACCCGGGCGATCACCAGCCGCTCGATCGCAATGGCAACGACAGTGACCGATAGCACGGCAACGACCACCGCCAGGGCGAGCGGCATTCCGGCAGCAACCAGCCAGAGGGCGCCGAGGCCGGCGAGCGAGGCGAACTCGCCCTGCGCGATGTTGACGATGTGCCGGACGCTGTAAATCGCAATCAGCCCGACGGCGAGCAGGGCGTACACCGATCCCTGTGACAGCCCTGCCGCGGTCAGCTGCAGAAAGTCCGTGAACAAAGCTGCCCGTTAGACTTTATCGAGGTTCCAGCGGCCATTCTTGGCAACTGCGAGAATGAGCGCCGAGGCGTCGAGGCCGGAATGATCTTCCTTCGAGAAGTTGAAAATCCCGCTGATGCCGACCAGCCCGGTTGTGCTTTCGATGGTGTCCCGAAGCTTCTCCGGATCGGTGCCGGCCTTCTTGAATGCCTCGACGGCGACGTTCCAGGCGTCGTAGGCATGGCCGCCGAACGTCGACGGGTCGCTGCCGAATTCTGCCTTGTAGTCATCGACGTATGCCTTGATAACGTCCGCTTGCTTGTCATCCGCGGGGAGCTGATCGACGACGAGCAGGCGGCCCATCGGCGCAATAACCCCGTCGGCGGAATCGCCGGCCGCGTCGAAGAACTCCTTGTTGCCCACCCCATGCGACTGGTAGACCGGCTTGTCGACGCCGATCTGCTTGTAGGCCTTCTGTGCCAGGCCGGCGGATGGCGTGATGCCCCAGATGATGACCGCATCGGCATCGGCCGAGCGCAGCTTCGTCATCTGTGCGGTGAAGTCGGTAGCGCTCGGCTCGAATGATTCGGTCGCCGTCAGCTCGATGCCGCGGTCCTTGCCCATCGCGGTGATCTGATCCGCGATGCCTTCGCCGAAGCCGGTGGCGTCTCTTGCCAGCGCGACCTTCTTGTAGCCCTTGTCCTGCGCATCGTCGAGAATTCGCTCGATCACGACGTTGTCGTTCTGGGCTGTTTTGAACACCCATTCCGAGCCCTCGACGATCGAGGCGTTCGCGGCGACCGAGATCAGCGGGATCTTGTTCTGTTCGGCGATCGGGCGCATTGCCAGGCTCGGTCCGGTACGGGAGGCGCCGATCAGCAGGTTGACCTTGTCGTCCTGGATCAGCTGGGTGGTTGCCTTGGCGGCGCCGTCCTCGGTCGACTGGTTGTCCTTGATGATCAGTTCGACTTCGCGGCCATCGATGCCGCCCGAGTCATTGAGCTTCTTGGCGAGCATCTTCAGCGTGTTCTGCTCCGGTACGCCGAGGTTTGCTCCGACCCCTGTGATGTCGAGCACCGCACCGATCTTGATCGGCCCTTCCTCGTCACCGGAACCGGAGTCCCCGCCAAGGTTGCTACCGCAGGCTGTAAGCCCGAGCGCGAGAGTCGCAATGGCTGCGGGAATGGCAAAACGTAAGCGAGACCACTTCATGGGAAACTCCTTGAGTGGCCGTGAACGTCACTGTTCACGGCGGTTCCAGCTGCCAGATGAAATTACCGACCGGTTAGTCGCTTATTCACCGTCGTCTAAAAGCTATGTGACGTGGATCGCAATCGCAAGCGCAGAGCGGGCGGGTCCCCGGTAACTAGATCGAGTTGTAACCAGCGAAGCCGCTTCGCGCTGGTCGGGCAGGCACCCAGTGCCGGACGACGATGATCGACGTTCGTTAGACTTTACTAAGCGCAGGGCCTCTGCCCGATTGCCGCAGTATCTTCACGAACCGCAGAAACCGAAAGGGTTCCTATGCCTGCCATTACCCGCGCCGAGGTGGATCACCTCGCGCGGCTGGCCAGAATCGCTATGACCGATGCCGAGCTGGAAAAGCTCGCCGGCGACCTCGACGTCATCGTCGGGTCGATAGCGAAGGTCGCCGAGGTTGCCCAGTCCGACGTGCCGGCAACCAGCCACCCCATTCCGATGACCAACGTGTTCCGGGAGGACATCGTCGAATCGACACTCCCTGTGGCCGATGCGCTCGCAGGCGCGCCGGCCTCCGAGGACAACAAGTTCCTGGTACCCCAGATTCTCGGGGAGGAACAATGAGCGACATCATCAGGCTGACTGCTGCGCGGCTGTCCGAGAAGCTGATCGCCGGCGAACTGAGCAGCGAGCAGGTCACCTCCGCGCATCTGGACCGGATTGCCGCGGTCGAACCGGACGTGAATGCGTTCATCCATGTTTCCGCCGACGAGGCGCTGGCAACCGCGCGCGATGTCGATGCCCGGCGTGCCGCGGGCGAGACGCTGCATCCGCTGGCCGGTGTGCCGATCGCGGTCAAGGACATCGTCGTCACCAAGGGCATGCAGACAACCGCGGGTTCGAAGATCCTGGAGGGCTGGGTTCCGCCGTACGACGCCACGCTGGTCGAAAAGCTGCGCGAAGCCGGCCTGCCTATTCTCGGTAAGACCAATCTGGACGAGTTCGCGATGGGTTCATCCACCGAGCACTCTGCCTACGGCAACACCCGCAACCCCTGGGACCTGGACCGGATTCCGGGCGGTTCCGGCGGTGGATCGGCGGCCGCTGTCGCCGCCTACGAGGCTCCGCTTGCCATCGGCACCGACACCGGAGGATCGATTCGCCAGCCGGCCGCCGTCACCGGGTCCGTCGGGGTGAAGCCGACCTATGGCGGCATTTCCCGCTATGGCCTGATCGCGATGGCGTCCAGCCTCGACCAGGCCGGCCCGGTAACCCGCAGCGTGCTCGATTCGGCGCTGCTGCATGAACTCATCGGCGGCCACGACCCACGGGACTCGACCTCCATTCCGGATCCGGTTCCCGCCCTCGTCGAGGCCGCGCGGCACGGAGACGTGCGCGGCATGCGGCTCGGCGTCGTGAAGCAGCTCACCGGTGAGGGTTACCAGCCCGGCGTACGCGCCAGCTTCGAAGCCTCGCTTAACCGGTTGGCTGACGCCGGTGCCGAGGTCGTAGAAGTCGACTGTCCCTCCTTCGACTACGCGCTATCTGCCTACTACCTGATCATGCCGTCGGAGGCCTCCAGCAACCTGGCGAAGTTCGACGGTATGCGCTTCGGGCTGCGGGTCGAGCCAGAAGACGGGCCGGTGACGGCAGAACGCGTGATGGCGGCAACCCGAGCCGCCGGATTCGGCGACGAGGTGAAGCGTCGGATCATCATTGGAACGTACGCCCTGTCGGCCGGTTACTACGACGCCTACTACGGCAGCGCGCAGAAGGTCCGCACCCTGATCCAGCGCGACTTCGATGCTGCCTTCTCGAAGGCCGACGTCCTGGTCTCACCCACCGCGCCGACGACGGCGTTCCCGATCGGCTCCAAGCTCGACGATCCGATGGCGATGTACCTCAACGACGTGGCCACGATCCCCGCCAACCTGGCTGGAATCCCCGGGATGTCGCTGCCGAGCGGCCTGTCCGATGACGGGCTCCCGGTGGGCTTCCAGATTCTGGCACCTGCGAAGGCAGACGATCGTTTGTACCGCGTTGGCGCGGTGCTGGAAGGTTTGCTTGAGAAGGAGTGGAATGGTCCGCTACTTGATCGGGCTCCCGAACTGGAAGGAGCCACCAGGTAATGACTGAGCTGATGAAATACGACGCCGCGATCGAACGTTTCGACCCGGTTCTCGGCATCGAGGTGCACGTCGAACTCGGCACGGCGACCAAGATGTTCGACGGCGCGCCGGCGAGCTTTGGCGCCGGGCCCAACACCCAGGTGACTCCGACATCGCTCGGCCTGCCAGGCGCGCTGCCCGTTCTGAACCGGAAAGCCGTCGAGTACGCCATCAAGATCGGGCTGGCGCTCAACTGCGAGATCGCCGAATTGTGCCGCTTCGCCCGGAAGAACTACTTCTACCCGGACGTGCCGAAGAACTTCCAGACCTCGCAATACGATGAGCCGATCGCCTTCGACGGCTACCTCGACATCGAGCTGGACGACGGCGAGACGTTCCGGGTCCAGATCGAGCGCGCGCACATGGAAGAGGACGCGGGTAAGAACACCCACGTCGGCGGTGGCGGCGGACGGATCCATGGCGCCGTGCACTCGCTGGTCGACTACAACCGTGCCGGGGTCCCGCTGGTCGAGATCGTCACCAGGCCGATCGAAGGCGCCGGGGCGCGTGCACCGGAGGTTGCCCGGGTTTACGTACAGACTCTGCGGGATATCTTCCGTACCCTGGACGTTTCCGAGGCGCGGATGGAGCAGGGCAATGTTCGGGCAGACGTGAATCTCTCGCTGCGCGATTCGCCGCAGTCTCCGCTCGGCACTCGCACCGAGACCAAGAACGTCAACTCTTTCCGCTCGATCGAGCGGACTGTCCGGTACGAGGTCTCGCGCCAGGCCGCGCTGCTGGCCGCCGGTGGCACAGTCACCCAGGAGACCCGGCACTGGCACGAGGACACC
This sequence comes from Saxibacter everestensis, assembly GCF_025787225.1. Classification (NCBI taxonomy): domain Bacteria; kingdom Bacillati; phylum Actinomycetota; class Actinomycetes; order Micrococcales; family Brevibacteriaceae; genus Saxibacter; species Saxibacter everestensis. The sequence goes on from NZ_CP090958.1 coordinate 861,210, forward strand.
GGTGTGACGACATCCGGGCGGGTCAAGTCCGATGCCGACGATTACCGATACTTCCCGGAGCCGGACCTGGTACCGGTCGCCCCGAGTCGGGAGTGGATCGAGGAAATCCGGGCCAGCCTGCCCGAGCCCGGTTCGGTGCGGCGCAAGCGCCTGCAGGCCGAGTGGGGCTACACCGACCTCGAGATGCGTGACGTCATCAACGCCGGCCTGAGCGAGCTGATCGGGGAGACCATCGCGGCGGGTGCAACGCCCGCTGCCGCCCGGAAATGGTGGTCCGGCGAATTGGCCCGATCGGCGAACACTCAGGGCGTCGAGGTCGGCGCCCTCGGGGTCAGCCCCGCCCACGTCGCGGAACTGGCCGGGCTCGTCGAGGCCGGAAAGCTCAACGACGCGCTGGCGCGCAAGGCGCTTGAGGGCGTTATCGCGGGGGAGGGCACTCCGAGCGAGGTGGTCGCCGCGCGCGGCCTCGAACTCGTCTCAGATGACGGGGCGCTCGGCGAGGCGATCGACCGTGCCCTGCAGTCCCAGCCCGATGTGGTCGCCAAGATCAAGGACGGCAAGGTTCAGGCAATCGGAGCGCTGATCGGTCCGATCATGAAGGAGATGCGCGGCAAGGCCGATGCCGCCAAGATCCGTGAGCTGATCGTGGAGAAGCTCGGGGTCTGACGGCCGGTCGTCAGATACGAGCCGGCGCAGGCGCGGCGGCGGTGAGGGATCTCACTGCCGCCGCGCTTTGTGCTTTCCCGCCGCCGGTATTAAGGTTCAATCTGGTTAGGCATACCTAGCCTTATCGGCCCTATCGAACTTTCTGGCGGGGAATCGTTGCTAGCAAACTATCTGATCGGTCTGCGTGAGGGGCTGGAGGCCGCCCTGATCGTGGTCATCCTGGTCGCCTACATCGGCAAGGTCGGGCGCCGCGACGTGCTGGGCCGGATCTGGCTTGGTGTCTGGGCTGCGATCATCCTCTCGATCGCCGTCGCCGCGGTCATCACCTTCGGCTCCCAGACGCTGACGTTCCGCGCCCAGGAGATTCTCGAGGGCTGCCTCTCAGTTGTCGCCGTCGTTTTCGTCACCTGGATGATCTTCTGGATGGCGGAGGCCGGTCGGAAAATGGGCGCGGAGCTGCGGGATAGCGTGGACGCTAAGATCGGCGGCGCGGGATGGGGACTGGTCGGCCTGGCATTTGTCTCCGTAGCGCGCGAAGGACTCGAGACGGCATTGATCATCGTGCCTTCCGCCACCGCCTACGGACTGCAGGATGTGCGGCCCTTCATCGCCGCCGGCCTGGGAATTCTCAGTGCGGTGCTGCTCGGCTTCCTGATGCAGCGCGGCATGCTGCGGATCAACCTGACCCGGTTCTTCACAGTGACCGGTGTTTTCCTGATCTTCATTGCGGGCGGAATCCTGAGCTACGGGGTGCACAGCCTGCAGGAGGCCAACCTGCTACCCGGCCTGAACAGTTTCGCCTTCCAGATCGGCGACGTGATCCGGCCTGACAGCTGGGTCGGCACCCTGCTCGGCGGAATCTTCAACTTCACCCCGGAAACCACGTGGCTTTCGGCTATCGCCTGGACGCTCTACGTCGGCATAACCCTGACGGTCTTCATCGTCGGCGCGCTCAGGCGGCGGCAGGCCTCCGTTTCCGCTTCAACGCCCAGCGCCGCCACCGCGGCCGGCTAACCATCACCTCACACCAGGAGCTAATCCCTTGCGTCATCTCAAGTACCCGGTTGCGGCCGCAGCGCTGACCGTTTTCGCCCTCTCAGGCTGTACTGCGAAGGTTCCGGCCAGCTCGGACGCCGCGGCAAAGGCGATCACCGTGACCAGCACCGACCAGGACTGCGCGGTGTCGGCCGCCGAGGCTCCCAGCGGGACGGCGACCTTCCGGATCACGAACAAGACAGACCGGGTCACCGAGTTCTATGTTCTTGCCGAGGACAAGCTGCGCATCGTCGGCGAGAAGGAGAACATCCTCGCCGGAACCACCACTGACTTCACGATCAGCGTGCAGCCCGGTGACTACTTCACCTCGTGCAAGCCGGGAATGGTCGGCGAAGGCGTAGGAATGGCAGCATTCAAGGTCACCGATTCCGGCGCAGAAGCCAACCCGGGCAGCGATGACGAGCAGGTCCAGGCGGCGGTGGACAACTACGTTGCCTACGTCAAGGATCAGGTTGCCGAGCTCGTCACCGGCACCGAAGAATTCGCCAAGGCATATCGGGCCGGCGATGACGACAAGGCCCGCGACCTCTACGCCAGCACTCGGGCGAGTTACGAACGAATCGAGCCGACGGCCGAATCCTTCGGCGATCTCGACCCGAAGCTCGATTTCCGCGAGCCGATGGCCAAGGAAGAAGGCATCGACTGGACCGGCTGGCACCGGATCGAAAAGGACCTCTGGGCGCCCGAGGGATTCCAGGGCAGCTCCGATCAGGAACGCGACCGGCTTGCCGAGCTGCTGGTCAGCGACACCAAAGACCTGTACAAGGCGGTCTACGCCGATGAGTTCTCCGCCGGCCTGGACATCGGTGCCATCTCGAACGGTGCCATCGGCCTGCTCGACGAGGTCGCCTCATCGAAAATCACCGGCGAGGAGGAAGAGTTCTCGCACACCGACCTTTCCGACGTCAAAGCCAATGTCGAGGGTGCCTCGGTAGCCTATGGGAACGTCCGCGACCTGGCGGCATCGAAAGGCGACGAGGGCAAGGCGCTGGTCAGCAAGATCGACGGTCAGTTCAAGGCGATGGACGAGCTTCTGGCCAAGTACGGTGACCCGGAGAAGGGCTTCACCAGCTACGACAAGCTGTCGAAGGACGAGATCAAGGAGCTTTCCGATCAGGTCAATGCCCTGAGCGAGCCCCTGTCCCAGCTGACATCGGCCGTTTTGGGCATCCAGGCGGACAGCTAGGCCTATGGCTTCACCCACTGATCCGGAAAAGCCGGAAAAGCCGGAAAAGCCGGCAACGCCAGCAAAGCCGGCGAAGCTCAGGCTGTCCCGCCGCGCGCTGTTCGGCCTCGGCGGTGCTTCGGTGGCCGGCGCGGCAATCGGCGTCGGTGCCATGGCAGCGTACGAGGAGTTCAATGGCGGCAGCGGCACGACGTATCCCTTCTACGGCGAACACCAGGCGGGCATAGTCACGCCCGCGCAGGACCGGCTGCACTTCGCGGCATTCGATGTGCTCGACGTGTCAAGGGACGAGCTGATCGAGCTGCTGCAGGACTGGACGGTAGCAGCGGCGAATATGACCGCCGGGCAGGACATCGGCCGGCACGGTGCGGTCGGCGGCCCGCAGTCGGCTCCGCCCGAAGACACCGGCGAAGCGCTGGGCCTGCCTGCCGCCGGGCTGACGATAACGTTCGGCTTCGGTCGCAGCCTGTTCCGGACGAAGGACGGTGACGATCGCTTCGGTCTGGGGAGGAGGATGCCGGACGCACTTGAGCCGATCCCGCCATTTGCGATCGACAGCCTGTCGGAGGCCTCAAGCGACGGCGACCTCTGCGTGCAGGCCTGTGCGGACGACCCGCAAATCGCCGTGCACGCGATCAGAAACCTCTCCCGGATCGCGTTCGGGCGGGCGTCCATCCGCTGGTCCCAGCTTGGTTTCGGCCGGACGTCGTCGACCTCCAAAAGTCAGACCACCCCGCGCAACCTGTTCGGCTTCAAGGACGGCACCGCGAGCATCAAGTCAGAGGATGCAGGCACTGTCAACAAGTGGGTGTGGGCGAAGGGCAGCGGCAGCGAAGCGTGGATGAACGGCGGCTCCTACCTGGTCGCCCGGAAGATCCGGATGATCATCGAGACCTGGGATCGGCAATCACTGCAGGAGCAGGAACGGGTCTTCGGGCGCAGCAAGGGCGAAGGCGGCCCGCTATCCGGCGGCAAGGAGTTCGACGAGCCCGACTTCGCGGCCCCCGGCACCGGCGGGAACCCGATGATCGATGTCGCGGCGCACGTCCGGCTGGCGCATCCGAAGCAGAATTCCGGTATCCAGCTGTTGCGCCGTGGCTACAACTACGTGGACGGCAACGACGAACTGGGCAGACTGAATGCCGGATTGTTCTTCATCAGCTTCCAAAGCGACCACCGCACCGGCTTCTCGGCGATTCAGGCCAACCTTCGCCGGGACGCGATGAATGAGTACGTCCGGCATGTCTCCAGCGGTCTGTTCGCGGTGCCGCCCGGCATCAGCGACGGAGGCTTCATCGGTCAGCGGCTGTTCGCGGACTGACCAGCGAGGCCTTCCGGCGCGTCTTCCGGCGCGTCGATGGGTAGCCGGCCGTCAGCGACCGGCACGACGGACAGCAGTTTCCGGGTGTACTCGTGCTGCGGGCGGAGCAGCACATCCTCGACCGGGCCGGCCTCGACGATCCGGCCCTGATACATCACCAGCACGCGGTCGGCGATGTTCCAGGCCAGGCCCAGGTCGTGGGTTATCACCAGAGCGCCGAGGTTCAACGTGTTCTTCAACCTGAGCAAGAGCGCGAGGATCTCGCCGCGCACCGAGGCGTCCAGCGATGCCACCGGCTCATCGGCCACCAGAAAATCCGGTTCCAGCGCCAGTGCGCCCGCGATTACGACGCGCTGTCGCTGACCGCCGGAAAGCTCCTGGGGGATTGCGGAGAAGAACTGTTCCGGCGGGTTCAGCTCGGCGAGCTTCATCGCCGCCGAGACCCGCTCCCGTTCATCGCCGGGGAGGCCATGGATTCGAATGCCCTCGGCCACGGATTCGTAAATTGAGTGCTTCGGGTTGAGCGCGCTGCTCGGGTCTTGCAGGATGAGCTGAACCTGCCGGCGATAGGACTTGAGCTGGCCGGCCCTTGCCGTTACTGGCTCGCCGCGGAACAGCACCTGTCCGCTATCGGCTCCCTGCAACGCCAGCAGGGTGCGGGCGAGCGTCGTCTTGCCTGAGCCGGACTGACCGACCAGCGCAACGACCTCACCCGCATGAGCGCGCAGCGATACGTCCTTGACCGCCTGCACGGTCCCGGATCGGCCGCGGAACGAAACGTTCAGGTTTCTCGCCTCGAGCAGCACTTCCCGCTCCGGCTGCGCACCGTCCGCAGGAGTCCGGTCATCGATCGGCCCGGCGGTTCCGGTGACGGCGGCGGCTCCGGTGAGGGCGGCAGCTTCGTCCGCCGAGTGCCGGCTCACCGGATTCAGCCGGGACGCCGGGTCGCCGATGGTGGGAAAGGCCTCGGCCAGCGCCTGGGTGTGTGGGTGCCGGGGAGCGTTCACGATCTGTTCCGAGGGGCCTTCCTCGACGATTCTGCCGGCCTGCATCACAGCGATCTTCGAGCACGCCGCGCCGAGAACCGAAAGGTCGTGACTGATCATCAGCAGTGTGATGCCACGATCCCTGACCAGCGCGCCCAGCACATCGAGCACCTGAGCCTGGACCACAACGTCCAGCGCCGTCGTCGGCTCGTCGGCAATTATCACCTCCGGGTCGCAGGCCAGCGCCATCGCGATCATCACCCGCTGCTTCTGGCCGCCGGACAGTTCATGCGGAAAGGCGTCAGCTTTCACCGCGGGAAGGTCCACCTGCGCGAGCAGATCCAGTACCCGGCTTCTGCGGGCATCCTCGGTGCGGTAGTCGTCCTTGATATGCAGTTCGAGCGCCTCGGCGATCTGCGGGCCGATCTTCCGAACCGGGTTCAGCGAGTGCATCGCGCCCTGGAATACGATCGCCGCCTCGCTCCAGCGCACAGCGCGCAGCTGGCCGAAGCTCAGCTCGAGCACGTTTCGCTCGCCAAGCATGATCCGGCCGGAAATCCGCGCATTGCGGGGCAGCAGGCGCAGCACGGCCATCGCGAGAGTGGATTTGCCCGAGCCGGATTCTCCGGCGATGCCGAGCGTGGTCCCGGCCGGGATATCCAGATTCAGGTCGACGACGGCCGGAACCTCTCCGCGGCCGGAATCCGATTGGGTCGTGTAGCTGATGCTGACACCGTCGAAGCGAAGGTCGGGCATTAGCGTCCTCTGAGCGTTGGATTGATAACGGATTCGAAAGCCCGGCCGACCAGGGTGAAGGCGAGCACCACGACGACTATCGCGAGGCCCGGCGGCAGCACGAACCACCAGTAGCCACCCGTCGCCGCGCCGGAGTCCATCGACAGCTTCAGCATCGAGCCCCACGAGGTCTGCGTCGTGTCGCCGAGCCCGAGGAAGGACAGCGTTGACTCGGCGATGATCGCGGCGCCAACCGTCAGGGTGGTGTTCGCCATAACGAGCGGCATGACGGCGGGCAGAACATGCCTGCCGATGATATGCCGATGACCGGCGCCGAGTGCCAGTGATCGCTCGATATAGGACCTGGATTCGATCGTCAGGGTCTGCGACCGCACAACGCGTGCCGTCCCGGCCCAGGATGTTATGCCGATGGCGATGACGATCGTCCACACGCCGCGCTGCAGCACGCTGGACAGCACGATGGCGAGCACGAGGGAGGGCAGCACCAGGAAGAAGTCGACGACTCGCATCAGTAGTGCCCCGCCGAGGCCGCCGAAGTGGCCGGCTGCCATACCGACAACCGTGCCGATCACCATGGACATCGCGGTGGCAGCCACGCCGACCATCAACGACACCCGGGAGCCCCACAGCAGCATCACCAGGACCGAGCGGCCGGAGGGATCGGTGCCGAGCGGATTCTGCATCGAAGGTGGCTCGTTGGCCGCATTGTCGATCTGGGTGACGTCGAGCAGTGAGCGGTCGGCGATCACCGGGGCAAGAATCGCCAGCAGAATCACGATGATCAGGAAGATCAGTCCGAAGAGCCCGCTGGGGCTCTTGCGGAACTCGGTCCACACCTCGACGAGTCGCTGACGTCGGCGGGCGTTGGCGACGCTGCGTGCCGAGTGCGGCGGCTTTGCTGCTGAGCGCGGCGAGCCTGGAGCTGGAGAGCCCGGGGCTTCAGTTCGTTGAGTCGTCATGCCGCACGCACCCGAGGGTCAAGGACGCGGTACAGCAGGTCGGCGATGAAGTTCATCACGATGACGATAAACGAGAACACAACGAAGGTTCCTTGCAACAGTGGCAGGTCGGGGCCGGTGAGCGCCTGGAAGGTGAGATAGCCGAGACCCGGCCAGGAGAACACAGTTTCAACGGTGACCGCTCCGGAGATCAGCCCGCCGATATGCATGAAGACGAGGGTCACAGTCGGCAGAAGGGCGTTCGGGATGGCGTGCCGACGACGGACGAGGTCTTCGCGCAGGCCCTTGGCCCGCGCGGTGACCAGGTAGTCGGAGGTCATCTCCTCGATCAGCGAGGCGCGCATCACCAGAACGTACTGCGCATAGGTGACCGCGACCATCGTGATGACCGGCAGCACGAGATGCCTTGCGACATCGACGACATAGTCGATACCGGTCGCGTCAAGGCCGGTTGTCACCATGCCGGCGGTAGGCAGAATCTGCAGCGTGCCGCCGAAGATCAGCAAAAGCAGTAGGCCGAGCCAGAAGGTCGGCACCGACCACAGCACCAGCGCCGTTCCGGTGCTCGCCCGGTCGAAGAAGCTCTCCCGGCGCCAGGCCGCCTTCTGGCCGACCCACAGCCCGAGCGCGATGGCGAGCACAGCGGAAACACCGGTGAGCAAAAGTGTCGGGCCCAGGTGGTCGTAGATCAGGTCGGCCACCGGGCGTCGAAACGTGTACGAATCACCCAGGTCCCCGTGAGACAGGTTCCTGAGATAGATCAGGAACTGGTTCCACAACGATTCGTCCAGACCGAACTCGCGCCGAAGCGCGGCGACCTGCTCGGCATCGACCCGTTTGCCCCGGGTCAGGGTCAGAACGGGATCGCCCGGAAGGATCCTGAAGGCAAAGAAACCGAGGACGACAACCATCGCGAGACTGACCAGGGCGCCGCCGGCCTTTCGGCCGGCGTAACGCCAGAACGACGTACCTTGCCGGACATCGTCTGTCCGATCTGTCTCGGTCGCGGCCACGTCCTGCGCACCCGGCGCACTGGACATGAAAGTTGACTCCCTACTCGCGCTCGTCCGCGGTTTTCCGGCTCCGGGCAAATATCACTGCGCCGACGATACCGGCTGCTACAGCGATACCGACGCCGATCCACAGCCCGACGCTCATCCCTGAATCGGCATCGGCAGCTGTCTTGGTCTCGTCCACCGGGGTTGCGCCATAGAACGACCAGTAACCGGACTGTTCGGTGATCACGCCGCCCTCGATGGGCTGCTTGGTCAGGTTGGTGAATCGATCCGAGCGGTAGGCCTCAAGCGAGTCCTTGTACCAGAAGTCAATCGATGGCGTGGCGGCGTAGTGCACCTTCTGCGCTTCCTTCACCAGCTGGCTGCGTTTCTCCGGATCGAGCTCGGCATGCTGCTGGTTGTACAGCTTGTCGAACTCCGGATCGCACCAGTTGTCCATCGAGGTGGCGCCCTCACCCTTTTCATCCGGGCGGGAATCGCAGGTGTTGATGCCCAACTGGAAGTCCGGGTCCGCTCCGACGCCCCAGGCTGTGAAGTACATGTCGTAATTTCCCATTGTCGAGTCGACCGACACAGTGTCGCCGTCGGTCATCTCAACCGCCGTATCGATGCCGACTTCCTTCAGCCACGGCCCGATGAAGTCGGCCATCTGCTGCTCGTCGGGTTCGTCGCTGGTGCCGAGTAGGCGCAACTTGATCGGCTTGCCCTGCTTGTCGAGCCGGATGCCGTCGTCGCCCCGCTTGTAACCCGCCTCGTCGAGCATCTTGTTCGCGGCCTCGGGATCGTAGCCCTTCAACACCGAGGTGTCATCCAGATGCCACTTCGGGAATACCGCCGGGATGAACGAGGTCGCCAGCGTGCCGTGGCCGTCGAGCACCTTGGCCATCATGGTTTCGGTGTCGATGGCCTGCCGGATCGCGGTGCGCACAGCAACGTCCTTGAGCACCGGATGTCCATCGCCCATCGGCTTGCCGTCTTTCGACTCCGCGCCGGAATTCAGGCCGAGCCCGGTGAAGCGCCGCCCCTTGCCGGAATTGGTTGTGATTCCGTCCTGGCCCTCCAACGCCTTGAACTGGGCAGGGGTCAGTTTGCTGACGATATCCACCTCGCCCGCCCGGAGTGCCTGAACCTGGGCGTCGGTGTTCTTGTAATAGATGTACTGGATGCCGTCGACTTTCGGAGCACCCCGCCAGAAGTTCGGATTCGCGGTCAGTTCGACGGACTGGCTCGGCTTGTACGACTTCAGCGTGTACGGACCGGATCCCACGACGTCCTTGTTGTTTTCGTGCTTGCCCGGGTCATCCAGCTTCGACCAGACGTGCTCCGGAACCACCGGTATCTCCACGCCGGGGTTGGACGCCTGGGGTTCCTTCATGGTGATCACCAGCGTGGTGTCGTCCGGAGTCTCGACTGTGTCGAAGTTGCTGACCAGGGAGCCGTTGGCGGACCCCATCACCTCGTTGTTCATCATCTGCTCGTAGGTCCATTTGGGGTCTTTGGCCGTGATCGGCTCGCCGTCAGACCACTTCATGCCCGGCCGGAGGTGAAATGTCCAGGTCTTCCCGTCGCTGCTGGTTTCCCACTTCTCGGCAAGCCCCTCGGTGTCCGAGGAATCTTCGGCGCTGTACTGCACCAGGTTTTCGTACACCATCCGATTGATTCCGGTCGGCGTGGCGTAAATGGAGATGAACGGGTTGAAGGTGTCAATCGTGGCGTTCGTCGCGACCTTGATCACTTTGCTGGTGTCACTCGCCTCCGGGGTGGCCGAGGCCGGCGACATCGGCGCGAAGCAGATGCCGCCCGCGATCGCCAGCGATGCCAACAGGGCGAGTGGGCGGCTGAGCAACCGGCCGCCGGCCGTGGGTGGGGTGAACGCCATTTTTCCTCCAGGGTGCCAAGGGGAGCACGATAAGCCGAATGAAGCTAATCAACCATCATGGTGCCAATAGTGTCAACGACTTACGGGTCTTGCCGGGAACCGGTAATTGAACCGTGATCCGGACACCGCGCTCGCGGACATCCGGATGCCGGGGTGTACAGATAGCTGTATGACCTCATTCACCACCAGGCCAACTCTGCGCGGCACATTCGGGATGGCGGCCTCCACACACTGGCTCGCGTCGGCGACGGCGTCATCCGTGCTGGAACGGGGCGGCAACGCGTATGACGCCGCCGTCGCCGCAGGCTTCGTGCTGCACGTCGTCGAACCGCACCTGAACGGCCCCGGCGGCGATCTGACCGCAATCATCAAGGCCGCCCACCAGCAGAGTCCACGGGTGCTGATGGGGCAGGGCCCGGCGCCGGCCGGCGCGTCAATCGAGCATTTCCACGCCGAGGGCCTGCATCTGATTCCCGGCGCGGGAGCGCTCGCCGCAGCGGTGCCCGGAGCGGTGGACGCCTGGTTGCTGCTCAGTCGTGACTATGGCAGCTGGGAGCTCGACGAGCTCTGGCAGTACGCGATCGACTATGCGCGCAACGGACACCCGGTGCTGGGCCAGGTGGCGACGACGATTCGCACCGTCAGTGACCTGTTCGCCGAGCACTGGCCGGGCTCATCGGAGCAGTGGATGCCAGGCGGACGATTGCCGGTCGAGGGCGAACTGATCCGCAACCCTGCCTGGGCGGACACAATGGAACGACTGCTGGCCGAGGGACGATCCCGAGCCGGAGCGGACGGCGATCGGGAAGCCCGGATCGAGGGGGTGCGGTCGGCCTGGGCGGAAGGGTTCGTTGCCCGGGAGATCGAGGACTTCGTCCGGGAGCCGCACCGGCATTCCAGCGGCACGGATCATGCCGGAGTGCTCAACCGGGACGATCTGCGCGGCTTCCGGGCCGACTGGGAAGAGCCAGCGACTATAGACTTCCGCGGTCACACCATCGTCAAGGTATCCGGCTGGAGCCAGGGCCCGGCGCTGCTGCAAGCGCTGAAGATCCTGGACGGCTTCGATGACGACGACATAGACCCGTCGACTGCCTCCGGCGCGCACATAGTTCTGGAGACGCTCAAACTGTGCCTGGCAGACCGGGAGGCGTACTACGGCGAGGACATGCCGGTCAGCCTGCTTAGGACCCTGCTCTCCGATGCGTACGCGGCCGGGCGCCGGGCGCAGATCGGCGCGCAAGCCTCGGCCGAATTCCGGCCAGGCGCGATCGACGGCCATCCGGCGTACCGGCCGCAGTTGCGGACCGGAGCGCAGTTGCGGATCGGAGCGTTGGCTCAGGCCGTCTCGGGCGCTGCGGGCGAACCCACCGTCCGGCCGAACGGTGAGGTGCGCGGTGACACCTGCCACCTGGACATCGTCGACTCGCAGGGCAACATGATCTCGGCGACGCCGTCCGGCGGCTGGCTGCAATCGTCGCCGTACATTCCGAGTCTCGGCTTCTGCCTGGGTACCCGGCTGCAGATGAACTGGCTCGATCCCGAGTCGCCCTCCGCGCTCGTGCCCGGCAGGCGTCCGCGCAGCACGTTGACCCCGACCCTGGTCATCCGCGAAGGCGAGGCTGTGCTCGCTCTCGGTTCGCCCGGCGGCGACCAGCAGGATCAATGGCAATTGCTGTTTCTGCTCAGGATGCTGGTCGGTGGCTACGGCCAGCAGGAGGCTATCGACGCCCCGGCGTTCCACACCACCTCGATGCCCGGCTCGTTCTGGCCGCGGACCTGGGAGCCCGGTGGCGCCGTGGTCGAAGACCGGCTCGGCGACGATGTGATCGCAAGCCTCGAGGCCCGGGGCCACCGGGTGACCAGGGCGGGGGACTGGGCGCTTGGCCGGCTGTCGAGCGTCGGCAGGGACCCGGAGACCGGCGTACTCACCGCTGCCGCGAATCCGCGCGGGATGCAGGGCTACGCCGTCGGCAGGTGATCGGCGTGCGCTGCGGCTGCCGCGGCCAGGTGTGAGCCAATAGACTGATACTTTCGATGCGACGGTTGCCAGGCAGGAGTGGTTGTTGTGCCCAAAGTGCCCCGGGTGTGGCGCAGCGGCGTCGTGCCGGGCTGGAAACAACTGCACCGGGTTGAGGTCGGAACTGACCGCCCCGCATACCGGGTCCTCGATCTTGCCAGCGTCCCCGCCGTGGTCCGCGAACGTTGGTCCGCCCGGAAGGTCCCGCTGAAGCCGGGCACCGCAATGCGGTTCTATCCCCAGCAGCTGCTCGGCCGGAACTTCATCCGCAGCGGCGTAGTGGCAACCGGGGTCGGTGGGACGGCAGTAGCGGCCGATGTTGCCACCGCGGCAGTCGTCTTTCCGTCGAACTGGATCGGGCTGATCGGCGACGGGACGGCCGGAATTGTCTTCGGCACGGTGTTTGCGGTGGGCGGAGTTGGCGCTTCCATCGCCGGGCTGCGCTATTGGCGCGATCCGCGGCGGCTTCGCAAGGCCGATCGCGCCGCGGCGCAGAAGGCGGTCTGGATCACGCCGGCCGATCTCGGCTTCCGTCGGATGCACGGCATCGCCCGCAGCACCGACGAGGAGCGGCTCTTTCACCTCAGCGTCCGGATCGCAGAGCGGATCGCCGCAACGAACTCCTGGAAATCACCGCTGCTCGACAGCCACCCCGCGCGGCTCGATCTGGACGAGAACGTCGGGCAGATCGGTCGCAGGCTACTTGAAATCCGTCGGCTTCGAACCGAGCTCGAAACCAGCCGGTCGCCGGCAACCCAGCCAGTCGTCGAGGAACACGTTCGCAGCCTCGACGCCGCCTTCGCATCCCTGGCGGCCCGGGTGGTGACAATGCACGACTACCTGGAGCAATTGCGAGAACTGGATGGGCGGTTGTGGCAGCTTGAGCAGATCGAGCGCGCGAACTCACTTTCCGACCGGGTGCTCGACGTGATGGCGGCGACCGCGGGCGATGAGCACGCGGACGAGCAACTGAGGGAACTGAAGTCCGACACCGAAGTCAACGCCGAAACGGTCGATGCGATCCTCAGTGATCTGGCCGTCACGGTTGACTATCTCGAAACCGACGAAAAGTAGGGACAAACATGCAGGTACCGGGGCTTCTTGACGCCACCCCGCTGATCGATGGCCACAACGATCTTCCGGCCGCGCTGCGAGAGAAAGCCGGCTACTCCGTGGCTCGCCTCGATGTGGAGCGTCCTGAATTGCACACCGACATCGTGAAACTTCGGCAGGGCAAGGTCGGCGGCCAGTTCTGGTCGGTCTGGGTGCCATCGGATATTTCAGAGGACGCGGCAGTCGTCGCCACGCTTGAGCAGGTCGACGCTGTACACCGGATTGTTGCCGCCTATCCGGACACATTCGGCCTGGCCTGCACCGCCGACGATGTCGAACGGGTTTTCGGCAGCGGACGGATCGCCTCGCTGATCGGCATCGAGGGCGGCCATTCAATCGCGGAATCGCTAGGCGCGCTGCGAATGTTCGGCCGGCTCGGCGTGCGGTACATGACCCTGACCCACAACGACGACACATCGTGGGCCGCCTCGGCTACAGGTGTCCGGCAGAGCACGGGGCTGAACGAGGCCGGGCGGGCAATAGTCACGGAAATGAACCGGATCGGCATGATCGTCGATCTGTCCCACACCGCCGAGTCAACCCAGCTCGATGCGCTCGCGACGACATCCGCGCCGGTGATCTTTTCGCATTCCTCGGCCAGGGCGGTCGCCGACCATCCGCGGAATGTTTCAGACGCGGTACTGGCCGAACTCGCCGGTAACGGCGGGGTCGTGCAGATAACGTTCGTGCCGGGATTCATCTCGCAGCCGTGCGTCGACTGGCGCCGGGAGATGCTCGCCAAACGGGTCGAGCTCGGTCTCGACCCGCACACGCCGCAGGGCCATCCTGGATCCTCAGCGTTGCGGTCCGACTTCGCTGTCGCGCCGAAGCCGGGTGAATCGCTGGAGTCGGTGCGCCGGCGCAACGATGAGCTGCTCGCGGCCGACGAGGACGAGGGTAAACCTGCCGAGGCACGGGCAGCGCTGAACAGCTGGATCGAGGAGAACCCCCGGCCGGAGGCCGATCTGTCCGATGTGGTCAGCCACCTGGAGCATGCGCGGGAGGCTGCCGGAATCGATCACATCGGCATTGGCGGTGATTACGATGGCACCTCGACGCTGCCGATCGGACTGGAGAACGTCAGCCGATACCCCGCGCTGTTCTCCGAACTCGCGTCGCGGGGCTGGTCCGGAGCCGACCTGCAGAAGCTGGCCGGGCGCAATGTGCTGCGGGTCATGCGCGCCGTCGAGCACGCTGCGCACGAGCCACTCTGGCCGGAGTGCTAGTGGCCGAACGGGTCGGGATCGACGCCCGGCATCCAGGAGAGCCCCGGCACGCCCCAGCCGTTTGACCTGATCAGCTTGCGAGCCTTCTTCGACCAGCGTTCGCTGAGCCGGTCGACGTACAGCGTGCCGTTCAGATGGTCGAATTCGTGCTGCATCACCCGTGCCAGCCAGCCGCGCGCTTCGAGCTCGACCGGATGTCCGTCGCCGTCGAGGGCTGAGACCTTTACCCAGTCGGCACGTTTGAGCGGAAAGTCCTCACCCGGCACGGACAGGCATCCTTCCGTGTCGTCGTCACGGTCCGGCGCGGTGCCCGGCACCTTGCTGTTCACCAGCGTCGGATTCACGAACACGCCCCGGTGTTGTTCCCCGTCGTCGTCGGGCGCGTCATAGACGAAGATTCTTAAGGCCACACCGATCTGGGGTGCGGCAAGGCCGACGCCGTTGGACGCGGCAAGCGTGTCGTACATGTCGTCGATCAGCCGGCGCAGATCGTCGTCGAACTCAGCAACCTCCGATGCTCGACGGTGCAGAACGGGTTCGCCAAGAACGACGATGGGATGAATAGTCACGGTGATCGATTCTAGGCCAGGAGAGCCGAGGCCGAGTCCAGCCCCGGCAGCCAGAGGAATGTAAGTTGGTCGAATCGACGTTGTTCAGTCAAAATAGTTGACACAACAATCAGCAGCTGAAGCCATTGGCTGGTGCGAGGCGCATGTACGAAGTGCGCCGACCCCCAACTGATCAGTAGTTTTCTTTTTCAAGAAGAGGTGTAAGTTCATGCCGATTTACAACGATGTCACCGAACTCGTCGGACGTACCCCGCTGGTTCGCCTCAACAAGGCCAGCGAAGACACCGGAGCCGAAATCATCGGCAAGCTTGAGTTCTACAATCCGACCAACAGCGTCAAGGACCGGATCGGCGTCTCCATGGTCGATGCGGCGGAGAAGTCCGGTCAGCTGACCCCCGGCGGCACGATCGTCGAAGCCACCAGCGGCAACACCGGAATCGCGCTGGCCATGGTCGGCGCGGCACGCGGCTACAAGGTCATCCTCACGATGCCGGAGTCGATGAGTAAGGAACGCCGCGCACTGCTTCGAGCGTTCGGCGCACAGCTCGAGCTGACGCCGGCGGCCGAAGGCATGAAGGGCGCAGTCGCTAAAGCCGAAGAGCTCGGCGCAGAAGGGGCGGTACTGGTTCGGCAGTTCGCCAACGAGGCCAATGTGCAAATCCACCGGGACGCCACCGCGCAGGAGATCCTGGCCGATACAGACGGCAAGCTGGACATCTTCATCGCCGGGATCGGCACCGGTGGCACCATAACCGGCGTCGGCCGGGTGCTGAAGGAACGCAATCCAGACGTCAAGGTGATCGGCGTGGAGCCCGCGGACTCGGCAATCCTTAACGGCGGTCAGCCCGGCGGCCACAAGATCCAGGGCATCGGGGCGAACTTCGTGCCGGAAATCCTGGACACCGACGTCTACGACGAAATCGTCGATGTCAGCAACGACGACGCCTTCGAGTCGGCACGCCAGGTGGCCAGGGATGAAGGCCTTCTGGTCGGTATCTCCTCCGGCGCCGCGGTGTGGGCTGCACGCCAGGTTGCCTCCCGGCCGGAAAACGCCGGCAAGCGGATCGTCGTGATCATTCCCTCATTCGGCGAGCGCTACCTCTCGACGCCGCTGTTCGCCGAATACATGGACTAAGCGGTACTCGAGAAGTGTCTAACGAATCACTCGGCTGGCGCGCGCGCCTGTCCGAAGACCTCGCCACTGCTGTGCGCCGCGATCCGGCGGCGCGCAGCAAGGTCGTGATGCTGCTGTCCTACCCGGGCCTGCACGCGATCTGGGCACATCGCGGCATCCACGCACTGTGGAATATGCCGGGCATGCGGGTACCCGCGCGTCTGCTGTCGCAGGCGGTCAGGACCGCAACCGGCGTCGAGATTCACCCCGGCGCGAAGATCGGCCGGCGGTTCTTCATCGACCACGCGATCGGTGTGGTGATCGGTGAGACCGCGGAAATCGGCGACGACGTCTTCCTGTACCACGGCGTGACCCTTGGCGGTCGTTCCATGCAGCAGGTGAAGCGGCATCCGACCCTGGGCAACAACGTGACGGTCGGCGCCGGGGCTGCGGTGCTCGGCCCGGTTCACATCGGCGACAACGCGCAGATCGGGGCAAACGCCGTGGTTGTGCACGACGTCCCGGCGGACAGTATCGCGGTCGGTGTCCCGGCGAAGCTCCGGCAGCCCCGCTCCACCACCCCGCCGCTCGCGGTGCCGTCGCAGGCCGCCGATGCCGCGGTCGAATGGGAACTTGCCGATCCGGCGCTCTGGATCTAACTACCGACGCCGCCAGTTGGTGCCGGACGCTGCCGGTTGGCGCCGGATGACAGCGGCCGGACGCCGCCAGCCGGGCGGGCCCACGTGGGGCCGTGGCAGAATCGAGCCATGACGACGATGGACATCACAACAATCGCCTTTCCCGCCGCCGACCTGCTCGACGCGGTCCGGGCCCGGGTAGACGAGAACAGTACCGGCAAGCTGAACTTCGTCATCTGGAACGGTACCGAAAACCCGCAGGGCACGTCGGTCGACGATATCGATGCCGTGATCCTGCCGTACCTGGGCACGGCAGAGACCCTGGCCAGGCTCCCGGAGCTGCCGAACCTCAAGTTCGTCCAGGGTCAGAGCACTGGCTACGACGGAGTGCTTGAGGCTGCAGGTCCCGGTGTTGCGGTGTCCAGCGCCTCCGGCGTGCATGCCGCGGCGACCGCGGAACTCGCAGTCGGCCTCGCGCTCGCCTCGCTGCGTGGCATCGATGACGCCGCTCGCGACATGAGGGAGGAAAAATGGTCGCCGACCCGGAGGCTTTCGCTTGCGGATCGCCGGGTACTGCTGATCGGCGTCGGTGGTATCGGCGAGGAGATCGCCAAGCGGCTCGATCCCTTCGAGGTCGACCTGACCAGGGTCGGCACCCGCGAGCGAGACGACGAGCGGGGCCATGTCTTCGATGCCGGCGATCTGCCACGGCTGCTGCCGACAGCCGAGGTCGTCATCCTGATCACGCCGCTGACCGACGAAACCCACCATCTTGTCGATAAGGACTTCCTCGCCCGACTGCCGGACGGCGCCCTGATCGTCAACGTCGCCCGGGGCCCGGTCGTCGATACCGACGCACTGGTTGCCGAGCTCGCTTCCGGCCGGTTGCACGCCGCCCTCGACGTCGTGGACCCCGAGCCGCTGCCGGAAGGACACCCGCTGTGGCGGACGCCGAACACCTTGGTCACGCCGCATGTCGGCGGGAACACCAGCGCGTTCGTTCCGCGAATCGAGAACCTGCTGGCAGAACAGCTGCGCAGGATCTGCGCGGGCGAGGACCTGATGAACCGGGTCGACGCCTGATGCCTGAGCAATTTCCGATCGTCGGAATCCAGATTCAGCGCGACCGGATGAAGCCCGGGAAGGCCCCGCTGCGCCGATACTTGCCCGAGGTGCGGCTGCCCGTGACTCGGATCGACTTCGACCTCACCGGCGTCTGGCACACCGACGAGGCCGGAACGACCCAGCTTGATGTGCACAATCGCAACCACCCGAGGACCCGGGATCCGAAGGGGCGCTCCGCGATCACGTTCATGGGTACCGGCGACTATGAGAAGATCCGGGCCGAGTACGGCACGCATATCTTCGACCAGGTGGCGGGGGAGACCCTGCTGGTTGACGCGCCCGCCGGCCTGGCCAACCGGGAGATCCCAGCCGAGGTCACCCTGCGCACAGCTGGCGGGGACGTGCGGCTGAGCAGCGTCCGGGTGGCCAAGCCCTGCGTCGAATTCTCCCGCTACTGCCTCCGGGAGGAACCCACCTCCGAGGTGTCCGACGCAGTGCGTGCCGCGCTGGACTTCCTGGATCACGGCATCCGCGGCTATCGAAGCGTGCCGACCGAGGCGGGCACTGTGAGCCTCGGCGACTCGCTCGTGCTCGGCTAGGAACTGTCGCCGGCGGTGATCTCTGCGGCTGCCTCGGTCAAGCCGCGGAGCACCTGTCGGACCGCCCGGCGTTCCGCCCGGTCCGGCCGCATCAGCGCGACCATGCGCCGTCCGGCTTTCAGGCCGGTGATCGGCCTCAACACGACGCCGGAACCCGGGGTCGCTGCCTGCGCGTAGCGTGGCAGAACTGAGATTCCGTGACCCGCGGCAACCAGTGCCTCGATGATCCGGTTGTCCCGGAGCCGTTGCACCACGGTCACCGGCTGACCTGCCAGGTCGCCGATCTGCTTGACCAGATGATCGAACGGAAACCCCTCGGGCACGCCGATCCAGCGTTCGCCTCGCACGTCACGCGGCGAACACGTTGTTTTGGCGGCCAGGGGGTGGTCCTCTGGCAGTGCGATGTCCAGCGGCTCGCGCAGCAGCGGCACGGCAGTGAGCCTGGATCCGGTCCACGGTGGCGGCTCGAATACGTGGTGTGCGACGACGATGTCGGCATCGGCGGTCAGTGCTGCGAAGGCTTCCGTCCGTACGTCCCGGTCGTCGCAGCGCAGTTCGATCCCGGACAGCAGATCTTCCTTGGCCAGTAGTCGAGGCAACAGGAGCTGGCCGGCCGAGGGGAAGAGCACTAGATCGACGGTGCCGCTGTTGCTGCCGCGGAATTCGTCCCACACCGCCTGTGCGGTGGATAGGGCCGTCGCGACATCGACCGCCGCCGCTGCCAGGGTGTTCCCGGCGGAAGTCAGCCTGACGCCGCGGCCGTGCCGCTCCACCAGGGGTGCGCCGAGCTCGCGCTGCATTGTCTTTAGTTGCTGCGACACGGCAGACGGGGTTCGGTGGGTCGCCTCGGCAACCGCGGTGATGCTGCCTCGTTCTGCGAGTTCGCGCAGCAGGCTCAGATGCGAAACGTCCATGTAGGCAGTCTAAAGTATTACGGTAGTACGCTGCGATTGTGCTGAAGTGTCCCAGCGGCCAGAATTGAACGCATGACCGCCCGTGACCGCCTCCTCGCCATATCGGTTGCCGTGATGTGGGGGCTGAATTTTCCAGCAACGGCCTACGCCCTCGAGCAGTTCCCGCCATTCCTGCTGGTCGCCCTTCGCTTTGCGCTGCTTGCCGTGCCGACCGTGCTGTTCGTTCGCCGGCCGCAGGTGAAATGGCGCTGGCTGCTGGGCTACGGCGTCGGTTTCGGCGTGCTGCAGTTCGCGTTCCTCTACCTCGGGATGAGCAGCGGGATGCCGACCGGGCTTGCCTCGCTCGTGTTGCAGGCATCCGCGCCGTTCACCGTTGTGCTCGCCGGGTTGTTCCTGCGCGAGAGGCTCACCCCGATCCAGGGAATCGGTGTGCTGCTAGCTGTCGCCGGCCTGGGAATCATTGCCGCCCATCAGGCCCAGGTGTCCTCGCTGATGCCGGTGGTCCTCACGCTGCTGGGCGCCCTGGGCTGGTCGATCGGCAACCTCTGCTCGCGCCAGGCGCGGCCGGACAGCCCGCTGCGGCTCACATTGTGGATGTCGGTCGTCCCGCCGCTGCCGATGTTCGCGCTCTCGATGATGATCGAGGGCCCGACGGCGATCGGCGCATCGCTGTCCACGGCCTTCACCGTGGACGCCCTGCCAGCGGTGCTCGGCGTGCTCTACATCGTGCTGATTGCAACGATTCTCGGGTCCGGCATCTGGACCACGCTGATGTCGAAGTATCCCTCGAGCACGGTTGCGCCATTCTCGATGCTGGTGCCGGTGATCGGGCTGTCGTCCTCTGCGTTCATGCTCGGAGAACGAATCAGCGGACTGCAGATAGTCGGCGCGGGAATCGTAATCTCCGGCGTGCTGCTGGCAAGCCTGCGGTTTCGCAAGCCGCTCCGCAGACTTCGCAGGCCGATGCCCGCCGGCGCCAGCTCGGAGGCACCCGCGAACGTCGTCGATCCCGTCGCCGACCCCGTCGTCGACCCCGCGGAGCAAAGAATCGTCGGGCGATAGCCCGGGCGGACGGCGTAGTCGATAGCCGGTGTCTCTTTTGGCAAGATATTCGTATCGGAATATGGGCGCTGTGACGGGCTGAGAGCATCGGTCCTACACTCGTGAGCATGACTTCCGCATCGACGAATAATCCGGGCGGCCCAGCAGCCGAAAAGCCAGACATCAAGCCCCGTTCCCGCGACGTCACCGACGGCATCGAGAAAACAGCCTCCCGAGGCATGCTCCGCGCCGTCGGGATGGGCGACGACGACTGGGAGAAGCCGCAGATCGGCGTCGGATCCTCCTGGAACGAGATCACGCCATGCAATCTCTCCCTGGAGCGGCTGGCCAAGGCCGCCAAAGAGGGCGTGCATGAGGCGGGCGGCTACCCGCTGGAGTTCGGCACGATCTCGGTGTCCGACGGCATCTCGATGGGACATGAGGGAATGCACTTCTCGCTGGTGTCCCGCGAAGTGATCACCGATTCGGTCGAGACGGTTATGAGTGCGGAACGTCTGGACGGCTCCGTTCTGCTGGCCGGTTGCGACAAGTCGATCCCCGGCATGCTGATGGCTGCGGCCCGGCTCGGCCTGTCAAGCGTCTTCCTCTACAACGGCTCGATCATGCCGGGATTCGCGAAGATGTCGGACGGCACCGAGAAGGAGGTCACCCTGATCGACGCCTTCGAAGCAGTCGGGGCTTGCCGTGCCGGCAAGATGTCGATGGAGGATCTGACCGCGATCGAAAAGGCGGTTTGTCCGGGCGAGGGTGCCTGCGGCGGCATGTACACCGCCAACACGATGGCCTCTGCCGCCGAGGCGATGGGAATGTCGCTGCCGGGTTCGGCGGCCCCTCCCGCCATCGACCGGGCGCGCGATCGTTTTGCCAAGGAGTCCGGCGTCGCCGTCGTCGAGTTGCTGCGCCGCGGCATCACCACCCGCGACGTCATCACCAAGGAATCCCTGGAGAACGCCATCGCGGTGACCATGGCCTTCGGGGGTTCGACCAACGCCGTGCTGCATCTGATGGCAATTGCCCGCGAGGCCGAGGTCGATCTCCAGCTTTCCGACTTCAACCGGGTCGGCGACAAGGTTCCGCATCTCGGCGATCTCAAGCCGTTCGGCCGGTACGTGATGAACGACGTGCACAAGATCGGCGGTGTGCCGGTGATCATGAAGGCACTGCTCGACGCCGGCCTGCTGAACGGTGACTGCCTGACCGTGACCGGCAAGACAGTCGCGGAGAATCTCGCCGAGGTCAACCCGCCGGACCCGGACGGCAAGATCCTGCGTGCGATGGACAACCCGATTCACAAGACCGGTGGACTGACCGTGCTGCACGGCTCGCTTGCCCCGGGCGGCTCTGTCGTGAAGACCGCGGGTTTCGACACCGACGTCTTCGAGGGAACCGCCCGCGTCTTCGAGCGCGAGCAGTCCGCAATGCGTGCGGTGCTCGATGGCGAAATCAACCCGGGTGAGGTCATCGTGATTCGCTATGAGGGTCCGAAGGGCGGCCCGGGCATGCGCGAGATGCTGGCGATTACCGGTGCGATCAAGGGGGCGGGTCTTGGCAAGGACGTGCTGCTGCTGACCGATGGCCGGTTCTCCGGAGGCACGACTGGCCTGTGCATCGGCCATGTCGCGCCCGAGGCAGTCGACGGCGGCCCGATCGCCTTCGTGCGCGACGGTGACACGATCAGGGTCGATATCGCCAACCGCAGCATGGACCTGCTGATCAGCGAGGACGAGCTGTCCGGTCGGAAGGCCGGCTGGGAGCCGCTGCCGCCGGTCTACACCCGCGGAGTGCTGGCCAAGTACGCAAAGCTCGTGACGTCCGCCTCGGAGGGCGCGGTTTGCGGCTGACGCCGTGATCAGGGTTCAGCGGTTCACCGGTCCTTTCGAATTCAGCGATGTCGGAGTGCTTCGCTATCGCGATCCTTATGGTGACGCCGTGGATCGGGAGTACGAATGCGTCCGGTGGACCTCCGAGGAGCTGCTGCCCGGTGAATTCGACCAGGTAATTCCGAGCTGGGCTGCCGAGACGCCGCCAGGCTGCTGGATTCAGGTCGAGCTCAGAGTCGCCGGGCACGGATCGGCGGCGTGGTCCCATCGGCCGGGCGAGCAGTGGTTCGTGACGGCGCGCTGGACGGCGGGAAACGACTTCCCGGCGGACATCCATCGCTGCACGGTGCGCGGTCAGCACAATGTGTTCGGCAGGGTGGATGCCGATACCTTCCTGGCGTCGGTCGACAACAGCCCGCTGGCCGCCCTGCAACTGCGGGTCAGCCTGTTGCGGCCAGCCGGTTCGGCGGACGTTGCGCGACTGGGCTCGGTGACCGTGCTGACCTCGCGCGGAGCAGGGGCGGAGACCGGCACGACCAGCCCTTACACCCGGCAGGCGGCGATCGAACTCGAGGTTCCTGCCCGCTCGCAGCGGGTGCATGCCGGGACCCATCCCGAGCTCGGCGGCGGGGGAGACGCCTGGTGCTCGCCGACGTCGACGGCGATGTTGCTCGGTTATCTGGGCGACGCGACGGATCCGCGATCCGACGTTGTCGATGCCGCCCGGGCTACTTACGACTACTCCTACCGCGGGACCGGCAATTGGGCGTTCAATGCTGCGTTCGCACAGTCCCACGGGGTGGATCTCTATGTCAGCCGGCTGCGGGACCTGCGTGACGTCGAGCCGCATCTGGAACGTGAGCGACCGGTCATCGCGAGCGTCACGCTGAACCGCAAGACAATGCCTGAGGCCGGCTACGACACCGAGGGACACTTGCTGGTGATCGCCGGCTTCTCGGCCGAGGGCGATGTCATCGTCTACGACCCGGCCGCTCCGACGCCGGAGGGCGCGCGGCGGACCTACCCGAGGGGCGCGTTCGAACGAGCCTGGTTGCCGGCGTCGGCGTCTGCCGGAATCGCCTACGTCTGCGGCGATGAGGGTGCCGGCCCGGCGGGGATCACCGGTTGACCGGCACCAGACCCGGAACTACTTTGACGTCCGGGTAAATCCAGCATCTGAGATCAGCTTGCCCATTTATTGACATCGTTCTCGCCCCTGAGTGAAGGTTATATCGTGCAAACAGTCCTTCTCGTAGTCATTATGCAGCGCGCGGTAACCCCGTACAGCTGACGGTCACTACGTCCCGCGCGCGCCCCCTCGAAGACAATCGAAGGGGTTTTTTTATGCCACATCGCGCAGGGGTTTGCATCAACAACTAAAGCTCAATCAGCAAGGAGCCATTCGATGGTTACGCCAGACCAGCCAGCACGGGGCGTCGATGCCCCGAGCCGCCCTGCTGTAGCAAAGCCCGCACCCCCGGTTCGTTCGCTACAGAACCCGGAGCAGGACTCAAAGCCGCAGCCCAAAGAGCAGCTATCCGGAGCGCAGGCAGTCGTGCGCTCGCTAGAGCTTCTTGGCGTCGACACCGTCTTTGGCATTCCCGGCGGCACCATCCTGCCGACCTACGACCCGTTGATGGCGTCCACCAAGGTCCGCCATATCCTGGTCCGGCACGAACAAGGCGCCGGCCACGCCGCCGAAGGATACGCGGTGGCGAGCGGCAGGGTCGGAGTCTGTATTGCCACCTCCGGGCCTGGCGCCACCAACCTGATCACCGCGATAGCCGACGCGCACATGGACTCCGTGCCGCTCGTGGCGATCACCGGGCAGCAGGCCTCGTCCATGCTCGGTACCGACGCATTCCAGGAAGCCGACATCGTCGGTATGACCCTGCCGGTGACCAAGCACAGCTTCCTGGTGCAGAAAGCCGAGGACATCCCCAGCGCCATCGCCGCGGCATTCCACATCGCCTCGACCGGCCGCCCCGGTCCGGTGCTGGTCGACATCACCAAGGACGCCCAGCAGGCGATCTGCGATTTCGAATGGGATCCGCAGCCTGAGCTTCCGGGGTACCGGCCGGTGACCAAGCCGCACGCCAAGCAGATCCGTGAGGCGGCAAAGCTGATTGCTGCCGCCAAGCGCCCGGTCTTCTATGTCGGCGGCGGCGTCATCCGTGCGCGCGCCGACAAGGAACTGCTCAGGCTTGCGGAACTGACGAACATCCCGGTTGTCACCACCCTGATGGCGCGCGGAGTCTTCCCGGATTCACACCGGCAGCACCTCGGCATGCCCGGAATGCACGGCACCGTCCCGGCGGTGGCCAGCATCCAGAAGTCCGACCTGCTGATCTCGCTTGCCGCCCGATTCGACGACCGGGTGACGGGCAAGCTGGAATCCTTCGCACCTCAGGCCAAAGTCATCCACGCGGATATCGACCCGGCAGAGATCTCGAAGAACCGGATCGCCGACGTACCAATCGTCGGTGATGCTCGCGAGGTGATCGCCGACCTGATCGATGAACTGACCGCTCACCATCTCGACGATATGGATCGCGAACGGACCGCCTGGTGGGGCGTGCTGGACGAACTGCGCGAAACCTATCCGCTCGGCTACGACAAGGCGGAGGACGGCAGCGGCAACCCGCAGCACGTCATCGAGCGGATCAGCGCGCATGCGGGTCCGGAGGCCATCTACGTGGCCGGCGTCGGGCAACACCAGATGTGGGCAGCACAGTTCGTGAAGTACGAGCGGCCGAACTCCTGGCTCAACTCCGGCGGCCTCGGCACCATGGGGTACTCGGTTCCGGCGGCAATGGGCGCAAAGGTTGCCGAACCGGATCGCGTCGTCTGGGCGATCGACGGCGACGGCTGCTTCCAGATGACAAACCAGGAATTGGCCACCTGCACGATCAACAACATCCCGATCAAGGTGGCGGTGATCAACAACTCGTCGCTCGGCATGGTGCGGCAGTGGCAGACACTGTTCTACGGCGGCCGGTACTCCAACACCGATCTGAACACCGGCCCGGACACGGTTCGGATTCCTGATTTCGTCAAGTTGGCGGATGCCTACGGCGCGGTTGGCTTGCGCTGCGAGCGGCCGGAGGACGTTGACGCGACGATCGAGAAGGCGATGAGCATCAACGATCGCCCGGTTGTCGTCGACTTCGTGGTGCACCGGGATGCCATGGTCTGGCCGATGGTGGCCGCAGGGGTCAGCAACGACGAAATCCAGTACGCCCTCGGCGTCAGCCCCAACTTCGATCGGGAGGAAGACTAATGTCCCGCCACACACTGTCAGTACTTGTCGAGAACAAGCCGGGCGTGCTCGCCCGGCTGACCGGCCTGATTGCCCGCCGTGGATTCAACATTCATTCGCTCGCGGTCGGAGTGACCGAGGTCGACGAGCTGTCCCGGGTCACCTTCGTCGTCGATGTGGCGTCCGCGCCGCTCGAGCAGATCACCAAACAGCTGAACAAGCTGATCAACGTGATCAAAATTGTGGAGCTCGAACCGGAGAACTCGGTGCAACGGGCTCACGTTCTGTACAAGGTGCGAGCCGACGCGGTCACGCGATCCCAGGTGGCCGACTCGGCGGCACTGTTCCGAGCCACGGTCGTCGACGTCACACCAGACGCCGTCACGGTGGAAGCCACAGGAGAGATGGACAAGCTCGAGGCCCTGCGCCGCGTGCTTGAACCGTTCGGGATCCGCGAGATCGTGCAGTCCGGAGCGGTGGCCATCTCACGAGGGTCCAAGTCGATTACCGACCGTGCGCTACGCAGCGCATAAGCTGAACTACGAAACAAGCAAGATCAATTGAAGGAGAAATTTACTGTGGCTGAGCTCTTCTATGACGATGACGCCGACCTTTCGCTGATCCAGAACCGCAAGGTTGCTGTGATCGGCTACGGCAGCCAGGGACACGCCCACGCGCTAAGCCTGCGTGATTCCGGCGTCGAGGTCCGGGTGGGACTCAAGGAAGGCTCGAAGAGCCGGGAAAAGGCGGAAGCCGAAGGCCTTGCCGTAGGCACTCCTTCTGAGGTTTCCGCTTGGGCGGACGTCGTTGTCATCCTCGCACCCGATCAGGTGCAGCGTCACCTCTACGCAGACGAGATTGCCGGGAACCTCGGCGAGGGCGATGTTCTGGTCTTCGGCCATGGCTTCAACATCCGATACGGCTACATCAAGCCGCCGGAGAATGTCGACGTCGTGATGATCGCGCCGAAGGGACCCGGCCACATCGTGCGCCGCGAGTTCGTCGACGGCCGCGGTGTTCCGGTCATCGTCGCCGTCGAGCAGGATCCGTCCGGCACCGCCTGGGACGTCGCCTTGTCGTACGCGAAGGGCATCGGCGGACTACGGGCCGGCGGCATCAAGACCACATTCACCGAAGAGACCGAAACCGATCTGTTCGGCGAGCAGGCCGTTCTGTGCGGCGGCGCCTCACAGCTCGTCCAGTATGGCTTCGAGACGCTGACCGAGGCTGGCTACCAGCCCGAGGTGGCCTACTTCGAGGTGCTGCACGAGCTCAAGCTGATCGTTGACCTGATGGTCGAGGGTGGCATCGCGAAGCAGCGCTGGTCGGTTTCCGACACTGCCGAGTACGGCGATTACGTGTCCGGCCCCCGGGTCATCTCACCAGATGTCAAGGACAATATGAAGGCTGTCCTCGCCGACATCCAGAACGGCAACTTCGCCAAGCGCTTCATCGACGACCAGGACGCCGGAGCTCCGGAGTTCAAGGAGCTGCGGGCCAAGTCCGAACAGCACCCAATCGAGGAAACCGGCCGCGAACTGCGCAAGATGTTCAGCTGGGTCAAGAGCAGTGAAGACGACTACGTGGAAGGCACCGCCGCACGCTAAGTGTTCTCGGCGCTAACCGATCGCCCTTGAGCACCGGGCCGTCACTTCCTTATCCAGGGAGTGGCGGCCCGGTTCGTTCGTGTAAGCGGAGGCGATCAGCCGGTTAGATGGTCGCGATACCACCGAGCGATCTCGTCGAAGCTCAGCTCGCCGGCCGCGGCGCTGATGACGAAGTCGTACGCATCGTCTTCCGCGGAAGACAGGCCGTATCCGTTCAGGACCAGGAACAGCTTGGTGCCGGTCCAGGCGAGCCGCTTGTTGCCGTCCACCAGCGGGTGATTGCGGACCAGCGACTCGAACAGGGCGGCCGCCTTCGCCTCAATCGTGGGATAGGCTGCCTCGCCGAAGAGCACGCTCTGCGGTCGGAACGCGGCCGAGTCCAAGAGGCCTATGTCGCGCACCTGGGCAACGCCGAGCCGAGTGGCGATGACCAGGAGTTCTTCGGTTCGAAGGTATTTCACTCGGCCAGGCGCTTGAGCAGTCCTGCGTCACGATTCAGGATCTCATCGAGCGCTGCGTCGAACTGCAACTTGCGTTCGGCGGCATCTGCGGCGGCCATGATCGCCGTCGTCGCGGCGACCTGTTTGCTGGTTCCCTGCTCTTTCGCGAGCCGGGTCAGCGCGGCGTCCTGCTCTTCCGACAATCTGAGATTGAGTGCCATGAACCAATGGTACCGCTTTGGTACTACTGCCGCTATTCGCACCTTCGGTTGCGAGGCCCCCTATCTTGAGCGATCAGCGGCCATCTTTCTCGTCGAAGTCTTGACAGGTAATTAGTGTAAGCGTGTAATCATCACATGGATGAATACGAGGGCTGGATGATCGGGCGCCTGCCGGACGAATGGTTCGAGACTGCACCCGAGGTGAGTGTCGACCGGGACGAAATCGTGGTCGTCGGCCGACTCGAGGCTCCGACAGGTGCCGAGTCCGAAGGCGCACAGCGAGCGGCGGAAGCCGGTCGGATCAAGCGATTCCGGGAGGAGACCCGGGGAAAGCGAATGCGAATCGCGGACGAAGCTGAGCTCCGGTTCGGGCGCAAGGTTGCCTGGGGAGCTGTATGCGGCCAGACGCGTCAGCTGTTCACCAGTCTTTCGGTGCCGGTGATGACCCGGCTCAGGCAGTCCGAGCGTCAGGTTCTCGACACGCTTGTGGATGCCGGCGTTGCGCGGTCGCGCTCGGATGCGCTGGTCTGGTCGGTCCGCCTGGTCGGGCAGCACCAGGGTGAGTGGATCGGGCAGCTTCGGGAGGCGCTCGTCGGAGTCGAGGCGGCACGAGCTGCCGGCCCAAAGGTGTAAGTGAACCGACTGGAATGTTCGTGCGCTGGGCATGCCTTGCCCTGTCGTGTCTGATCGGGACTGGCTTCGCTAGTATTGCCGTGTTCAGCACGTGACGCAGTTGATGGAGGTGAGACCCATTACCGCAGTATCAGGTCGGGTGCTCCCTCTCACGGCCGTGCGGTTCATCCGACGCAGGTGACGCAGGTAGCGCCCGTAAGCAGAATCGAAAGGCGCTCCCATGTCAGTTTCTCCTTCCACCGAGCTTAAATCCACAATCACAGCCAGCCTGCGGGCCGCTGGTTGTGTCTTCGCCGAGGACGAGGCGCGGTTGCTCGTGTCCGCGGCATCGTCTGCAGCCGGACTCGACACAATGGTGGCCCGCCGGGTCGCAGGTGAGCCGCTCGAACAGGTTCTCGGCTGGGCGGAGTTCCGGGACTTAAGAATCGCGATCGAGCCCGGCGTCTTCGTACCACGTCGCCGCACCGAGTATCTCGCCAGTCAGGCCATCATGCTCGCACAGCAAGCCGATAGTCCGGTCGGTGTCGACCTGTGCTGTGGTTCGGGCGCGGTCGGCGCCGCGCTGCTCGCGGCCGTGCCCGGCATCGAGCTGTACGCCACGGACATTGACCCGGAGGCGGTGCGCTGCGCCCGGCGAAACATTGGCTCGGCCGGGCAGGTGCTCGAAGGCGATCTGTATCAGCCGCTGCCTACAGCGCTGCGCGGTCGGGTCGATGTCCTGGTCGCGAACGCGCCCTATGTCCCTACGGCGGCGATCGCCACTATGCCTCCGGAAGCCCGGCTGCACGAGGCCCGGGTTGCGCTCGACGGCGGTGCGGACGGCCTTGATGTCCAGCGGCGAGTGGCCGCCGCGGCAACGCAATGGCTGGCGCCAGGCGGGCATCTGCTGATCGAGACAAGCGAGCGTCAGTCTAGTGAGACATCCCGCATCTTCGCCCGCAACGGACTGACTCCGAGGGTGACCAGTTCCGACGAACTGGATGCGACGGTCGTGATCGGCCTGGCCGACTCGTGACCCGTGCTGCCCCGGCAGCTGTCGGCGAGGGTTAAGAAATTTGTTGCCTATTGCTCGCCGAAGGTACTATGCTTAAGGAATAGTACCTAAGGAGCTGATTGATATGTCTGCTATCGCCAGACCAGCCGGGCACCGCTCGCTGAGCCGCAAGGACGTCGTCGTGTACGTTGCCGGTGTCATTGCCGGCCTTATCGCTACCCATGCCGTGATCGCATTTGCTGACGATGGGCGAATAACCGTTCGCTCGACGCTTTTGCTGGCCGTTGTGGCATGTTTCATCGCAGGTTTCTACCTGGTCAGACGGCCGGCGATCCGGCAACGGCGCTACGCCTACTACTTCCTGCACGTCATGGCGTTCTTGCTCGTCAACGGAAGCTACTGGCTGCATGCAGGCATCCTGAGCCTGGATGGCCGGGCCGATGTCGTCGCGGCGACCTGGTCGGGCGCGCTCTACGCGATGGCGACATTCTGGGGGATCGGGCTGCTGATACACACGCTCGGGGCGTTCCTATCGAAGGGGTTCGAAGATGTCGACGTCTGACGTCACCGACTTCGAAGCCGCTATGGTCGCGTCGTGGTCCGATATTCACAAGAAGAGTGCGCTCATGCAGTTCATTCTCCTGGTGCTGCATGAAAAACCCTGCTGGTCTGCCGAGATCCGGGATGGAATCAGTGCCCTGAGCGAAGGAAGCCTGCACGTCGACGAGCAAAGCCTGCACCGGGCGCTACGACGGCTGGCCGGAAACAACCTGATCACGTTCACCTCCGGCCCCGCTCCCGGAACCGGTGCACGGCGGAAGACGTATCAGCTGACCCAGACAGGCGAACGGGTGCTCCGGCACTATCTGCAGACGACGCTGAGCTATGCCAGAAGCTCCAGGTACCTGGAGGCGCTGGCGGCAGTCGTCGAATAGTCGCCGGAGCCACCGCAGCCGGCGGCGGCCCGAGGGCAGCCGCCGGCAAGCAGGGCTTAGTCGACAGCCAGGCCTTCCACCGGAGTCATTTTCGTGGCTCTGCGGGCCGGCAGCACCGAGGCAAGCAAACCGGCGATGGCGGCCACGGCAACGACCGTCCCGATCTGCGCCCACGGAATGCTCAAGCTCGCGGTGATATCGGTCTCCATCAGGATCGATGCGGCGCCTGCCCAGGCGAAGAAGACACCGAAAATGACGCCGAGCACCGCGGCGACCGCGGCGACCAGTACCGCCTCGATCGCGAGCATGCCGCGCAGTTGCCCCTTGGTGAGGCCCATGGCCCGCAACAGGGCAGACTCCCGGCGTCGTTCCAGCACCGACAGCGCCATGGTGTTTCCGACGCCGACAAGTGCGATCACAACGGCAATCGCCAGCAGGCACAGTACGACCAGCAGAAGCATGTCCAGCACTTCGCCGTAGATTGCACGCTCAGCTGCACCGCCGTACACGCTGAGCTCGTCACCGTGCGACATGATGTTCGACTGCACGCTCTGAATCTCCGACGAGCTCAGGTCCGGATCCAGCTCCAGCCACACCTGTTGTGCCGTAGGAGTGGAATCAAGTCTGGTCAGGTCGCCGGGAGCCACCATGATGACGCCGTCCGGCACCCGGTTTTCATGTTTGATCGTCAGTTCAATCGTGTCGTGGCCGGCGGTAACGGCGATTGAGGAACCGGTCTTCACCGTCTGATTGGCGATTCCCAGCTCGTTCAGCGTGATCGGATTAACCAGCAGCTGCCCCGGTTTTGGTACCAGGCCACCGGAATGGGCAACTTTTTGGATGTCGGAAGCCGGTGCGCCGAGCGCTATCAGTGGGCTGTCCGTGCTGGCTTCCGTGCTATCGGCGGCGCTGTCCTCCGTGCCGAAGCTGACCGGCGTCCCGTCGAGCACGACCGATTCGCGGACATCGGGCTCTGTGGCCGCGGCGCTGAGCTGATTCTCGGTCAGGCCGTCCGGATTGGTCGTCTGCACCCAAAGATCAACCGGGCGACGCTCGTCGATCTGGTTCTGAACCGATGTGCGAACCGAGGCGGAACCGACGATCATCATCCCGACCAGGGTGACGCCGACCAACAAGGCAGCGGCCGTCGCGGCCGTCCGGCCCGGATTGCGCACCGCGTTCAGCGCCGCGAGCTTACCGGGCACACCGGTCCAGCTGACCAGCATGCCGACTGCGCGCACTGCCAGTGGAATCAGCAGCGAGGACGCCAGCAGGAGCCCGAGGAACGTGAGTGCGCCGGCAGGCAATGCCAGCGTGATGCCAACTTTGAGAGCGCCGGCAATCAGCCCGACGATCCCGACGACGATCATCAGGAAGGCGATGATCAGCCGGACCATGCCGCGCTTGGATTTCACGTCGACCTCGTCGGCGGGTCGCAGGGCTGCCAGCGGACGGACCCGGGTAGCCCGCCTCGCGGGTGACAACGCCGCGCCGACTGTCACGACGACCCCGACGACCATGCCGATCGAGATGCTGGCTACGCTGAGCTGCGCTGTTCCGAGCTGAATCCCGCTGTTCGCCATCCGGCTCCACAGTGCAACCCCACTGGCCAGGCCGTAACCAACCAGCACCCCGAGAGCGGAAGCTGCAAGGCCGAGGACCAGCGATTCGGTGAGCACGGAACGCCGCACCTGGCCGGCGTCCGCGCCGATGCATCGAAGCAGGGCGAGTTCCCGGGTGCGCTGGGCGACGAGCACCTGGAACG
Organism: Saxibacter everestensis; assembly: GCF_025787225.1. NCBI lineage: Bacteria > Bacillati > Actinomycetota > Actinomycetes > Micrococcales > Brevibacteriaceae > Saxibacter > Saxibacter everestensis. The sequence continues at coordinate 893,029 of NZ_CP090958.1, forward strand.
TATTTGCTATCACGATGCCGGCAACCAATAGGGCGATAAAGCCGAAGACCAGCACGACAGTGGTCAGGATCTGGGTACTGCCAACCACCTGGTCCAGTTTCTCCGCAAGTGCTTCCTGGCGGGTTTGAACCTGTGCCGAGCCGAGGCCGGCCTGGTCAAGGGCGTAAGAAACGGAGGTCGCCAGGTCTGTGTCCGAGCTGCCGGCCCCGGCCACGCCATAGGAGATTGGTGTCAGGTCGGGAAAAACCTCTTTGAGTCCCGCCTCGGTCATTCCCACGGTCGCCGCTCCGCTGTTGATCACCGATCCCTCCGGTTTGGTAATTCCGATGATGGTGAGGTCGACCGGGGTCTCTTTCAGTGCTCCGGACTCGGCGTCGATTTCGGATTTCAACAGCGTCACGGAGTCGCCGACGCCGACGCTCTGCGCCATCGCGGTGTCCTTGTCGACGGTGAGCTGGTCGGCAGTCCGTGGCCAGTCGCCAGACGCAAGCTGCTGCCAACGCAGCCTTTCCGCTGGGAGCGCGGTGAGTTCCGCGTAGGTTCTCTTGGTGCCGAAGCGGAGCTCCGCATAGCTTTGGTAGAGCGCACCGGCTGTGTCGACCCCTTCGGTCGAACGGAGCGCCGAAAGGTACTTCTCCGCTGCTGCCGATTCCTTGGTAGCCGCAGCATCCGACGGTTGCTGCTCTGGCGTCGTTTCCTCAGGGGTTACAGTCACATCGGATTTCGCCAGGGTCGCGGTGAAAGCCTTCTCAACCGTCTGGTTGAAGGTGTCGGACAGGGTCAGGGTGCCGACGATGAATCCGACCGAGAGGATGATCGCGACGGCCGCCGCGAGCAGCCGGGGAATGTTGGCGCGTAGCTGCGCCCAGGTTGCCGTCTTCATGCCGCGACACCAGCCGAACCTAGTCCGCGCATGGCTTCGATAACGTCGTCCGCGGTTGGATCTGTGATTTCTCCTGCCAGCTTTCCATCGGCCAGCAGGACGACCCGGTCGGCATAGGACGCAGCCACGGGATCGTGGGTGACCATCACGACGGTCTGTCCGAGCTCCCGTACGCTCCGGCGAAGCAGGCCGAGCACCTCGGCACCGGAAACGGAATCGAGGTTACCGGTAGGCTCGTCGCCGAAAATCACGTCGGGCCGGCTGAGCAGCGCGCGCGCAACGGCAACCCGTTGCTGCTGACCTCCGGAGAGCTCGTGCGGCTTGTGTCGCAGCCTGGATGTGAGCCCGAGTACCTCGGTGACGTAGTCGTACCACTCGGCGTCGTGGGATCTACCGGCAAGCTCCAGCGGAAGCAGGATGTTCTGCCGGGCGGTGAGAGTCGGCACCAGGTTGAACGACTGGAACACGAAGCCGACGCGGTCGCGCCGCAGCCTGGTCAGTTCCTTGTCCTTCAACCCGGTGATCTCGGTCTCGCCGAGCCAGATCTGACCGGTGGTGGCGCTGTCCAGGCCTGCCAGGCAGTGCATCAGCGTCGATTTGCCTGAGCCGGATGGGCCCATGATGGCAGTGAAATGGCCGCGTTCGAATCCCACGGTGACGCCGGCGAGGGCGTGCACCTTCGTCTGGTCTTTCCCGTAGGACTTGCGCAGGTCGACCGCGGAAACGGCGAAGTCCCTGATCTCTGCCGCGGTCTGCGGGGCTGCGGTTGCTGGTGTCGTGCTGTCGCTGTGACGACCGTGGCCGGACGGATCGACGCTCAAGGGGTAACTCCTCATGGTTGGTGAATTCGTTCATTCCCAACGCTATGAATTCCCGGCCGATCTTTCATCGCCCCGCACTCCGAACCGGTGCCGGGTTCGGTACGACCTGAGGATGACGGAGCAGGCAGGCTGCGTACGCCTAAGTCAGCTGTCAGGGGCTCCCTGGTTTGACCAGTCCCTGTTCGTAGGCAAGCACAACGGCCTGTACCCGGTCGCGGACCTCGAGCTTGGACAGAATCCGGCCGACGTGCGTTTTGATAGTTGCTTCGGAAAGGAAGAACTTCGCTGCGATCTCGGAATTCGACAAGCCCTGGGCAATTTCCTTCATCACTTCCAGCTCGCGCTCGGTGAGCCGCTCGAGCGGACTGGGCGCACCGGAACTGTCCTTCTCCACCGTGATCAGCGGCGCAACGTGTTCCAACAGTCGCCGGGTGGTCGATGGAGCAATAACGGCGTCGCCCCGGTAGACCGTGCGGATGGCGTCGAGAAGTTCCTCGGGTGGCGCGTCCTTGAGCAGAAAGCCGCTGGCGCCTGCCTTGATCGCGGCGAGAGCGTACTCGTCGATATCGAAGGTGGTGAGAACCACAATTTTCAGGTCCGCGATCCGGCCCGCCTGCTGCTCGGCAAGCAAACGCTTCGTCGCCTCGATCCCATCGAGCTGCGGCATCCGGACGTCCATCAGAACGACATCGACGCGGGTGGCCAGCAGCGTCTGAATGGCGTCGTTGCCGTTTGCCGCCTCGGCCACTACCTCGAGGTCGGGCTGGGAATCGATAACCATCTTGAATCCCCGGCGCAGCAGTTCCTGGTCGTCGACAAGGGCTACCCGGATGGGGGCGGGGGCTGTGGGCTGGGACACGAATGGTCTCCGATTCTGAATATCTCGTGCTGGTGATGGTCGGGTCTATTGGGAGGCTAGCCGGAGGTTGGGATCATATACGGGAAGAACGCCGTCACCAGGTAGCCACCCGGGTGCGGCCCGGCGGAAAATGTCCCGCCGTACAGCGTCGCGCGTTCGTTCATTCCGACGATCCCATGACCCCTGCCGTCGACGGGATCTGCGCCGGCGCCGCGGCCGTCATCCTGAACTGTGACTACGACGCCGTTCGGTGCGAAGTCCAGCAGCACCCGCGAGGACACCTCGGGACCGCCATGTTTCATCGTGTTCGTCAGGCTTTCCTGAACTATCCGGTAGATAGCCAGCGCGGGACCGGCCGGAAGCTCGACCTGGGGGCCGCGTATCTCGTAGCTCACCGGCAGCCCGGCGGCCCGAACCGCGTCAACCAGCTCCGGCAGATCGACGATGCCGGGCTGTGGACGGGTGTCGATGTCGTCTGCGCCTTCGCGCAGTACGCCGAGGAGCCGGCGCATATCCGCGAGGGCCGCCCGGCCGGTGCTTGAAATTGTTTCAAGTACCTCGGCGGCGGCCTTCGGGTCGGTTGCGGCGGCATAGCGCCCGCCGTCGGCCTGGGCGATCACCACCGACAGGGAATGCGCAACGACATCGTGCATCTCCCTGGCAATCCGTGACCGCTCGGCGTTGGCGGCGAGCCGCGCCTCCTGGTCGCGTTCGATCTCCAGCAGCCGGTTGCGCTCGGCGAGATCGGCGAGTTGCTGTCGTCGTACCCGGGTGAGGTCGCCGAGCGTCCATGACACCAGAACGAGGCTTGCACACATCAGGGCAAGAAATGCGCCGGTGATCAGCGAGAACAGTAGGCTGCCGGTGTCCATCATCGGCCCATATCGCAGGCCGAACAGTGCGCTGCCGGCCAGACCGGCAATCAGGCCGGCCCGGCCGGCGCGGCGCGGCGCATAAGCGGTGAGTGCATAGACCGATAGCGGCACGGCAATGATGTTTGTCACCGGGATGATGCCAAGTACGCAATAGAGCAGAGCGGACGAGGCGACAATTCCCCCGGACAGCACCGGTTGGGTTCGGCGAAGGGCCAGCGGCACCGTCATGCCGAGCGTCAGCAGAAGGGTGAGTGGCCAGAGTGGAAATGTATTGACGCCGATGAAGAGCAGTGACAGCAGTGTCAGCGGGCCGGCAACGAAAATCGAATCGATCAGGATTGGATGCTCGCGCAGCCAAAGATAGATCCGTTCCCGTTTTCGCATACTCAAGACTCTATCCACCCGGCCTGGCCTCCGGCCTCGCCCCGGCGCGGTATCTGGCCCTTCGCCGGATCAGACCAGGGTCGTAGGCCAGCCGATCGACATCCGGAGTTTCCGCGGCAGTTTCCACGTGATCCAGCACTGATTCGTCCTGTGCTTGCCTCGGACTAAACACGCGTTTAGTATATTGAACATGCGTATAGCGAGTGAGGCCGCTCCGGCGACAGGGGACCTCAACACCAAGGCGAAAATCCGGGACGCGGCCATCGGGCACTTCGCCCGGGACGGTTTCCAAAAGACGAATCTGCGCGCCATCGCGGCCACCGCGGGGGTCAGTGCCGGGCTGGTCATCCACCATTTCGGCAGCAAACAGGCCCTCCGTACCGCGTGTGACGACTATGTGCTGGGTGACCTGATCGACACTGCCCACGACAAGGCGAAACCGGCCGGCCTGCAGGACGTCATCCGCAAGTATCTGGAGAATCCCGCCGAACACCAGGTGCATATCGGGTACCTGGCGCGCGCCGTGTCCGAGGAGACCCCCACCGGTCACAAGTTCGTGGACAGCCTGGTGGATGAGACGGAGGCGATCGTCGAGGCCGGAATTGCCGACGGAAGCATGCGCCAATCCTCGGACCCCCGCGGACTAGCGGTGCTGATCGTGGCGACCAGCCTAGGCATGTTGACCATGAACCCACCCCTGGCGAATGCGCTCGGCTACGACGGACTGGGTCCGGAGCTGATGCGCCGGATGGCCGTGCCGGCTCTTGAGCTCTACACCTACGGCCTCTACACCGACGACAGCTTTCTCAAGGCGACCCGGGAAGCGTTTTCTGCCGATGAAGAGGGCACGCCGACGACTTCGTCCACGACCAGGTGAACTGAAAGGAACTGAAACCATGAGTCACATCGGGACGACCAGCAGGACGGGCCGGCAGGCTCCAGCTATGGTAGCGGTCGGCAACGCCATCAAGGTCGTTGATCTGACCAAGACATTTGGCGGCAAGCCGGCCCTGCGCGGCGTCAGCTTCGCGGTGCCACGGGCAAGCGTTTTCGGGGTGATCGGGCCGAACGGCGCGGGAAAGACCACCACCATGCGCTCGCTCCTTGACATCATCCGACCCAGCTCGGGGCACGCAACCGTGCTGGGCGTCGACTCCCGGAACGCGGGGCCCGAGCTGCGCAGGCGAATCGGTTTCCTGCCCGGTGAACTGATCCTTGAAGGCAGGATCAACGGAAAGCGGCTGCTGCAGCATTACGCCGACATTTCCGGCCCGGTGCGCCGGGGCAGAATCGAGGAGCTCGCCGACCGCTTCTCCCTGGATCTGAATCGTCCGGTACGCAAGCTGTCCAAGGGAAACAAGCAGAAGCTGGGCATAGTTCAGGCGTTCATGCACCAGCCGGAACTGTTGATCCTCGATGAGCCAACCAGCGGACTGGATCCGCTGATGCAGCAGGAATTTCTGCGGATGGTCCGCGAGGCGCGCGACGCGGGCCAGACTGTATTCCTTTCGTCGCACGTGATCAGCGAAATCCAGCAGGCTGCGGACGAAGTCGCCATTCTGCGGGATGGCCAGATAGTCAAAACCGCCACGGTGGAGGAACTGCGCAACTCCGCGATCCGGCACCTCCGGATCACCGCAACCGGGATAACTGCCCCGGAACTACGCCGCCGCCTTGCCGGACTCGACGGCCTGGGCGGCCTTGAATGCCGCGCTTCCGAGGATGGGGGAGCCGAGGCCACGGCCTCGCTGGAAGGCGATATTCAACCGTTTATCCAGGCCATCTCGACCTTGCGGCTCAGCGATCTGGTGCTGGAGGAGCCTGACCTGGAAGAGTCAGTGCTCAAGCTCTATGCCGGCTCAATCGATGGCGGCTCAATCGATGGCGGCTCAATCGATGGCAAGGAGAACCGTCATGTCTAGTCCATCTGTTGCGGCCGCTACCAGGGGCGTGGATGTCAGCCGCTCGCAGCTGCCTGTTTTCACCAAGGCATTCAGCGACGGTTGGCGTTCCCTGCTTGGTTGGGCACTGGGACTGGCCGCCGCCATCTTCCTGTACCTGCCACTGTTCCCCAGCCTGGGTGGCAATGCCCAGATGCAGGACCTGATCGACACCCTGCCCAAGGAACTCACCGAGACAATTGGTTACAACCAGTTGAGCACCGGGGCGGGCTACACTCAGTCGACCATCTTCGGACTGATCGGCTTTCTGCTGGCAAGCATCGCCTCGATCGGCTGGGGCGCGGCCGCACTGGGCGGTGACGAGGAATCAGGGCAGCTTGAGCTCACATTGGCGCATGGCGTCACCCGCGTCCAGGTCGCGGTGGAGCGTTTTGCCGCAATGGCGGTCAAGGTGCTGCTGCTCTCCGCGCTGGTCTTTGTTCTGGTGCTGCTGCTGAACGAGCCTGCCGAGCTGGACATCGACGGCGTTCACCTGCTCGGAAGCTGCCTGCTGTTCGGTGGCCTGGCGCTGCTGAGCGGGACTGTCGCCCTGCTGGCCGGGGCACTCACCGGACGGCGGGTGTGGGGGATCGGTGGCGGTGCGTTCATTGCCGTGCTTGGCTACGTTTTCAATGCCATCGGCAACCAGGGCGCCGATTTCGAATGGCTGCACGCACTGTCGCCGTACAGCTGGGCCTATGCGGATGATCCGATGACGAACGGCGCCGACTGGGGCGCCGTGATCGGGCTTTACGCCGTTTCTCTCGTCCTCGGAGCCGTAACAGCATTCACGCTGCGGCGGCGCGACATCGGGGTCTAGAGGAAACTCGGGCGACCAGTCGTTAGCCCGCGCGTTGGCTGCGTCCCCGGTTAGTGACTAGCAAGCCGATGATGGCGATGACTGATCCAGTCAACAGGATGACCGATGCCAGCAGAATTACCCATCCTGCGGTGTCGACTGAGACCTCGGCCGGCGGGTCGGCGTCGATAGCAAGGCCCAGAAGAATCAGCCGGCTCGCCGAGATTGTCGCTGCGATCACACTGATGACGACTATTGCGGCGAGGGTGAACAGTGCTTTAGTCAACAGCTCTCCTACTATCGGCGCGCGTTCGACTTGTGAAGAGACGAGCGCTGGTTCGAACTATAAACCCGCGCAGGCTGTCGGTGGTTCCGGCTAGGCTGAACCGGTGACTAATTTAGAACAGCAGACCGCCGACGCCTCGTTCGGGAACGTGGCAGGGGAGAATTCAGCAGAGCAGGCCGCCGGCTCGCCCGCAAAGCCAGCTGCCGGGAACCCGGCTCAGGGGCTGGCGTCGGAGCAGCAGGTGACGCGGCCGGTCAACTTGCCGGGCTACGAGCTTCGGACGTTCCGCGCCGCCCGGGACGACGAGGCTGCCGGTGCGCAGACGGCTGCCTGGATGGCGGCAACATCGCAGGGCTTCCATATGAACGAGCCGACGGACGAACAGCTGAAGCAGCGAGTCGCTCTGGTTATCGAAGACAATCGCGCGCTGATCGGCGCATATCAGCTTGAGACGCCGGATGGCGCGCTCGGCATGGACCATCCGGTGGCGACGTACAGCACATTCAACAACCCGATCAATATCGGCTTCGGCCAAAGCGTGAACGGCCATCTGATCACCTCCGTCACGGTGCGGCCCACCCATCGTCGCAAGGGCCTGTTGCGCACGCTGATCAGCAACGACCTGGCCGGTGCGAAAGAAGCCGGTTTTCCGATCGCCGCGCTGACCGTTTCCGAGGCAAGCATCTACCGTCGGTTCGGCTTTGGGCCGGCGACCTGGTCGCGGACTATTTCGGTCGACACGACTGGCGGGCTGTCTTTCCTCCGCCCCTCCACCGGCCGGGTGGAGTTGACGAAGCCGGCCGCGCTGCGCGAGCTGGCCCCGAAGATATTCGCGAAGTTTCACGCCGAAACACCGGGCTCGGTCGGCCGCCAGGCGTTCTACCGGGAGCTCGCCGCCGGAACAATCAGCGAGGATAGCGCCGAACCCGATCGCGGCGCGCGGGCCGCGCTGCACTACGACGAGAACGGCGAGATCGACGGCTACGTCCGGTACAAGTTCGCCGGCTGGGACACCGACCCCACCACTGTGAAGGTGAGCGACCTGGTCGCCGCCAACGGCGAGGCCCGACAGGGCCTTTGGCAGTTCCTCGGATCGATCGACCTGGTGAATCGGGTTACTTATGAAGAGGCGGCCATCGACGATCCGCTGCCATGGATGTTGACCGACTCCCGTCGGGTGAATACCACCCATACAGAGGACGTGCTGTGGCTACGCATTCTCGATCCGATTGCCGCGCTGCAAACCCGTCGCTATGCCGATGATGGAACACTTACCATCGCGCTGCAGGACCGACTCGGATTCGCCGATGGGTCCTACCGGATCTCGGTGACCGACGGCGTGGCCACGGTTGACAGTTTGGCCGGCGCCGAAACCGCGCACCCGGACCTGAGCATGGACGTGTCGGCGCTCGCGTCGATCTACCTTGGCGGTGCCGATCCAGTCGTGCTCGCCGCCGGAGGTCAGATCGACGTGCATTCCGCCGGGAGCGCGGAGCGAGCCCGGAAGCTCTTCGCCCTGGATCGAGCGGCTTACTGCATAACCCACTTCTAAGCCGACGGCTACTAGCCGCGGGCCGCTACGCGTCCTCGGGCTCGGCTTCGGGTTCGGTCAGCAGCCTGAGGCGTGAGCGCAGCTTGGCTTCCCGGTCTTCGCCGCCGTGTTGCACTGTGGCGGCGATGTGTTTTTCGCCGTATCGCTGCAGCAGGAGATCATCGATCAGCCGGGCCAGCCCGGGCTCATAGCTGTGCGCCATCCGCTTCCGGACCAGGGTGACATCCTCGGCCGAGATCAGGTCCATCAGTTCGCGGGTCGACGTGATGTCGTTGTCGGCCAGCAGCTGGACGGCGAATTCCAGGCTTTCCTCGGTGTTCCGGTCCACGTGTGGCAGCACGATGTCACAGAGTTCGGTGAGGTTCTTGCTGTTGAGTTTCTCGGGTTCCTTGTGCCAGCGCAGCAGCTGCTGGTGATTGTCGTGAATTGAGGCGAACGCGGTCTCGGCCGCCTCGATCAGGCTTGCAGTCTGGGTGAATGCCCGGTCAAGCGCCGGGGTCCACGCCACTGGATTCGGATTCTTATAGCGGATGTCGTGCTCGATTTCCGCCCAGGCGTGGGACAGAATCGTACGAACCTGGATCTCGAAAGTGACTGCTCGCGAGGTGCGTCGGTGTGCCGCGCCGGTGCTGGCAGAGGTCAGCGGGATCTCTGCCTTGCCAAGCTCGCCCGTGCTGCGCACCGCGCACACCAGATGGCGGCTGATGTAGCCGTAGACACCGGACTCCCGGATCGTGGTGTCCTTTTCCTGATCGCGCAGGCAATAGAACCAACGACCCCGCTTGAGTGAGCGGACGACGTCGGGGACCTGTTCCGGAAGCGCGGTGATAATGCGCAGCCCGCTCAGGTCGTGCATCTCGCGCACGGGATCGTCGAAATCCCGGCCGGCGGCATCAAGTCGGGCGAGCTTGCGCGCCAACGACTCGGGGGTCTTGGTACGGCCTTGAACGAACAGGACGTCCACCCCATCATCCGCAAGCGTCTCAATCACCCGGCGCTCCAGCGCCGTCGTGGTTTCGGAGAAGTCGCCGAGCGCTTCGGCGTACACGTCGACCGCATCGGCAATGGACACGGGTGATATCTGGGAGCTATTTCCCTCGCCGACGTCGTTGATCACAGTTCTAATCTAGCTGCTGGGTCAATCGTCAGTATTCTGCGCCGCCCGCAATCCGAAGGTCGGCCTCAACCGTGAGCGCTGCCAAAGCGGTCTCGATCAGGCCCGTCGCCATCACATCTATCCCTAGTCCTGGTTTTCCCGAGCCGGCAGCCTGCTCAATGGAATTGGGGACGTGGACGAAGCCGGCCCGGATCCCGGTGGGGGCCTCAACGCCATTGCCGATTTGCCGTCGATCGGCTTCGTCGGGCCCGGCCACCATATGCATCAGCTGGTAGAAGACGTGATTGCACACGAAGGTGCCGGCGGACTGCGACACCGAGGCGGGCACCCCCGCGGAGCGCATTGCGCTCACGGCGGCCTTGATGGGCAGGGTTGAGAAGTATGCCGTCGGCGCGTCGGGCACAACCGGTTCATCAACCGGCTGCTCGCCGGAATTGTCCGGAATACGGGCGTCGTCGATATTGATCGCCACCCGCTCAGGTGTCACGTCCGACCTGCCCGCCGCCTGCCCCACGCAGATCACAACGTCGGGCCGGTGCTCCTGCAACAGACCGCGAAGTGCCTCGGCTGATCGTGTGAAGACACACGGAAGCCGGGCAGTAACCAAGGGCTCCGGTCGATCCCAGATTGCGGCCGCTTGGCGTACTGCGTCCCAGGATGGATTGGACGATTCGCCGTCAAACGGCTCGAACCCGGTCATCAAGACACTTTTCACGCTTACCTGCCTTTCGTCGAATCTGCTTGGGAAATTCCGGATCGTGGACTCTCGTGAATGCATTCACAAGCGACCCGTAGACTTGTAGCGCCCGAGTAACCCATCCGATTCTTTCACTCGACCATCATTCCCAGGAGGAAACCCGCGTGAGCAAGCCAGTAGTTCTTATTGCAGAAGAACTCTCACCGGCGACAATCGAGGCCCTCGGCCCGGATTTCGAGATCCGGCACGTCGACGGCGCTTCCCGATCCGACCTCCTTCCGGCACTCGCCGACGTGGACGCCATCCTGGTACGTTCGGCCACCCAGGTGGATGCCGAGGCCCTAGAGGCAGCAAAAAACCTGAAGATCGTTGCCCGGGCAGGTGTCGGCCTGGACAATGTCGATGTTCCGGCAGCCACCCGCGCCGGCGTCATGGTCGTGAACGCACCGACCTCCAACATCATTTCAGCGGCGGAACTGACGCTCGCGCACATCCTTGCCTCTGCCCGCAATATCGGCGCCGGCAACACCTCGCTGAAGGCAGGGGAGTGGAAGCGCTCGAAGTTCACCGGAACCGAACTGTATGAAAAGACACTCGGTATCGTCGGGCTCGGTCGGATCGGCGCCCTGGTCGCGGCGCGCGCAGCGGCGTTCGACATGAAGGTCGTTGCCTACGACCCCTACATTTCCTCGGCGCGAGCCGCTCAGATGGGCGTGCAACTGCTCAGCCTGGACGAGGTGCTCAGCGAGTCGGACTTCATCACGGTTCACATGCCGAAAACCCCCGAGACGATCGGCCTGATCGGCGAGGAGGCTTTTAACAAGGTCAAGCCGACCGTGCGGATCATCAACGTGGCCCGTGGCGGAATCGTTGACGAAGTCGCTTTGGCGAACGCCCTGGCCGATGGCCGGGTCGGCGGCGCCGGCATCGACGTGTTCGAAACGGAACCGACGACCGAATCGCCGCTCTTCGACTTCGATTCCGTCGTTGTGACGCCGCACCTGGGCGCTTCGACCGAGGAAGCTCAGGAAAAGGCCGGTGTCGCGGTCGCGAGGTCGGTCCGCCTGGCGCTCTCCGGCGAGCTGGTGCCCGATGCCGTGAACGTCGCCGGCGGAGCCATTGATGAAGATGTCCGGCCCGGAATCCCGCTGATCGAACGCCTGGGCCGGGTCGTCACCGCGCTCGCCGGTTCGTCCATTACCTCGCTCGATGTCGAGGTACACGGCGAGATCGCCGACAAGGACGTATCCGCACTGAAGCTGGCAGCGCTCAAGGGACTCTTCCGCGATGTCGTGTCGGAGCAGGTGTCGTACGTGAACGCCCCGGTCCTTGCCGAGCAGCGCGGAATCGATGTCCGACTGATCACCGACGGCGAGGCAGACGAGTTCCGCAATGTGCTCACCCTCCGTGCCGCCAAGGCAGACGGCTCGCAGATCTCGGTGTCCGGAACGCTCACCGGGCCGAAGCAGATTCAGAAGCTGGTCGGCGTCAACGGTTTCGACCTGGAAATCCCGCTGAGCGACAATCTGCTGATCGTTTCGTATACCGACCGTCCGGGTGTTATCGGCGTGCTGGGCCAGGCATTGGGCGCCGAAAAGGTGAATATCGCCGGGATGCAGGTCGCGCGGAAGAATGAGGGCGGAAATGCTCTCGCGGTACTCGCCGTCGATTCGCTGATTCCTTCGGAAACCGTCGGGCGGGTCGCCGATCAGATCGGAGCCGACACAGTGACGGCGGTCAGCCTGGAAGACTGAGGTCAATCGTGCCTTTGTCGCCGAGACGTGGGAAATAGCCCACGAGTCGGCAGCAAAGGCACGACTGAGGTCCGCGGTTGGCACGACTGAGTCCGCGGTTGGCTCGAAGCCCGCGGACCGTCTCGCTATTTGGCAGATGGTGTCGAATCGCGAGACGGGCGGGTTAGGCTAAAGCCATGTCTTCCGAATTCAAGATTGCAGTCATTCCGGGCGATGGCATCGGACACGAAGTCGTCCCCGAAGGCCTCAAGGTTCTCGAAGCCGCGATTGAGGCTACCGGCACAGACGCGAGCCTGGACTTCACCCACTATGAACTCGGTGCGAAGCGCTGGCACGAAACCGGCGAAGCGCTAACCGATCAGGAGCTTGAGGAACTGCGCGGCTATGACGCCATTTTCTTCGGCGCCGTGGGCGATCCCGATGTGCCTTCCGGCGTGCTTGAGCGTGGCCTGCTGCTCAAGATGCGTTTCGGCTTCGACCACTACGTGAATCTCCGCCCGACCAAGCTGTTCGCCGGCGTCGAAAGCCCGCTGGCAAACCCCGGTGAAATCGACTTCGTGGTCGTCCGCGAGGGCACCGAAGGCCCATACACCGGTCAGGGTGGCGTTCTGCGCTACGGTACCGAGCACGAAGTTGCCACCGAGGTCTCGGTGAACACGGCCTACGGGGTCGAGCGGGTAGTTCGCGATGCCTTTGCCCGCGCGCAGTCCCGACGCAAGAAGCTCACCTACGTGCACAAGCACAACGTCATGGTGCACGCCGGCCACCTTTGGCGCCGCACGGTCGAAAAGGTCGCGCTGGAGTTCCCGGAGGTCGCGGTCGACTACCTGCACACGGATGCGTGCACAATTTTCATGGTCACGAACCCTTCTCGTTTCGACGTCATCGTGACCGATAACCTCTTCGGTGACATCATCACCGACCTGGCAGCCGCAGTCAGCGGCGGAATCGGGCTGGCCGCCAGCGGGAACATCAACCCGGACCGGACGGCGCCCTCGCTGTTCGAGCCGATTCACGGCTCGGCACCGGATATCGCCGGGCAGCAGAAAGCGGACCCGACGGCATGTGTGCTGTCTGCCGCCCTGATGGCCCAACATCTCGGCCTCGACGACGTTGCCGAGCTGATCGAGTCCGCCGTCGAGAAGGACCTCGCTGCCCGGGGCGGCGCGATCCGCAGCACGAGCGACATCGGGGATGCCCTCGCGGGATTGGTCGCCGGGTAAGGCCCGCACCGAACCACTGAGCGACGTCAACGGCTTGGGCGCGTCCGCAACGACCGAAAGGTCAGCGGCCGCGCCTATGCCATTCCCCGGGCGCATTTTCCATCCGGCCCTCGCCGCCGTCATCCGGTGGCGTTATCGTCATAGCTATATCCCACCGTCTTAAAAGGAAGCCACGATGACTAGCTTCGACTTACGAAAGCACTCCCAGCCCACTTCCGACGCCGTGCGTGACGCCATCCTGGCCAAGCCCGGATTCGGCGACTACTTCTCCGATCACATGGCGCATGTTCGCTACACGACCGAACAGGGCTGGCATGGCGCCGAGGTTGTTCCTTACGGCCCGCTATCCCTGGACCCGGCGGCTGCCGTATTGCACTACGCGCAGGAGATCTTCGAAGGCATCAAGGCCTACCGGCATGCGGACGGTTCGGTCTGGACCTTCCGCCCGGAGAAGAATGCCGAGCGCTTCAAGAAGTCGGCCCGGCGGCTCGCGCTGCCGGAGCTCGACACCGAGACCTTCCTCGATTCGCTTCGCGCGCTGGTGCGCACGGATGCCGCCTGGGTTCCGACGCCAACTTCCGATGCGGACGAGTGCAGCCTCTACCTGAGGCCGTTCATGATTGCGAGTGAGAAGTTCCTCGGCGTGCGCCCCTCGCACGAGGTCGACTATTACGTGATCGCTTCGCCGGCGGCCGCCTACTTCGGCGGAGAAGTGAAGCCGGTGTCTATCTGGCTGTCACAGACCTACAATCGCGCCGCGCCAGGCGGGACCGGCTTCGCGAAGTGCGGTGGGAACTACGCCGCATCGATGCTCGCACAGTCTGAGGCAGCAGCGAACGGCTGCGCCCAGGTCGCCTTCCTTGACGCGGTCGAGCACAAGTACCTCGAAGAACTCGGCGGGATGAACCTGTTCCTGGTCTACAAGGACGGGCGGATCGTGACGCCCTCGCTCAGCGACTCGATCCTCGACGGCGTGACCCGCTCCTCGCTGCTTCAGCTGGCCAGGGAAAGCGGCTACACGCCGGAGGAGCGCCGGGTGTCGATCGACGAGTGGCGCGAGGGCGCAGCCAGCGGCGAGATCACCGAGGCGTTTGCCTGCGGAACCGCTGCCGTGATCACACCGATCGGGGAACTTGTCACCCCGGACGACCGGATCAAGCACGATACGGACGCCACCGGACCGGTGGCCAGCGCCCTTCGCAAGCAACTGCTCGACCTGCAGTACGGCCGGGTCGAGGACACTAACGGCTGGCTCACCCGGCTGGTCTAGGCAGCGATACCGAGGGGACCGGGCCGGATGTCGGTCTGGTCCCCTTTCGCTGAGTGACTGCCGCCCAGACGACTGCCGCCCGATGACCGCGACTCGATGACCGCTGACTCGATGACTTGGAGCAATTGATGATCGGCAATGCCGCGAGCCCGGCCCAGCGCGTCCTGCCCACCAGTGACCAGGTCGTTGGCAACTTGCCCTGGCGCTGGCGTACCCAAGGCGCCATCTTCGTGATCGGCGGCCTGGGATTCATGTTCGACGCCTGGGACGTTGCGCTGAACGGCTTCCTGATTCCGCTGCTCAGCGAGGAATGGTCCCTGCGGCCGGGACAGGCAGCGTGGATGGCGACTTCCAACCTGATCGGGATGGCACTCGGGGCATTCGTCTGGGGCGGCATCGCTGACCGGATCGGTCGAAAGCGCGCATTCACCCTCACACTGCTGATGTTCTCGCTGTTCACGGTTGCCGGCGCCGCGAGTCCGGGAATCGAGGTGTTCTGCCTCTTCAGGTTCCTGGCCGGCGTAGGCCTCGGCGGCTGCATACCGGTCGACTACGCACTGGTCGGCGAGTTCACCCCAACCAGGCAGCGCGGCCGCGTTCTGACCGCGATGGACGGCTGGTGGCCGATTGGTGCGACCCTGTGCGCCGTGGTTTCCGCCTCGCTCCTCGTCTTCGACAATTGGCGCCTGCTGATGCTCGTGATGGTGCTCCCCGCCTTGCTCGTCGTCTGGGTTCGCCGGTCAGTGCCGGAATCGCCGCTCTACCTGGCTCGCTCAGGTCAGCGCGATGAGGCGAACAAGGTGATCGGCTGGCTGGTGCAGCGAACCGGAGGTAGCCAAACGGAGTGGACCCTGCCGGCCGCCGGCATCAAGCCGTCGATGAGCCTCTCCGCCCTCACCGGGCAGTTGGCCCGGCTATGGACATTTTCCTGGCGGATCACGCTGGTCAGCTGGCTGCTGTTCGTCAGCGTGCTGCTGACCTATTACGCCGCACTGACCTGGCTGCCGAAGATCCTGAAATCGGTCGGCTACGGCGACCAGGCGGCATTCATGGTGACGGCAGGTATGACCGGAATCGGAATACTGGGCGTCATTGTCTGCGCCTGGCTGGTAGAAATCGTGGGCCGGAAATGGATTCTCGGTGTCTCCGCGGTCCTATCCGCGGCCTCATTGCTGGCGTTCGCCCTCATGCTTGGCAATCCAGTGGCGGCGCAAATCTCGATTCTGTGCTTCGGATTTTTCATCCAGGTATCGGTTCCTGCCCTCTACACCTACGTCTCCGAGTTGTACCCGACCCAGCTGCGCGGTTCTGGATTTGGCTGGGCCTCCGCGGCATCCCGGCTCGCCACCGGCATAGCCCCGCTACTCTTCGCGATAATGTGGCCGCTTTTCGGTCTGACCTGGACCTTCGCCGGGACGGCGGCACTTGTGCTGGTAGCGGTAATCGCGATGGCCGTGCTCACCCGGGAAACCCGGGCCGAGCAACTGGCCTGACCGCTCGGCCGTGGCACACCGGTTCCGGGCGTGGCCGCCCAACGACTGAGACGTTGTTGCAGGGAGCCGGGAAAGCTGCAATTATGACCGGGTGATGCACACCACGGCGATCAGTATTACCTAGCGCGCGAGTAGCGCCTTCTGACCGAAGGCACGCCGCGCGTCTACCCTCTGCCCGAAGCGGAGGGTTTTTTGTTGGCAGAAATAGTTGGACTTGCAAGGAATCGGCTCATGAGTAACTCGGTGCATATCTACGACACGACCCTGCGCGACGGCGCCCAGCAGGAGGGGCTCAACCTTTCGATCGCCGACAAGATCACCATCGCCGGGCTACTCGATGAACTCGGAGTTGACTTCATTGAAGGCGGCTGGCCGGGCGCCATCCCTAAAGACACCGAGTTCTTTGCCCGCGCCGGTGAACTGGACTTGAAACACGCCACACTCGCCGCGTTCGGTTCAACCCGGAAGGCCAACGTTGCGGTTGAGGACGACGCGCAGGTCAATGCCTTGCTCGCTGCGAACACGAGCGTTGTCACTCTGGTGGCAAAAAGTCACCTGGGTCACGTGGAGCGGGCGCTGAAAACCACGGCTGACGAGAACCTGGCGATGATCACCGACACGATCCGGTTTCTGACCGCCCAGGGCCGGCGAGTGTTCCTCGACGCAGAGCACTTCTTCGATTCGTTCCGCTCGAGTACCTCCTACGCCCTCGACGTGGTTGCGGCATCGCATGAAGCGGGTGCCGAACTCGTGGCGCTCTGTGACACGAATGGCGGCATGCTGCCCAGCTGGATCACCGAAGCTGTCGGCCGGGTGCACGCCGAGGTGCCGAATGCACGGCTCGGCATTCACGCCCATAACGACACCGGCTGCGCGGCGGCCAACTCGATTGCCGCCGTCGAAGCGGGCGCAACGCACGTACAGGGCACGATCAACGGCTATGGCGAGCGAACCGGAAACGCGGACCTGCTCACCGTGGCACTCAATCTGGATCTGAAGCTCGGACTGAATACGCTTCCGGAGGGCCATCGCGCTGAGGCCAGTTCCATCGCGCACGCAATCAGCGAGCATACGAACATTCCGGCCGGCGCACGGCAGCCCTACGTCGGCTCTAGCGCCTTTGCCCATAAGGCGGGCCTGCACGCCTCTGCGATCCGGGTCGATCCGGACCTGTACCAGCACATCGACCCGGTCCAGGTGGGCAACGATATGCGGATGCTGATCTCGGACATGGCCGGACGGGCATCCATCGAACTCAAGGGCAAGGAACTTGGCTACGACCTGGCCGGCAACCACGACTTGCTCGGCCGGCTCACCAATCGGGTGAAGGAGCTCGAGGCAAAGGGCTATACCTTCGATGCCGCCGACGCCTCCTTCGAGCTGTTGCTGCGTGAAGAAGCAGACGGAAGTCGACCAGAGTTCTTCCAGGTGGCGAACTGGCGGACCATCGTAGTCGCCAAGGGCACCCATGGCGCGAACGACATCGACACCGCCGAGGCAACGGTCAAGGTCCGGGTCAAGGGCGAGAAGCTGATCACGACGGTCGAGGGCAACGGCCCGGTGAACGCGCTGGACAAAGCATTACGCCAGGTGTTGTCCGGGGCCTATCCGCAGCTGTCCGCGGTCCGGCTGGTCGATTACAAGGTCCGCATCCTCGATTCCGCCAGCGGTACGGATGCCGTCACCCGGGTTCTGATTGAATCGACGGACGGTGATCGTCGGTGGACAACTGTCGGTGTCGCCTCGAATGTGGTGGAAGCCAGCTGGCAGGCGCTGCTCGATTCACTGGTCTACTTCCTGGTGAAGAACTAAGCAAGTAGGGGGAGCATGCACGGCGAGTACAAAGTGCCCGGCGGAAAGCTGGTCGTTGTGGACCTTGAGGTCCGCGATGGAAGGATCGATGACTTCCAGCTCAGCGGTGACTTCTTCCTCGAACCCGAAGAGGCATTGGACGACATCAACCGGGCAGTCAGGGGTGCTCCAGCGGACACCGATCAGGCAACGCTTGCGTCCCGGATTCAGGCGGCGCTTCGACTCGACGCAGAGCTGAACGGCTTCACGCCCGATGCGGTGGCCATCGCCGTCCGCCGGGCGATCGGTAATGCCGCGGACTGGAGAGACTTCGACTGGCAGATCATCCACTCGCCGGTGCTGCCGACAGTGCAGAACGTCGCGTTGGATGAGGTGCTCGCGCAGGAGGTCGCGGCCGGGCGACGCAAGCCAACCGTTCGGTTCTGGGAGTGGGAGGACAAGGCAGTCGTCATCGGATCGTTCCAGTCCGTGAAGAATGAGGTCGATCCCGAGGGGGCCGCCCGGCACGGAGTGCAGGTAACCCGCCGGGTATCGGGCGGCGGAGCAATGTTCATGGAGGGCGGCAACTGCATTACCTATTCGCTGTACTTCCCGTCCAAGCTGGTGTCGGGGCTGTCATTCGTTGATTCGTACGCCTACCTGGACGACTGGGTGTTATCCGCACTGAAAAGCGCGGGGGTCGAGGCCTGGTACGTGCCGATCAACGACATCACCTCGGCGAACGGCAAGATCGGAGGCGCGGCCCAGAAGCGCTTCGGTGCTGGAACCGTGCTGCATCACGTGACGATGTCGTACGACATCGACGCCGACAAGATGGTCGAGGTGCTGCGGATCGGGAAGGAAAAGCTCTCCGACAAGGGCCACGGCTCGGCGAAGAAACGGGTCGATCCGCTTCGCCGGCAGACCGGCATGCCCCGGGAGGACATCATCGAGCGGATGATCGATACATTCGTATCGCGCTATGGCGCCAGTGCCGACACGATCTCCGATCATGAGATGGCTCTCGCCGAGAAGAGCGTTGCCACCAAGTTCGGCACCAGGGAGTGGACCGAAAGGGTGCCCTAGCAAAAGTGGCGGTACCCGAGGGCCCGACGGTATTACGGTAATCTGGCTTTCAGTGCCCATCGGGCACGCGTCCTAATAGTCTTCATTCCCTGGAGTACCCTTGCGTCAGGTTCAGCCCAGCGTTCAGCTCATTGCCAAGCCTCAAATCGACTGGGATGCCATTCGCGGATACCTCGATGAGGTCGGCGGCACCACCTGGGCTGACCGTGTCCAGGAGGCGGATAGCCCCGATGGTGAGGATCTGGTCGAGTTCTCCGGACGGATGTGCTATCGGTCCTGGGAGCCCGGGCTGAACCCGAATGTCTCCAAAGTGCGCACCGACTCCTCTTCGTACCTGGCGAACGTTATCTCCTCGCAGCATGGCTCGGTGATGGAGCACGCGAACTACACATTCATCCTGCACAATGTCTCGCGGGTCTACACCCATGAGCTGATCCGGCATCGGGCCGGATGTGCCTACAGCCAGGAGTCGCTGCGCTTCGTGCGGCTGGAGGACCTGCCGTTCTGGTTCCCGGACTGGGCCAAGGAAGACCCCGAACTGATGGAGCGTTCGCTCAAGCTGCTCGACCAGATGGAAGAGCACCAGAAGTGGATGGCCGGGCACTTCGATCTCGACAAGGCAGGCCTGCCGTTCTCGGAGAAGAAGCACAAGACGTCGTTCATGCGGCGGTTCGCGCCAGAAGGCCTCGCCACGGGCATTGTCTACACCGCAAACCTGCGCTCGCTGCGGCACGTTATCGAAATGCGCACCGCCAAGGGAGCAGAAGAGGAAATTCGTCTGGTGTTCGGCCAGGTCGCCGACATCATGAAGCAGGAGGCGCCAGCTATCTTTGCCGATTACACCGTCGAAGACGGCAGCTGGATTCCCGGGACGCGCAAGGCATAGGCCGGGCACCGGGCGAGTCAGGCAGACTGTTAACCATGACTTCCTTTCAATGCAGCGCCGCGGACCGGGATTGGTGTTCCGAGGCAATCCGGAAGGTTGAGGCCGATGCGCAACGTTCGGCGGACACCCACCTGCACCAGATCCCGCTGCCGGAGTCGTGGGGGATCGACCTCTATCTCAAAGACGAGTCGGTACACCCGACCGGCAGCCTGAAGCACCGCCTGGCCAGGTCGCTGTTCCTATACGCGCTGTCCAACGGCTGGTTACGCGAAGGCACGACAGTGATCGAAGCCACCAGCGGCAATACAGCCGTGTCCGAGGCCTACTTCGCCCGGATGATCGGCCTGCCTTTCGTCGCGGTGATGCCGCGCAGCACGAGTCCGGTGAAGATTGCCCGGATTGAGGCGTATGGCGGCAGCTGCCATTTCGTCGATGCCGCGCCGGATATCTACGCGGAGGCCGAGCGGCTCGCCGCCGAGTGCGATGGCCATTACCTGGATCAGTTCACCTATGCCGAACGGGCCACCGACTGGCGTGGCAATAACAACATCGCCGAATCGATCTACGGACAGCTCGAGCTGGAACGGCATCCGATTCCGAGCTGGATCGTGGTGGCTGCAGGAACTGGCGGGACGTCATCCACGATTGGCCGTTACATTCGCTATCGGCGGCATCAGACCAGGCTGGCAGTCGTCGACCCGGAGAACTCCTCGTACTATCCGGGCTGGGCCGACAACATCAGCGACTATTCGACCGGGATGCCTTCTCGAATCGAGGGGATCGGCCGTCCGCGGATGGAGCCTAGTTTCATCCCGACCGTCATCGATCAGATGATCCCGGTGCCGGATGCCGCCAGCATCGCCGCGATGCGCCAGCTGGCGGCGTACACCGGCCGCAGCGTGGGCGGGTCCACCGGGACCTGCATGTGGGGAGTGTGGACCCTGATTGCGCAGATGCTTGAGCGAGGCGAACGCGGCAGTGTCGTCACACTGCTGTGCGACGCCGGAGATCTGTACGCCACGACCTACTACGATGACGAGTGGCTGGCCGCCAAGGGACTACAGCCGGAGCCCTACGAACAGCAGATCGCGGGCTTGCTTGCCACCGGATCGTTTACCGCCTGAGCCGTGCCGCGGGAAGCCGTGGCAGACAAAGGAGAAGACATACTCGGCCGACTGAGCCGTTTCACGAATAAGGAGCAATCTATGGGGTGGCGGATCACCAGGCCGGCAGCGATTTTACTGACTTTGGCACTCGTTGTCAGCGGATGTACCGCAACCGCCGAGCAGGAAGCGCCTTCGTCCCCGACGCTGGCGGCAGTCCGGGACAAGGTTTCCGTGATTGATGGCTCCGCCGCGGAAATGTCGATAGCGGCAAGTGGGCGGTTCTTCAAGACGAGCCCAACAGTTGTCGTTGCGGTGGACGGGGATTACGCCGCAATCGGACACGCCTCGACTGCCGCAGTCGGCCTCGGCGTTCCGCTGATTGTCGCCGAGCGAGGTTCCGGCGACACCGGCCCCATCGCTGCCGAGCTCGATCGACTGGGGTCCGGCACCGTCGTGGCATTCGGCTCGCCGACGGGCGGCTGGCAGCCTTACACCGGCGATCGCACGGTCGTTGCAGGACCGGACAGCGCCGAGGGTTTCGACAAGAACCTGGGTCTGAAGGCTACGCCGGCCGACAGCAAGGTAAACGAACTGCAGCAGAGCGTGGCCGCGCTGCAGCGCGATAAGCTCGGCCTGATCAGCGTTCAGGATGCCGATACGGCCGGGCGCACCACGACCGAACCCTCGGATGAGAAACTCCCGGATACAGCCGCGTCGGCAAAGTCGGTGGACGCTACGGTGGTCGCTGGCCGGCAGGGCACCGCCGCCGCCCCCGCCCTGGCGACGGCCCGGGCGGCAAACTCGCCGGTTCTCAACGCCGACAGCGAAAACGTGTTCGGTTCGCAGGAAGTTATCGACGCGGTTCATAAGCGTCAGGACAAGCCGGTTATCGGCATCGGCATCGGTCCCGAATCGGTGGTTCAGTACCGGCTGGAAAGCGCTCAAACCGGATACCAGCTCCCCGGCGGCGGCCAGACGGTGTTTCCGGGGCGACGAATGATTGCGCTGTACGGCCACCCGGGCACGAAGTCGATGGGAGTGCTCGGTGAGCAGGGCATCGATGAATCGATCGCCCGGGCAAAGAAGGTCGCCAAAAGCTACCAGAAGCACAGCGAAGAACCGGTGGTGCCCACCTTCGAACTGATCGCCACGGTTGCATCCGCTGCCAAAGGCAAGGACGGCGACTACTCCTATGAGACCCCGGCGAAGGACATCGAGCCGTGGATCGACGCCGCCGAGAAGGCTGGCGTTTATGTGGTGCTCGATATCCAGCCCGGGCGCACCGATTTCCTTACCCAGGCAAAGCTCTACGAGGACCTGCTCAAGCGTCCGAACGTGGGACTTGCCCTGGACCCGGAGTGGCGTCTGAAGTCGAACCAGAAGCACCTGGCGCAGGTCGGCTCGGTGAAAGTTGAGGAGGTCAACGAGGTATTGAACTGGCTGGCCGACCTCACCCGGGAGAACAAGCTTCCGCAGAAGGTTTTCACGCTGCACCAGTTCAAACTGAAGATGATCCAGGATCGCGAGCGGCTCGACACATCCCGCGAGGAACTCGCAATCGTACTGCACGCCGACGGGCACGGCAGCCCAGGGGAGAAGATGTCGACGTGGCAGGCGTTGCAAAAAGGCCTGCCGAAGTCGGTCTGGATGGGGTGGAAAAACTTCTATGACGAAGACAAGCCGACATTCTCGCCCGAGCAGACGTACGCTATTGATCCCAAGCCGTGGTTTGTCTCCTATCAATGATGAGCCCGCGTTCAACTAAGGAGGAAACGTCATGGTGACGGGTAAGGGAGCCAAGGACGCCGCGGATGATGCATCGGAATCCGCCGCCCACGCCGGAAAACAGGCCGGTAACGCGGCGCGGCAGGCGGGGGACAGCAAGACTCTGGAAACAGTCGGCCGCTGGGGCTTCTTCTTCTCCGGGCTACTGCATGTGTTGATCGGGCTACTGGCCCTGCGCATCGGTTTCGGCGGCAGCGGAGGCAACGCCGACCAAACCGGGGCGTTGGCAGAGATAGCTGGCAAACCCGGCGGAGCGGCCGTGCTTTGGGTGGCAGTTTGCGCGTTTTTTGCCCTCGGCCTCTGGCAGGTGACCGAGATTCTGTTCGGCGCCAGGGCGGCGAAAGACCGGGAGAAGCTGAAACACAGGGCAAAATCGCTTGGCCAGGCGATTGTCTACTTCGCACTTGGTTCCAGCGCCCTGACCTTCGCACTTGGTGGCAGCAAAGACAGCGGAAAACAGAGCAGCGGCGTCAGTGCCCAGTTGATGCAGTCGACTGCGGGCAAGGGCGTGCTGATTGTCGGCGGAGCGATCATTCTCGGCGTCGGCGTGTATTACGTGGTCAAGGGCCTGCGGCAGAAGCATCGTGAGCAACTCAAGGACACATCGAGCACGCTGGGCAGGACCGTGGTGTGGCTGGGCACGATCGGCTATCCAGCCAAAGGCGTAGCACTCGGCGTGGTCGGGATCCTGTTTGCGTTCGCAGCGATTACCGCCGATCCGAAAAAGGCTCAGGGTATCGACGCCGCGGTGAAGACGCTGGGCAGTTCTCCGGCCGGATCGGTGCTGCTGATCATCGTTGGGCTCGGCGTCATCGTCTTCGGCCTTTACCTGATGGGGCGGACCAAGACGGGCAAGATGTAAAGAAGCTTCAGCGCGGCGCCACGTTGATCGCTTCCAGCGCGGCCAGCAAACGAGCTCTTAGCCGGTTGCCGCGGTCGCCGAACTCCCGTTGCGCGGAAACATACGCGGCCTTACCGTCCGGTGTCTCGATGGCCACCGGAACATAGCCCCAGCCGCTCAGGTCATATGGCGAAGCCCGCATATCCAGTTCACGAATGTCCTGGGCGAGGTCGAAGCAGTCGAGCAGCAGTTCCCCGGGCACCAGGGGCCCGAGTTTCGCGGCCCATTTGTAGAGGTCCATGCCGGCGTGCAGGCACCCAGGCTGCTCCAGCTCGCGCATCCGCTCCCGGGTCGGCTGGAATTCGTTCATCGGCGCGGCTTCGTCGGTGAAGAACCGGAACGCATCGAAATGACTGCAACGAATCCGGTGCCGCTCGACGACCGCGTCGGTTCCATCGGAGCCCAGTCGTAGCGGCACACCATTGTGGCGCACATCGTCATCTGACTGCCGGTACACCATCGCCCACTCGTGCAAGCCGAAGCAGCCGAACTCCGCCCGCCGCTCGCTCGTGTTCAGCAACAGCTCCCGGATGAACAGCAGCCCATCGCCGCGATCGGCCAGGTACCTGTCGGCATCGACGGACGCCGTTCCAGCCGGATCGACCGAGTACCAGCGCCAATCGGCACGCTCGGCGGCGCCGACGAGCTCAACTTCCGCACCCGGGTGCCAGCGCTTCAACTGGCCCGGTTTGAACGG
Source organism: Saxibacter everestensis (assembly GCF_025787225.1). Taxonomy (NCBI): domain Bacteria; kingdom Bacillati; phylum Actinomycetota; class Actinomycetes; order Micrococcales; family Brevibacteriaceae; genus Saxibacter; species Saxibacter everestensis. Next base: position 917,234 of record NZ_CP090958.1, read on the forward strand.
ATAGTAGGTGAATAGAAAGTCCTGCACCGGGTGCGTTTCGGCCCGGGAGCGCCTGGCCAGGTGCGCCTCGGTCAGTGCGGTCGCCCGCTCCAGATGCGCTGCCTCCCGAGCGCGCCACTCGGCCGGACTGAGCCGTGGCCGCGAGAGGCCGGCGTCGCCGCTGGTCGAAGCGAGGTGCGAACCATTACCGTGCATAGCCCCATTGTGCCCGCAGCGGGGACTGGCTCGGAAACGAGCGCCAGGCAGATCGTGAGGTTCTGCAGCCATCTACCTTTCGGAACCCGGACCTCGGAGGCCCGGGCGAGGAAAAGCGCGGGCGTCCAGGCCGGATATGGTTGGGCGCTATGACCGCCCAGCAGCAAATCCACGATCTAACCGCCAGCGTTCCCGGTTTCCCGAAACCGGGAATCACCTTCCGCGACCTGACGCCGGTATTCGCCGATCCATCGGCATTCCGGGCAGTCACGGACGAACTCCTTGCCCCCTTCGCCGGCTCAATCGATGCTGTCGCAGGCGTAGAGGCCAGGGGATTCCTGGTGGCGTCTGCGGCCGCCTACGCGGCGGGCCTCGGCGTGATCACGATTCGCAAAGCCGGCAAGCTGCCGGGCCGGGTGTTAGCGCACAGTTATGACCTTGAGTACGGCACTGCGACGCTGGAGATCCAGCCGGACGGGCTTGCCGCAGGCGCCCGGGTACTGCTGCTCGATGACGTGCTCGCAACCGGCGGCACACTTGGGGCCAGTTGCGAACTGCTTGAGGAGGCGGGCTGCACCGTCGCCGGCATCGGGGTCGTACTCGAACTCGAGGGACTCTCCGGCCGGGCGAACCTGGCCGGCCGCACGGTGCACGCATTGGCTGCCCTGCCGGGGTGATAGCCGGGGCAGTAGGCTTGGGGGCGTGCGTATCGCGAGATTTACCCTGGAAGATGAACCCCACTACGGCATCGTCGAAGGCGATCTGAGGACTGACGACGCCGACGGCTTCGGGAACCTCGAGCTCGTTGTGCTGTCCGGCGACCCCTTCTTCTCGCCGGCCGAGCCGACCGGTCAGCGGGTCAAGGTCGACGACGTGCGTCTGCTCGCGCCGATTATTCCGCGGTCAAAGGTAGTCGGCATCGGCCGCAACTACGCCGAACACGCGGCCGAACTCGGCAATGAAGTGCCAAAGGAACCGCTGATGTTCTTCAAGCCGAACACAGCGGTAATCGGACCGGACGACCCGATCCGGTTGCCGGCACGCTCGGAGAACGTCAGCTACGAGGCGGAACTCGCCGTCGTCATCTCACGAATCTGCAAGAACGTGCCGCGCGAACGTGCGCAGGACTGCATTCTCGGCTACACCATCGCCAATGACGTCACCGCACGAGACCTGCAGAAGACCGACGGCCAATGGGCACGGGCCAAGGGGTTCGACACGTCATGCCCGCTCGGGCCGTGGATCGAAACCGACCTGGATGTCGAAGACCTTGCGATCCGGTCCTGGGTTGACGGCGACCTCAAACAGGACGGCCGAACCTCGCAAATGATCCACGACGTGCCCGATCTGATTTCCTACGTTTCCGAGATGATCACCCTGCTTCCCGGCGATGTCATCCTGACCGGCACGCCGGCCGGGGTCGGACAGATTGTTGCCGGCCAGCGGGTCCGAATCGATATCGAGGGCATCGGCGTCCTCAGCAATCCAGTTCTCGACTAGACCTTCCCCCAACACCAGAAAGCTGTCACAAAGTGAGCTCCGATGTACGCGTCCGTTTCTGTCCTTCGCCAACCGGCACGCCTCATGTCGGCCTGATCCGCACCGCCCTTTTCAACTGGGCTTATGCCCGGCACACCGGCGGCAAGCTGGTCTTCCGAATCGAAGACACCGATGCCGCCCGGGATTCCGAAGAGAGCTACCAGCAGCTCCTTGAGGCATTGTCCTGGCTCGGGCTGGGCTGGGACGAGGGTGTAGAGGTCGGTGGCCCGCATGAGCCGTATCGCCAGTCGCAGCGCGCGGACATCTACCGCGACGTGATCAACAAACTGGTGACCGGCGGGCACGTCTACGAGTCATACTCGAGCCCGGACGAAGTCGAGGCGCGGCACAAGGCTGCCGGGCGCGACCCCAAGCTTGGCTACGACAACTTCGATCGCGAACTGACCGAGGAGCAGAAAGAGGCCTTCCGCTCCGAGGGTCGCGACCCGGTGCTCCGGTTGCGGATGCCGGACGAGGACATAGTCGTCAACGACCTGGTCCGCGGCACGATCACATTTCCGGCCGGATCGGTTCCGGACTTCGTCGTGGTGCGTGCCAACGGCAAACCGCTCTACACGCTGGTCAACCCCGTGGACGATGCCCTGATGGACATCACCCACGTGCTCCGCGGCGAAGACCTGCTCTCCTCCACACCACGACAGGTAGCGCTGTACCAGGCCCTGATCGCTGTCGGCGTTGCGGAGATCGTCCCGCAGTTCGGCCACCTGCCGTACGTGATGGGCCAGGGCAATAAGAAGCTGTCAAAGCGAGATCCCGAATCGAACCTGTTCCTGCACCGTGACCGGGGGTTCATTCCGGAAGGCCTGCTGAACTACCTGGCGCTGCTTGGCTGGTCGATCGGCCCCGATCGGGACGTGTTCTCCATCGACGAACTGATCGAGAAGTTCGATATCCAGGACGTCAACCCCAATCCCGCGCGTTTCGACCAGAAGAAGGCCGAGGCGATCAATGGATCGCAGATTCGGCTGCTGGATCCTGAGACCTTCCGCGCCCGGCTCGTGCCGTACCTGCAGGCGGAAGGATATCTGGGGGAGTCGCTCAGCGCCGAACAGGAACAAATCCTGACCGATGCTGCGCCGCTGATCCAGGAGCGAATCGCCCTGCTGGGTGAGGCACCCGACATGCTGGGCTTCCTGTTCGTCTCCGATGCGGCGCTCGACATCCAGGAGGACGCGCTCGCCGGGCTCAAGGGTGATCCGGCCGAGGTGCTGACCAGCAGTATCGCTGTCCTCGATGAACTGGACGACTGGACCGTTGAGGCCTTGCAGACCGCGCTGAAGGCGGAACTGGTCGAGAGGCTGGGGATGAAGCCACGACTGGCCTTCGGGCCGCTGCGCACCGCGGTTTCCGGCCGGCGGGTGTCGCCACCGCTGTTCGAGTCGATGGAGATCCTCGGCCGGGAGTCGACGCTGACCCGGTTGCGGGCTCTGGCCGGCAAGCTGGGCTGATGGGGTGACCCGAGTGCACCACGTCGGCAAAGGCAGCGGCACTCCATTGTTGATGATCCACGGCTTCTGCGTCGATCATCGATTGCTGCTCAGCTTGGAACCGCTGTTCGAGCCCAGGACCGGGTGGCGACGAATCTATGTCGACCTGCCCGGAATGGGACACACCGTCGCCGGACCGGAAATCGACAGCGCCGACGCCGTCGCGGCATCCGTCGTGGACTTCGTCCGGGCGGAGATCGGGGATCAGCGCTTCGCGGTTCTCGGCAACTCCTTTGGCGGCTTGATCGCCCGTCACGTTGCCTCGGTCTTCGGTGACCAGGTGGCCGGCCTGGCCCTGCTCTGTCCTGTGGTCATCTCCGACGCGGCGGGCCGCACGGTGCCGCCGCGATCCGTCGTGGTCGAGGATGCCGATCTGCTATCGGGGCTGGATCCTGACGATGCAGCGGAGTACGCCGACATCGCCGTGATTCAGTCCGCGGAGAACTTCGAACGATTCCGCACCTGGGTCTTGCCCGGCCTACGGTGCCGGGACCGGCGGGCCACAGCTCGAATTGCCGGCCGATATTCGCTCAGCCGTGATCCGGAAGCATCCGCGCCGGCCTTTGGCGGGCCCGTCGTGTTCATTACCGGTCGCCGGGACCATGTCGTCGGTTACTCGGACGTTGAGCGCCTGCTGGAGCACTATCCGCAGGCGGTAAGCGCAGTGCTTGAGGACGCGGGCCACAACGCGCACCTGGATCAGCCAGAGCGCACGGAGACGCTGCTGGGCGATTGGCTCGATCGGGTCGAGCTCAACGTAGGCGCAACCAACGGACTCGAAGCATGCGCAGGCAGCCGGCCGAAAATGTGGCGTGCCTAACAAATTGGCGCTGACGGTCGATCTCGTTTTGGCGAAAGGGCGTTCATCCGGTAATGTTTTTCGACGGTACGACTTGCGAAAAACAACTTCGGTTTAGCGCGGGTTATACCCTGTTGGGGTATGGTGTAATTGGCAGCACGAGTGATTCTGGTTCATTTAGTCTAGGTTCGAGTCCTGGTACCCCAGCTCGCAGGAGCAACGCAAAGTGCGAAAGCATGATGTGCGTTCTTGCAGGTTGCCTCGCATCCGCGAAGCAGCAAAGGCCCCCGTCGTCTAGTGGCCTAGGACGCCGCCCTCTCAAGGCGGTAACGGCAGTTCGAATCTGCTCGGGGGTACAGCTGAAGCCCGTCTCCATTAATGGAGACGGGCTTCTTTTTGGTTTGGCGGCGAGCCAGAACACGTCTGCCCGCGAGCCAGAACGCGAACTTCCGGCCGGCCCTCGATCAGGATCGCGAGCTGCGTGCAGGAACGGGTCTGAATGCGCGCGCGGTCTTGCACAGGGCTCGCGGTCTGTCGCCAGGGGCGAGGACTCAGACGCTGGACTTGGCGAGGGAGTCGGTCAGGGCATTTGCCGCGTTGACCACACTTGGCGCGTGCAGGCGACCGGGCTGGCGGGTGAGGCGTTCGATCGGGCCCGAGATGGACACCGCCGCAACAACCCGGCCGCTCGGCCCGCGGACCGGCGCGGAGACAGACGCAACGCCGGCTTCCCGCTCGGAAACGCTCTGCGCCCAGCCACGGCGCCGGACGCCGGATAGGACGGTGGCGCTGAACCTGGCTCCGCGAAGCCCGAGGTGCAGACGGTCCGGCTCTTCCCAGGCCAGCAGGACCTGGGCTGCCGAGCCAGCCTGCATGCTGAGCGTCGCGCCGACCGGAATCGAGTCCCGGAGGCCGATCGGACGTTCTGCCGCGGCAACGCAGATCCGCACATCGCCTTGCCGGCGGTACAGCTGGGCGCTTTCGGCGGTTCTATCCCGGAGCGTGCTCAGGACCGGGCCTGCGGTTGCGAGCAGCCGGTCTTCGCCCGCTGCGGCCGCCAGCTCGGCCAGCCGGGGCCCGAGTACGAACCGGCCCTGTAGATCTCGGCTGACCAGCCTGTGGTGCTCCAGGGCGACCGCCAGTCGATGGGCCGTGGGCCGGGCCAGCTGTGTGGCTGCCACTAATTCGGCAAGGCTTGCCGGGCCGGCTTCCAGGGCCGAGAGCACCGTGGCCGCCTTGTCGATGACGCCAACTCCGCTACTATTGTCCATAGGACGATATTGCCGTCTCGAAGCGTGAGATGCAAATCCGAAGGCGCATTACGGCGTTCTACAGTGTTAATTCGCCGCCATCGCGGCTTGCTCGTTCAATTGCTAGGTATTGCCAAGGAGGACTCAATGGGCCAGACACTGGCTGAGAAGGTGTGGGACGCACACGTCGTGCGTCGAGGTGAGGATGGAACACCGGACACTCTCTACATTGATCTCCACCTCGTGCACGAGGTCACGTCACCGCAGGCGTTCGAGGGCCTGCGCCTGGCCGGCCGCCAGGTGCGCCGCCGCGACCTGACCATCGCGACCGAAGACCACAACACGCCGACCTGGGACATCGACAAGCCTATTGCCGATCTCACCTCGCGGACGCAGATCGAGACGCTTCGGAACAACGCGAAGGAATTCGGCATCCGGATTCATTCACTTGGCGATGCCGAGCAGGGCATCGTTCACGTTGTCGGCCCGCAGCTGGGCCTGACGCAGCCGGGTATGACTGTTGTGTGCGGCGACTCGCACACCTCGACACACGGCGCGTTCGGTGCGCTGGCCTTCGGCATCGGCACCAGCGAGGTTGAGCATGTCATGGCTACCCAGACGCTGTCGCTGGCGCCGTTCAAGACCATGTCGATCCTGATCGAGGGCGATCTGCCGGAAGGGTCGAGCGCCAAGGACATCATCCTGGCCGTTATCGCCAAGATCGGCACCGGCGGAGGCCAGGGCTATGTGCTGGAGTATCGCGGCGAAGCGATCAAGGCGCTGAGCATGGAAGCCCGGATGACGATCTGCAATATGTCGATCGAGGCCGGCGCACGAGCCGGCATGATTGCGCCTGACGAGACGACGTTCGACTACGTCAATGGCCGTGATCACGCCGCCACCGGTGCCGACTGGGATGACGCCGTCGAGTACTGGAAGACACTGCACACCGACGACGACGCGGTTTTCGATGCCGAGGTTGTGCTGCAGGCCGCAGATATCGAGCCGTTCGTGACCTGGGGAACGAACCCCGGCCAGGGACTGCCGCTTTCGGCCAATGTGCCCGACCCTGCGGACTTCGCCGACGAAAGCGACCGGGTCGCGGCGGAGAATGCGCTGCGGTACATGGATCTGCAGCCCGGCACCAGGCTGAAGGACATTGCGGTCGACACAGTGTTCCTCGGCTCATGCACCAACGGCCGGATCGAGGATTTGCGTGCCGCTGCCGATATCGTCAAGGGCCGCACGAAAGCCGACGGTGTCCGGGTGATGGTCGTTCCCGGATCTGCCCGGGTGCGCCTCGAGGCGGAGGCCGAAGGCCTCGACCAGGTGTTCAAGGACTTCGGCGCCGAATGGCGGTTTGCCGGCTGCTCGATGTGCCTTGGGATGAATCCGGACCAGCTGAAGCCGGGAGAGCGTGCCGCCTCAACCTCGAATCGAAACTTCGAAGGCAGGCAGGGCAAGGGCGGTCGTACCCATCTCGTCAGCCCGCAGGTAGCTGCCGCCACGGCCGTGCGGGGCACGCTGTCGTCACCCGCCGACCTGGTACCCGTCGCCGCGGAACTCGCGGACGCCAAGTAAGTAAAGCTCGCGGACGCCAAGTAAGTAAAAGGATTAAGCATCATGGAAAAGTTCTCATCGCACACCGGAGTCGGTGTGCCGCTGCGCCGCAGCAACGTCGACACCGATCAGATCATCCCCGCCGTCTATCTGAAGCGGGTCTCCCGCACGGGCTTCGAGGACGGGCTCTTCTCCGCATGGCGTCAGGACGAGAATTTCGTCCTGAATCAGGAACCGTTCAGGAACGGTTCTGTGCTGGTGGCCGGCGCCGATTTCGGCACCGGGTCCTCCCGTGAGCATGCGGTCTGGGCGCTGAAGGACTATGGCTTCAAGGCAGTGCTTTCGAACCGGTTCGCGGACATCTTCCGGGGCAATTCGGGCAAGCAGGGGCTGGTCGCTGCCCAGCTGGCGCAGGACGACATCGAGCTGATCTGGAAGATCCTGGAGAATCATCCGGGCACCGAGGTGACGGTCGATCTAGAAGCCCGCATCGTGCATTGCGACACCCTCACCGTTCCGTTCCAGATCGATGATTACACCCGCTGGCGCCTGCTCGAGGGCCTGGACGACATCGGCCTGACCCTGCGCCACGAGGACGAAATCACAGACTTCGAAGCGCGGCGCGCTGCCTGGCGTCCAAAAACGCTCTCGCTCTGAGCGGCATCGAAAAGCGGGTAAAGTCTATCCCGGTGACTTTTCACCGGGAAGGACTAAATCTATGCTGACAGTTCAGGGCGGGACTCCGCTTCGCGGCACCGTGAGTGTGCGCGGTGCCAAAAATCTGGTGCCAAAGGCAATGGTGGCTTCGCTACTCGGCTCAGAACCGAGTGTGTTGCGAAATGTGCCAGGAATTCGCGATGTCGATGTCGTCCGGGGCCTGCTCGAGCTGCACGGCGCAACGGTTTCCTCCGGCCCGGATGCGGGCAACCCGGATGGCGAACTGGTCGTTGACCCGCGCAACGTTGAGTCCGCTCACGTCGCCGACATCGACGCGCACGCCGGTTCCAGCCGGATCCCGATCCTGTTTTGCGGGCCGCTGCTGCACCGGCTCGGCGAGGCATTCATCCCGGATCTCGGCGGTTGCCGGATCGGCGATCGGCCGATCAACTACCACCTCGATGTGCTCCGGAGCTTCGGCGCCACGGTCGACAAGCTGGACTCGGGTATTCACATCTACACCCGGGACAGGCTCCGCGGCACGAAGGTGCAGTTGCCATATCCCAGCGTCGGTACCACGGAACAGGTCCTGCTGACAGCGGTATGCGCCGAGGGCCTGACTGAACTCACCGGCGCGGCCATCGAACCCGAAATCATGGATCTGATCGCGATCCTGCAGAAGATGGGCGCGATCATCAGCGTCGACACCGACCGGGTGATCCGGATCGAGGGCGTCGAGAAGCTTGGCGGCTACGTTCACCGTGCATTGCCGGACCGGATGGAAACCGGTTCCTGGGCATCTGCCGCATTGGCGACCCGGGGCGAGATCTACGTGCGCGGCGCCAACCAGCCGGACATGATGACCTACCTCAACGTCTTTCGCCGGATCGGTGGCGAATTCGATGTCGACGAAGATGGCATCCTGTTCCGGCATCCGGGCGGCGACCTGAATTCCCTCGTGCTGGAGACAGACGTCCATCCTGGTTTCATGACTGACTGGCAGCAGCCGCTCGTCGTTGCGCTGACCCAGGCCCGCGGACTCTCGATCATTCACGAGACTGTCTACGAGAACCGGTTTGGTTTCACCGAGGCGCTCGGCAGGATGGGCGCCGTCATCCAGGTGTACAAGGAATGCCTCGGCGGCATCCCCTGCCGGTTCGGCCAGCGCAACTTCAACCATTCGGCCGTCGTCTCCGGTCCGGCAAAGCTGCATGGCACTGACATAGTGGTGCCCGATCTGCGTGGCGGCTTCAGCCACCTGATCGCCGCGCTTGCCGCCGAAGGCGAATCGACCGTGCAGGGCATCGAGCTGATCAACCGCGGTTACGAGAACTTCATGGAAAAGCTGAACGCACTCGGCGCGAACGTCACCCTTTCATGACCGACGCTCACGACCCCGGCGTTGATCTGCTGGCCAATGCGCTGCGCCCGGTCATCAACATCATGGCGCGGCACAAGTGGATGGGCCTGGAGAACATCCCCGCTTCCGGCCCGGCCATCGTCTGCCCGAATCACCTGAGCCACGTCGACCCGATCCTGATCGGCCATTACCTGTACAACAGCGGACGGCTGCCGTACTTTCTGGCGAAGTCATCGCTGTTCAAGTTCCGGCCGGCCGGCTGGGCGCTGACCCGCGGTGGGCAGATTCCGGTATTGCGCGACACCCGGGACGCCTCGAAGGCGCTCACGTTCGCCAGGCAGGCGATTGCCGAGGGCAAACTGGTGGTCATCTATCCCGAGGGAACACTCACCCGGGACCCGGAGCTCTGGCCGATGCGAGGCAGGACCGGTGCCGCCCGGCTGGCGTTGGAAACCGGCGCTCCTGTCATCCCGATGGCGCACTGGGGGATCCAGAAGGTGCTGGCGCCCTACTCCAAAGCGCCCAAGATCTTTCCGCGACGACAGTTCACGGTGACAGCTGGCAAGCCGGTCGACCTTTCGGCCTATGCCGATCGTTCGCTCGACGGCGGAACACTGCGGGAGGCGACGAGTACCATCCAGGATGCGACCGTCGAACTACTTGCGAAGCTTCGGGGCGAGACTCCGCCGGAACGTCGTTTTGTTTACAGAGGAGCCAAACCGTGAGCGTGTCAGTACCCGAAGCCGACCTCGACGTAGCCGTGATGGGCTGCGGCAGCTGGGGGACAACCTTCGCCCAGGTCGTCGCCCATGCCGGTCACAACGTGATGATGTGGGGCCGGCGTCAGGAAGTTGTCGACGAAATCAACACTCGTCACCAGAACTCCGACTATCTCGGCGATATCGCGCTGTCCGACCGGATCCGTGCCACGACGGATCCTTCGGAGGCGCTCGCGGGCCGGCCGATCGTCATTCTAGCCGTGCCCGCGCAGTCCCTGCGGGCGCAGCTCGAGATCTGGAAACCCCAGCTTCGCCACGACGCAATTCTGGTCAGCCTGATGAAGGGGGTCGAGCGGGGCACCCATCTGCGGATGAGCCAGGTGATCGTAGAAGCGACCGGCTGGCCCGAGGAGCAGGTCGCCGTCGTCTCCGGCCCCAATCTCGCAATGGAGATCGCCCAGCGTCAGCCGTGTGCGACGGTCGTCGCCTCGAGAAGCGAGGCGACCGCTGAGCTGCTTGCGCACGCGACCGCCAACTCATACTTCCGGCCGTACACCAACACCGATGTGATCGGTGTTGAGCTTGGCGGGGCGGTGAAGAACGTGATCGCGCTGGCCTGCGGAATTGCCGAAGGCCGGGGCCTTGGCGATAACAGCAAGGCTTCGCTGATAACCCGCGGCCTTGCCGAGACCACGCGTCTGGCTGTCGCAATGGGCGCCGACCCGCAGACCATGTCCGGCCTGGCGGGCCTTGGCGACCTGGTGGCCACCTGCGCCTCGCCGTTGTCGCGCAACCATTCGGTGGGCGTGCTGCTCGGCAAGGGCCTAAGCCTCGAGGAAGTTGTCGCGAAGACCAAGCAGACTGCCGAAGGCGTCAAGTCGTCCGCCGCCATTTTGCAGCTGGCCGCGAGTGTTGGCGCGGACATGCCGATAACGGAGGCCGTTGTCGCGGTTATCGCCGGCAAACTGTCGGTCGAGGACCTCGCCGATCTGCTGTTGTCCCGCGCCCGGAAATCCGAGAACAAATAGCTGCATCCAGCCCGCGTTGCGAAACGTGGACAGTGAAACGTGGACAATCCCGGAACAAGTCAGGAATCGAGAAGCGCCGTAGGCTGAACGGCGGCTAGTCTGGCTGCCATGGAGATCACGACCCACGTCCGGGAGCGGTGCAATGGCTGAGAAAACACTTCAACGAAACGCATCTGATCCGCCGGCGATCGGATTCGAAGGGCACGTGCAAAGTATCGGCGACCGGACGATAGTGCGGTTCCCCGATGATGCAAGCGCCAGGCTGCCGTCCCGTGGCCAGGTCGCGGTGAAGGCCGTGCTGACTGTCAAGGCGGCACCGAACGGGCACGCTTTCGACGCAGTTGTCGAACCGGATGGCATGCGGGGTCATTGGCTCGAGGTCGGTAAGAAGTTGCTGAAAGCCCTGACACTCGGTGATGGCGACACCGTGTCCATCGAGGTCGAACCGACCAAAGACTGGCCAGAGCCCGACATCCCGGCGGACTTCCAGGCTGCTCTGGCCGACGCCCCGGATATCACCGAGGAGTGGAAAAGCATCACGCCGATGGCGCGCTGGGAATGGGTGCGCTGGATCAACGCCACGAAGAACGCCGAAACACGCAAGCGACGAGTCGAAGTCAGTATCTCGAAACTTCGATCCGGTAAGCGGCGGCCATGCTGCTTCGATCTTGCGGCGTGCACCGACCCCGACCTTTCGAAGAGCGGCAAACTCGTCGACACTGTGTGAAGCACTCCGCAGGCCAGCAGGCCAGCAGGCCAGCAGGCCAGCCGACCCGGGCTCAGCCCTTGGCCATTTCCCGTGGGAGCATCGGCCAGTCGGCCGGCGGGTCTTCCCCGACGCGCCCGTCGATCGCCTCGCGCAGCAGGTCCATGTGGCCGGTGTGACGGCCGTACTCCTCGATGATGTCGTGCAGGTGCCGGCGCACGCTGGGGTGCGCCCCCTCGAACTCGAGGTGGCCCGGCTGATCCAGCCCGCCATCGCCCACGAGTTCGCCCAGCCTGGCGCGGGAGCGACCGACAGCGGCCTCCCAGAGGGCGTAGACCTGCTCCGCCGTCTCGTCGGGATCCACCGTGAACTGCCAGCGCGCTACGTCGTCCTCCGGCGCCGACATCCAGGTGACCGGCGGCTGACCGGACATCCGCCAGCAGAAGACGTCGTCTTCGCATACCGCCAGGTGCTTGAGGAGGCCGCCCACTGTCAGGTCGGAGGTGGGCACGGCCCGGGCACGGAGCTGGTCCACGTCGAGGCCGTCCGCCTTCCAGCGGAACGTCGCGCGGAGTCGCTCTAGCGTCCCGGCGAGGTGCTCCAGGTCGGTGCCGGCTAACGGGGGTTCCCAGGATGGGTCTTGAACAGCCATGGCGTCTCGTCCTCAGGATGTGGGGTATCTGGTGAGTCCGATAGTAAGCGCAAGGCCGCCAAGGCGAAATGGGCCGCGTTGTCGCCTGAGGCTCAGTCGGACAGCGCCTGATCGATGTCGGCCCAGAGGTCGTCGATATGCTCGATGCCGGTGCTGATCCGGATTGTTGCGGCCGGCACCGTGCCGGGTTCGCCATGTCGATGCCGACGTTCCCAGCTGCTTTCAACCCCACCGAGGCTTGTCGCGCTCACCAGCAGCTTCGCGCGCGAGATCGCGGCATCCGCGCGGGCTACGCGTTCCTGCTCCGAGTCTCCCGCAGGCACGAACGACAGCATGCCACCGAAGTCGGACCACAGCGATTTCGCCAGCTGATGCCCGGGATCTGCCGGAAGCGATGGATGGTAGACGTGCGCGACGGCTGGATGCCGGGCCAGGCGGGCTGCCAGCTCGCTCGCGTTCTGACTGGCCCGATCTAGCCGGACGCCGAGGGTGCGGATGCCGCGTAGTGCGAGCCAGGCCTCCTGCGGGCCCAGAATCGCTCCGCGATGTGTCCGGTAATCGTGCAGGCGCTCGGCGGTCGCCTCGTCCCGGACTGCGATGGCCCCAGCTACGACGTCGGAATGACCGGAAAGATATTTCGTCACCGAGTGCACGACCAGGTCGGCTCCGTGCTCCAGCGGTCGGACGAGCAGGGGAGTGGTGAACGTGTTGTCGACCACCAGGGTGCCGCCGCAGTCCTGGGTTATCTTCGCCAGCGAAGGCAGATCGAGCACCTCGATCATTGGATTCGTGCTGCTCTCGGCCCAGACCATGATCGGTCCTTGACCGGCCGCCTGCTCCACCGTTTGCCGGGTCTCGGCCAGGTCGGTGAAATCGCAGCTCATGAACGTTATGCCGCGAGTTTCGACGTGATCGCGCATCAGCACAAGCGACCCCGCATACAGGTGGCGATGCGAGACAACCGTGCCGTGTGCCGGCAGGAGCGACAGGGCGGCATCCATTGCGGCGGTGCCGGAGGAGAACACCAGGGCGTCACGGGCCGATTCCAGGTCGGCGATAGTCGCCTCGAGATCTTCCCAGTTCGGCTGCGAGGAGCGCGCGTAGGTCCGGCCGGGCGGCTGCTGGGAATCGTGGTCGGCGACGTAGGTCGACGACATGGTGAGCGGGGACACGACCGGTGCGTCTGGGACTTTCGCCGGGCGCCCGGCGACGACGGTCCGGGTGTACAGGCTGGAACCGGCTGCGATGTGGGTCATGAAAATCACCGTACTCGACCGGGAAATGCGCGGCCTCGGGCAGGTTCCCTATAAGCTTGCCGGTGATGAATACCGAGCATGAGATGCCCCAGCCGCAAAGCCGCAAACCACGAGTGGCCGTGATATTCGGCGGCCGTTCCAGTGAGCACTCGGTCAGCTGCGCGACAGCCGCCGGAGTGCTGGGTGCGATTGATCGCGAGCGTTATGACGTCGTTCCGCTGGGCATCACCCGGCAGGGGCAGTGGGTCAGGGGAAGCGATGCGTCCCGGTACGTCCTTGAGGCCGCCAACCTGCCGGAGGTCGACGGCTCGGAATCCTCGATCGTGCCGCCGCTGTCCACAACGTCTGCGCAGCTGGTGGAGCTCACCCCGGGCCATGTCCCGCAGGAGCTCGGCGCCGTCGACGTCGTATTCCCGTTGCTGCACGGACCGTACGGTGAGGACGGCACGCTGCAGGGAATGCTGGAACTCAGCGACACCAGGTATGTCGGCGCAGGTGTTTTCGCCTCGGCAGCCAGCATGGACAAGCACTACATGAAGGTCGTCCTCGAGGGGGCCGGTATCCCGGTCGGGCCCTACACGGTGATCACCGACCGGCAGTGGCGCACCGACCCGGAATCGGCAACCAAGCGCGCGCTCGCCCTGGGCTTCCCGCTCTTCGTCAAGCCTGCGCGGGCCGGCTCGAGTATCGGGATCAGCAAGGTCGAATCGGCCAAAGACCTCGCGGCGGCGATCGAGCAGGCTCGTGAACACGATCGAAAAGTCATTGTTGAAGCGGGGATCGTCGGCCGGGAAATCGAGTGCGGCGTCCTGCAGGGATTCGGCGACGCTCCTCCGGAGGCCTCGAAGCTCGGGGAGATCGTCGTTGACGCGGCGACGGCGTTCTATGACTTCGATTCCAAGTACCTCGATGAGGGCAACGTTGAACTCCGTTGCCCGGCCGACCTGCCGGACGACATCACGGCGCGCGTGCAGGAGCTGGCAGCTCAGACATTCGACGCCGTTGGCGCGGAGGGGCTGGCCAGGGTCGACGTCTTCGTGACCGATGACGGTTCGGTGATTGTTAACGAACTCAACACCATGCCTGGATTCACGCCGTTCTCGATGTTTCCCCGGGTGTGGCAGGCGTCGGGACTCGACTATCCCGAGCTCGTCGACCGGCTGATCCAACTGGCCCTCAGCCGGCCCATCGGGTTGCGCTAGGCAGTTGGAAGCTGGATCGACGTCGGCCAGTGCCGTTACGGCGCCGGGTCGGCGTCCTGCGTGCCGACGCACGCGCCGGTTTTCGGCAGGTTCGCGACGGCCGGCGTAACGCTGTTCAGCACGCTCTGTCCCGAGGTGTCGGTGGTCGAGATCAGCACCTCGACCGCGGGGGTGCGGCCATAGCTGGTGAACCGCCAGTGATCTCCCTCGTCTTCTGAGAGCCAGTCGACATCGTTGACCGATACGCAGGGGGTTGTGGTTGGGCCGGGGGGCTTGAGCCCGCAGCGCAGCACAGCGACCGTGGGATCTCCCCAGGCGGCAGTGGCCTGGGACGTCGTGTCACGCAGTGCATTGCCGCCAAGGTCCTGGGGCAACTGAATCATTACCTTCGCGCACGCTGGGTCGGCAGCGTTCGTTGCCGGATTCACATTGACCACGTCGGAACACCCGGCCAGGGCAGCCAGGCCGGCGAGCAGGACTGCGGGAATACGGAAGGAACGTGCCACTCCTGCACGGTATAACGACAGTGTGCGACGGACATAAACGGCAGTGGCCGGCAGACATAAACGGCAGTGGCCGGCGGGCATAAACGACGGTGCGCAGCGCGCATAACGCTGGCACGCAGGGTCCTAACCGGCGGCACGCAGGGGGCGAACCGGCGGCATGTCGGCGGGATAGGTAAAACTAAGGGTGAACAACCACGAGTAGGAGGGTCAGTCTAAGTCCATGGTGAGCTGCGCCGAGCTGGGAGAAGACGGGGTGCTGAGCCGGATCCTCCCATTGCTGACCTCTCGCGGCCCGGTGGTCCTGGGGCCCGGAGACGATGCTGCCGTGCTGACCGTAGCCGGAGACCTGGTGGTCACCGCCGACGCGCTGGTTGAAAATCACGACTTCGTCGTTCGTTGGTCCAGTGGTGAGGACGTCGGGCACAAGGCCGCGGCACAGAACCTGGCGGACGTCGCAGCGATGGGGGCGCGGCCGGTCGGCCTGCTGGTTTCGCTGGCAGTGCCGGAACTGACCGACATTTCCT
Source organism: Saxibacter everestensis (assembly GCF_025787225.1). Classification (NCBI taxonomy): domain Bacteria; kingdom Bacillati; phylum Actinomycetota; class Actinomycetes; order Micrococcales; family Brevibacteriaceae; genus Saxibacter; species Saxibacter everestensis. The sequence goes on from NZ_CP090958.1 coordinate 932,695, forward strand.
GGCTTGAGGGTCTGGCCCGCGGCCTGGATGCCGAATGCGCGCAGCTCGATACCTCCGTTGCGGGCGGAGACCTCTCGGGTGCGGAACAGATCATGGTGTCGATAACGGCCTTCGGCCAGCTGGAGGGCCGGCAACCGGTACGCCGGGACGGCGCGCGGCCAGGCGACGTCGTTGCACTTGCCGGTACCGTCGGGCTGGCTGCCGCAGGGCTCGACCTGCTGGTCGATGACGCCGAGCAGCACCGGGCCGACCCTGCGCTTGCCGGGCTGATCATGGCCCAATTGCGTCCCGAACCGCCCTACCTGTCCGGCGTTGCCGCAGCCGAAGCCGGGGCGTCGGCGATGCTCGACGTTTCCGACGGTCTGGTCAAGGACGCCTCGCGGATCGCTCGCGCCAGCGGCGTCCGGCTGGAGATCCATGATGCCTTCGTCGACCTGGCCGAACGCCTCGCCCCAGCCGCGAAGGTGCTGGGCGCCCCCGCACTGAAGTGGCTGCACGGCGGCGGGGAAGACCACGGCCTGCTTGCCTGCTTCCCGCCCGACGTGCCCCTGCCGGAAGGCTTCCGCGAAATCGGCACCGTGCTCAGTGCGTCGGAGGCTGGCCCCGGCGTCACGTTCAACGGGAGCCCAAGCCGGTTCAACGCCGGCTGGCAGCACTTCGCGGGTGGACAATGACCAGCGGCAGCCATTCAGCGGTGGCATTCAACGCCCACGTTGCTCGAGCATGGTCGCGACGGGCGGTCGCCCAGCTCAAGCAGGAGCGGGAAGCGATCGACGACCTGAACGTGTTCCCGGTGCCGGATGGAGACACCGGGACCAACCTGTTCTTCACCCTGCGCTCGGCCAACGCTGCCGTCGACCGGCTGCCGGCGTCGGCCTCGTTGCCCGACGTGATCGGCGCGATGGCGACCGGCGCACTGCGCGGCGCCCGGGGCAACTCCGGTCTCATCCTGAGCGTTGCGCTTCGTGGCTGTGCCGACGCGCTGGAAACTATTGAGGTTGCCGACTCCAACTCCCTGGCCAGGGCGCTGATGCTCGCCAGCTCGCGGGCGCGCCGGGCGGTCGCGGACCCGGTCGAGGGCACCATGCTGACAGTGCTCGCCGCAATTGCCGAGGAGGCGCAGGCTCAGGCCGAGGCGGGAGCCAGCATTCCGGAGATGCTCACCCACTGCCGGACGGTAGGCGCCTCTGCCCTGCAGGCCACGACCGAGCAGCTCGAGGTGCTTGCGGAGGCTGACGTCGTGGATGCCGGCGCCACCGGCATCATCGAACTGCTTTCTGCGCTCTGCGAGGTCGCAGGCGGAGAGCCGCGGCTGACCGGCACCGGGAGCGCCCTCGGCGGGTCGACCGGTTCCGGACCCTCCACATCGAACCAGCACCCGCGCCCAGCCAGCTCGAACCAGCGCGGCTCGAACCGGCACCCGCGCCCGGCGCACCCGGCTAGCGGAACCGCGCCGAATCGTCCCGGCGTCGAGGTCGTCGCCCGGGTCGAGGGTGGAAGTCCGGCCGACACCCTGAGCCAGGGGTTGAGCGCACTCGGCGGCGACTCTCTGGTCATCTCCGAGGAGCCGTCCCGGTTCC